>DASWVJ010000378.1:0-37494 GCA_036406295.1 Bradyrhizobium sp.
GGCGTCGACAAGGGCGCCGGGGGTAAGTTCGTGATCGTGCCGCCGGGCTACAAGGACCCAATCCCCGGCGGCTACAGCGTATTGCGTCCGGACACCTACAGCAGCTACGCGCTGCTCCGCTCGAACATGAAGAGCCACGGCGATGCGGATGTCGCCGCGTCCATCGCCTATGGCAAGCGCGTCAAGGTTTACCCGCTGTCGGCGGCCGCCAATCCCCCGGAAACGGTGTTCACCGACGTCAAGGACGTCAACTACGACAGCACCATCCGCTACGACGCGAGCTATTTCGAGAACCTCAACCGAATCGTGCAAAGCGAGCCCTGGATCGAGCGCGACCGCGCCATGATCAACCAGCTACGCAGCATCGGCATCGAAAAGGGCAAGCCGTTTTCGCCTGATGCAGCGACGCAGCAGATCCTGACGGCCGCCATCGGCGAAGCCAAGACCCTGCTGGAGCGGCGCTACGACAAAGGCTTCCCGCCATTCTTCCCGAACAGCAACTGGATGTTCCCGACGTTGCAGGAAGCGATTGACGGGCAAGGTACGACCTACGCCAACCCCGACCACTACGCGATCGATGCGCGTGCCCTGCTGTATACTTACGGTTATATCTCCATCAAGCGTCCCGGCACCGCGCAGTTCTATCTGGTGGCTATCCGCGACAAGGATGGCCGGGGCTTCCAGGGCGGACAGACTTATCGTCTGCGCGTGCCGGCCAATGCTCCCGTGGATCAGTACTGGTCCGTGACGGCCTATGACCGCCAGACGCACGCGCTCATCAAGAACATGCCGCGCGCGAGCCGCGCCTCGAATGCGACCGACCTGCAGAAGAACGCGGATGGCTCGGTAGACGTCTATTTCGGTCCGAAGGCGCCGTCGGGAAAGGAATCGAACTGGGTGCCGACCGATCCGCAGCGCGGCTTCGAGCTGATGCTCCGCGTCTACGGGCCCAAAAAGGAATTCTTTGAGAAAGTCTGGGTGCTGCCGGACGTGGAGAAGGTCGCTGTCCAGTAGGCGACATTGCGAAATCTGGAGGACGGAAATGAAGGTGGAAGCTGTGGCTGCGCTTGCGCTGGCCTGCATGACGACCTGTGCCGTTGCGCAAGGGGCGGTACCGGTCACCGCCGACAATTTCATGCGGGCGGAGTCGGACCTTTACTTCGGCAACGCGGTGAAGGACGCCGGTGGGGTCGGCAAGATGTATCATCATCGCGAGCCGATGCAGATCGACCGGCAGACCGTCATCCGCCCCAATCGCGACACGCTCTATTCGCCGGGGGTGTTCGACCTTGATGCGGGTCCGGTTACCATTACGCTGCCGGATGCCGGCAAGCGATTCAGGTCGATGATGGTCCTCAACCAGGACCATTATGTCGTCGGCAATGTCGAGTATCGTCCGGGCAGCTATAGCTTCGACAGGCAGAAGGTCGGCACACGGTATGTCCTGATCGCCTTGCGGACGCTGGTCGATCCCAACGATCCCAAGGATATTGCGCAGGTGCACGCCCTGCAGGATGCGACCAGGATCAACCAGAAGGATCCCGGCAAGTGGGAGAGCCCGAACTGGGATCCGGCCAGCCAGAAGAAAGTGCGCGATGCGCTGCTGGCGCTTGGCTCGACTATCCCCGATTTCAAGAGCGCGTTCGGTACCAAGGCGCAGGTCGATCCGATCCGCCATCTGATCGGCACCGCGGTCGGCTGGGGCGGCAATCCCGACAAGGAAGCCACTTACCTCAACATCACGCCGAGCAACAACGACAGCAAGACCATCTACAGGCTCGACGTCAAGGATGTGCCAGTGGACGGCTTCTGGTCCGTCAGCCTCTACAACGCGGACGGCTATTTCCAGAAGAACGACGCCAACGCCTATTCGCTCAACAACATTACCGCAAAGAAGAATGCGGATGGATCGATCACCGTCCAGTTCGGCGGCTGCGACGGCAAGGTGGCGAATTGCCTGCCGATCATGCCGGGCTGGAATTGCACCGTGAGGCTCTACCGGCCGCGCGCCGAAATCCTGAACGGCAAGTGGAAATTCCCGGAGCCCAAGCCTGCGAGTTGAGGCGGTCATGAACGGCATCGACATCTTTGCCTGGATCGTCCTGATCATTCTTGCGGCCAGCATCATCGGCGTCTTCTGCATCGCCGGCTGGCTGCCGGGGCACATTGCGAAGAGCCGCAATCATCCGTGGGCGCAGGCGGTGACGGTGGCCGGCTGGATCACGCTGATCTGCGGTTTTGCGCTGTGGCCGGTCGCGCTGATCTGGGCGTATGTCGACATCCCCCGTCCGCGCGCGGAGACACGACCATGATGATCGCGCTCATGGCGGTCTACCTGGTCTTTCTGTTCGCCATCGTGCGGCTCGGCATCGTGCGCTTCAATCTGTTCTGGAAGGCCTCGCCTTTCATCGTGCTACTGTTGCTCAATCTCGGTCTCTTCATCCCGATGGGTTGGGGAGCGCCGCAGGGGCCGGCGCTGGTGGCGCGCAATTCGGTGTCGATCGTGCCTGACGTCGCCGGCGAGGTGACGGAGGTGCCGGTCCTCGCCAATACGCCGCTGAAGGCAGGCGATGTGCTGTTCAGGATCGATCCGATTCCCCACGAAGCGCAGGTCAAGGCGATCGAGGCGCAGCTGAAGCTTTCGGAATTGCGGCTGTCGCAGATGACTCAGCTCTATGAGCGCGATTCAGGCCGCGCCTTCGATGTGCAGCAGCGTCAGTCCGAGGTGGATCAGCTCAAGGCGCAGCTGCAATCATCGCAGTGGAATCTCGACAAGACCGTGGTGCGCTCGCCCGGTGACGGCTACGTCACCAACCTCGCCCTGCGCAAGGGCGCGCGGGTCGCCAACCTGCCGCTGTCGCCGGTGATGGCGTTCATCGATACCTCAAGCACAATCATCGGCGTCGAAACCGCACAGATCGATTCGCGCTATGTCGCGCCAGGCCAGGAGGTCGAGATCACCTTCAAGTTCCTGCCGGGGCAGGTCCATTCCGGCAGGGTCGAAAGCATATTGCAGGCCGTTGCGACCGGTCAGACGCAGACATCAGGGACGGCGGTGATGCCGAAGGAATTCCAGTCCGTCCCGTTCCTGGTGAGGGTCAAGCTCGACGATGCGGATCTGGCGTCACGGCTGCCGGCCGGAAGCACGGGCACTGCGGCTATCTATACGGACCATGTCAAGCTCGCCCATTTCATCCGGCGGGTCATCCTGCGGCAAATCGCGATCCTGAACTACATCAATCCGTTCTGAGCTACTTCACGTGCCGAGGCCCGCGCGGCGTGGCCGGTTTCTCCGGCGCTGACGGCGCAAAAGTCAGCGTCGCCATGAAGGTCTGGGTCGTCGGCCGGTTTTCGGTGACGACGTCCCAATAGCCGCGCAGATTGAGATAGCCGGTATAGCCTTCCCAGGCCTGGAAGAAGAAGCCGATCTGCGGACCGATGCCGACGGAGTGGCCCCTGAAATCGCCGAGCTTGGCGCCGAGGCCGCTGTCGCCGGTGACTTGCTGATAGACATAGCCGGCGACGCCGACATGGACGCTCTTGCTGACGAATTGCGACACCGCCCAGTCGAAATGGAAGTCGATGCCGTTGCGGTATTGCAGAGCGTCGTTCATGCCGTTGTAGGTAAAGCCGGCGACGGCGGAGAGTTCGTGTCCGGTTTGCGGATTGAGATAGGTGTAGCCGAACCCGCTATCGACTGCCGTATAGCCGGGGCTCAGATTGGCAAGCCGCGTGGAATCGTAGGTGCCGCTCGGAATGTTGCCGAGCACATACCACATGTAATTGTTGACGCCCTGATTCCATTTCAGTGTGGCGAGATAATACACGTCGGCAAAGGTGGTCCGCTCGTCATGGGCGTTGCCTGAAAGCTGGTTGCCGCGCGGCCCGGTCAGCGTCGCGCCGATGTTGATTCCGACGTTGCCGGGAATGCCGGCTGCGCCGACCGTCAATTGGCCGCCCAGCACCGGCGTTTCGAACGTGTAGGCCGGCAGGAAGGCCACCGCATCGGCCCGCGCATGCAGTCCGGTGACGATGGAGGCGTTGTTCTGCAGCTCCTTGCCCGCGCCGGCATTGGCTTCGAGATGAAGATAAAGGCTGGTGATACTCCAGCCCGGTTGACCCGGCACCGCCGAGAGGCTGCCCATGCCGCCCGGCAACCAGAAGCCGATGCCGCCGGCATCCGCCTTCGCCGTAACGGGGGCCATTGCGATCGCAATCAGCGTCGCGGCTGTAACCAGTCCCCGTTTTGACCGTCGACGCCTCATGCGAACGCTCCCGCAGGTGCTTGTTGGTCAACCTATTGTAGGGACAGCCAAGGCCGCTTTGTTCGCTTCTTTGTGATTTTGGCCCAGGCGGACAAAAACTTTCCGCGGTAGTGACTTAACCGTCACGTGACCTGGCCGGGTAGGAGCGTCTGGTGACACATTCCGGGACAGCGAACGTACACTTTGTGCCATGATGCCCTCCCTTGCATCTGTGACACTGTTTCTCGCCGGCGGCCCGCACGGCTATCTTAAGGTTGCGGCGACAACACGATCCAGCGCGCGGGATGGAGAGGATCGACATCGGCGATGACTGACATCCGTCCGACAGAGCGGCGCAAGCTCCGTATCGGGTTTCGAGCCTCCATCGTCACGCTGTTCGTGGCGGTGATGCTGCTTGTCGGATTGACGCTGGTCTATCTCAGCTTCAGCCGCGTCTCCATCATCACGCGGACAGCGGCGAGCACCTTCATCGACAAGGTAGCGCAGCTCGGCGCCGACCGGATCGATTCAAAATTCCGCAACGTGCGCGATAGCCTGGAGATCCTCGCCGGCCTGCCGTCGATTCAATCGGCGGAGATCGAGGACAATGCCCGGCTCTACGGGCTGATGGCCTCGATGCTGCGCAACAACCCGCATATCTTCAATATCTATGTCGGCTACGAAGACGGCTCGTTCCTGGAAATGGATGTGATCGACCGCGCCAAGCCGGCGTTCCGCGCCAGCCTCGGTGTGGATGAGGATGCCGCTTTTCGCGTGGTCATCATTTCGCGCACGGGTACGGCGGTATCGCCGGTCACCGTGTACCTGTCAGAGAATCTGATCCAGATCGCCGAAACCAAGGGACCTGCGACCTATGATCCGCGGCAGCGGCCATGGTATGTCGAGGCGTTCAAGGACGAAAAGACGCTGCTGACCGGGCCCTATGTGTTCTACGCCACCGGCCAGCCCGGCTACACGCTGCGCACGACGCTGAAGGAAGGGCGCCGCGGCGTGGTGGCCGCCGACCTCCTGCTCAATCGGCTCGAGCAGATGCTGGGCGACCAGAGGCTCGGCAATTCCGGGCTTGCCTTCCTGTTCAACGAGTCCGGCCGCATCGTCGCCCACCCGGAGATGGGCCGGCTGATGGACGAGATTCCCGAACGCGGCGATGCATTGCCGGGCATCGATGCCGTCAAATTGCCGGGTCTCGTGCAAGCAATCGATGCGTGGCGAAAAGGCGGCGCTGCGCAGCAGTTCTTTACCGATGCGGCCGCGCGTACATACGTCGCCGCATTCCACGGCATCGAGACGGCAGGTAATGCCGATATCAAGCTGGCGGTCATTGCCCCGCTCGACGAGTTCTTCTCCAAGATCATCGAAGAGCGGCGCGGCCTGTTTGCGCTGACGCTCGGCTTTGTGCTCGGCATGCTGCCGTTCGCCTTCTGGATCGGCTCCATGCTCGCACGTTCCTTGCGCAGCCTGGCGCGGCAGACCGACGAAATTCAGCATTTCGAGCTCGCCGAGCGTCCACGCGTCGCTTCGGTGATCCATGAGATCAACGAACTTGGCCGCTCGGTGTTCGCGATGCGGACGGTGATCCGCAATTTCTCGAGCTTTGTGCCGCAACCGATCGTGCGCCAGCTGATCGAATCCGGTCGGTCGCTGCAGCTCGGCGGCACGCGGCGCGAGGTCACCGTTCTCTTCACCGATGTCGCCGATTTCACGGCGAAGACGGAGAAAGCCGATCCGTCCGAGGTGATGATCTACACGTCGCGCTATTTTGCGGCCCTTTCGGAAACGATCATGCAGCATCGCGGCACGATCGACAAATTCATCGGCGACGCCGTGATGGCGTTCTGGAATGCGCCCGATGACGATCCCGATCACGTCATCCATGCGTGCGAAGCCGTGCTTGCCTGCCTCAAGCGCAACGGCGAATTGAACGAGACGTTTCGCCAGGCCGGCTGGCCAGCCTACGCAACCCGTTTCGGCCTTCACGTCGGCGATGCCGTGGTCGGAAATGTCGGCTCCTCCGATCGCATGAACTACACCGCACTCGGCGCCACCATCAATCTCGCCTCCCGACTGGAGGGACTGAACAAGAATTACGGGACCACGGTGCTGGTCAGCGCTGCCGTGAAGGAGCGGGTCGGGGGACGTTTCCTCTTCCGTCGTGTGGACGAGATCAAGCCCAAGGGTTTTGCCGAAGCGGTGCAGATCTTCGAGTTGGTCGACGACGCCGGGCGCTCCTTTTGCCAGCGCTGGGATGTCGTCTACGCGTTGATGCGACGCGAACAACCGGCCGCGGCTCTCGTGCGGATTTCTGACTTCCTTGCCCAGTATCCCGGCGACGGCGTTGCGCAGTATCACGTCGAGCGACTTCGCGCCGAGCTGCGGGAGCCGCGCCTGGCAGCAGCTGCCGGAGCCACGAAATGACGCGGATGATGCTGGACAGGCGTCGGCTTCTGGCCGGCGGACTTGCAGTTGCCGTTGCGGCTCCTGCCATCGCGCAGGCGCGGAGGCGCGTCCGGCTCGGGTATCTTCATGTTGTCGCCGTCGACGGCCAGATATTTACCGGCCTCGACCGTGGCACGTTCGACAAGCAGGGTGTCGACTTCGAACTGGTCGAGCGCAACACCGGGCCCGAAGTGTTCGAGGCCATGGCGCGCGGAGAGGTGGATGTGCTGTCGGCTGGCGGCGTGATATCAAATTATCTCGCGCTCGGCGCAGGCCGCGCCTTCCTGATCAATGATATCGAGATCGCCACGGCGCAGCTCTGGGTGCGGCCGGACCGCGGGGTGAGGACATTCGCCGACCTGCATGGCAAGCGTGTCGCGACGACGACGCAGACCACGGCCCACATCTTTCTCGACCGGGCGTTGCGCGCCAACGGCCTTGGTCTTGCCGACGTCGAGGTGATCAACCGCAGCATGCCGGACGCCGTCGGCGCGTTCATCGCCGGTGAGGTGCCTGCGCTGGCGCTGTGGGTGCCCTTCAACATTGCCGTTCGCGACAAGCTTCCCGGCGCGATCAAGCTGGTGGATGCCTCCGCGTTCTATCCGCAATCGGCCGTCGTCGGTGGCTGGGTCGCACGGCACGACTATTACGGCGCAAACACCGACGTCCTGCAAAGGATCATTCGCGGCTGGGCGGAGGCCAACGACTACATGGTCCGCAATCCCAGGGCCGTCGCCGACACCCTGCAGCAGCGGCATTACCAGAAGTCGTCGGTCGCCGACATTGTCGAGGCGCTGAAGGCACAGAAGATGTTCTCGTCACGGGAATGGAAGCGGCTCTATTCCGACGGCACGGTCGTCAAATGGCTACAGCAGGTCAGCGATTTCTTCATGTCCGAGGCCGGTGTGCAAAAATCTGTGCCGGCAACGGAGTATTTCGATCCCGCGCTCTACCTGGCGACGATCCAGTAGACGTGACTCGTTTGCGGGCGCTCGATCGCGACCTCAACTCTCCCTCACGCCGGCTTTCCTCATCCCGTCGAGAAAGCGCTCCATCGTCTCGGGCGTCTGGTAGGGCACGCTTTCCCTGATCCATTGCAGGGTGAGCTGCGGCTGGCCGATCATGACATGCTCAAGGAATTGCCGGGCCTCGGTGATCCTGCCAAGTTGGGCGAGCGCGGCACAGCGCAGGCGCTGGGCGCCCTGGAATCCGGGACGCAGCCGCAGCAACTCGCCGGAGTAATGCAGCGCCTCCTCGTAGCGGCCGGCGGTGTAGTGCGCCACCGCAATGCCGCCGAAGAACATCGCCATCTCCGGGTCCATCGGGCTGAGGCGGATGGCGGTCTCGGCGTGCTCGATCGCTTCGCGATCCCTGCCGGCGAATGCCAGGCCGTGGCTGAGATAGCAGTGGGCGGCGGCGGAGCTGGGGTTGAGCCTGACGGCGGTTTCGAACGCGGCGATCGCCTCAAGGGTGCGCCGCTCCATCATGCGGAGATAGCCAAGCGCGATCTGTCCCCAGGCGGTGCGGTGATCGAGCTCGATCGCACGCAGCGTGTGCCCGCGGCCCGCCTTCATGCCGTCGCTGCGGTCGATCCAGCCATTGTGGGCCGCAAACAACAGGCAGAAGCCAAGCAGGCTGCGCGCCGGCTCGTAGTCCGGATAGCGATCCACGGCCCGTTGCAGGGCATCGATCGCCGCCCGGTTGTCCTCGCGGTTGAGCCGCCAGACATGGGTTTGCGCGCGCGCCACCAGCTCCCAGGCGCCGAGGTCCTGGGCCAAGCGGGCGAAGGCGCGGCTACCTTCCGCAGACAGCACGAACGGCTCGATCGCGCCGATCACGTTGCGCGCAATCTCGTTCTGGATGGCGAAGATGTCGCCGAGCTCGCGGTCGTACTGCTCGGCCCAGTGATGCAGGCCGTTTTGCGCCTCGATCAGCTGTGCGCTGATGCGCAGCCGCTTCGCCGCACGGCGAATGCTGCCGCGCAGCACATAGCGCACGCCGAGCTCGCGGCCGACGGCACTCACATCAGCCGCGCGGTCCTTGTAGATGAACGCGGAGTTGCGCGCGATGACGAACAGCCATTTGATGCGCGACAGTCCCGTGATCAGGTCTTCCGTCACGCCGTCGACGAAGTGCCCGGAATCCGGCTCCTCGCTCAAATTCTCGAATGGCAGCACGGCGATGGAAGGCCGGTCCGGCAAGGCAGGAAACGATCCGGCGGTTGTCTCGCTCGCGCGAGGGGCCGCCTCCGCAAGCACGCCTTCGAACAGGTAGCCGCGCTTCGGCACCGTCTTGATCGCGAACTGATTGTCTCCGTTGAGAACGTACCGGATGTCCTTGATGCATTGCACCAGCGAATTCTCGGTGACGGCGATGTCGCCCCAGATGTGATCAATCAGCTCGGCCTTGCTGACCAGCCGGCCGCGGTTGCGGGAGAGGTAGGCCAGCACGTCGAACGATTTGGGCCGCAGCTGCAGCGGCAGGCCAGCGCGCCGCAGGCATGCGGCGGGATAGTCGATCTCAAGCAAGCCGGAACTGGAACTCTGGATCTCAGCCATTCCGAGGCGCCGCCAACTATCTCTGATGGCAGCGATAATAGGACGCTTTCAGAAGAGTTTCATTGCGTCTTCACGACACGACAGCCGGTTTGGCATGACGCTCCCGAGGGCCGGCCCGTCATTGTGGCCGGGAGGAGACTGCCATGAAGCCATTTATCATCGCCCCCGTCCTCGCCTTCATTCTGCTGGCTCCTCCAGCAAGAGCTGACGTCATCATGGACTGGAACGCGAAGGCGGACGCGATCGGCATCGAGAAGCAACTTGTGAACTCGGCCAATACCCGCGGCCAGGCGATGCTGCATGTCGCCATGTTCGAGGCGGTCAATGCCATCGACAGGCGTTATACGCCCTACAGGCTCAATCTGACGGCGGATAGCGGGACGTCGCGCGAAGCGGCAGCCGCTTCCGCGGCGCATGACGTGCTCGTGGCGCTTTATCCGGATCAGAAGGCGGATCTCGACGCCACCCTTGCAACGTCACTATCGGCGATCACCGATGGCGAGGCAAAGTCGAAAGGCATCGAGCTTGGCAAGAAGGCCGCGGCCGAGATCATTGCGCTGCGCGCCAATGACGGCAGCAAGACGCCCGAGAGCTATCGTCCGCAGACCTCGCCCGGCGTCTATGTCCCAACGGCTGTCCCGATCGAATCGACGGCAGCGAAGCTGACGCCGTGGGTGATGAAGGAGGCCTCGCAGTTCCGGCCCGCGCCGCCGCCCTCGCTCACCTCGGAAGTCTGGACCAAGGACCTCAACGAGATTCGCGAGTTCGGCAGCCTCAACGGCAGCAAGCGCAGCGCCGAGCAGACCACCATCGCGCGCTTCTGGCTCTTCACGGGACCGCGAACCTTCAACCCTATCGTTCGCCAGATCGCCACGGCCAAGAAGATGGACCTCGTCGACTGCGCGCGGCTATACGCGCTGACGGCGATGGCCGCGAGCGATGCCTTCATCGCCGTGTTCGAGGGCAAATACGCTTACAATTTCTGGCGGCCGATCACCGCGATCCGTAACGCCGATCTCGCCGGCAATCCCGCGACGCCGCGGGAGGCGTCCTGGGTGCCGCTCGGCACGACGCCGATGCACCCTGAATACCCTTGCGCGCATTGCATCGTCGCCTCGGCCGTCTCCAACGTGCTGCAGATCGTCGTAGGCAACGAGGTGGGCGAGTTTAGCCTGAGCAGCCCGACCGCGTCGGGCGTTACCCGCAAATGGACCCGTCTGCAGGATTACAGCGACGAAGTTTCCAACGCGCGGGTCTATGCCGGCTTCCACTACCGTTTCTCGACGGAAGCCGCCAAGGACATGGGCAGGAAGATTGCCGAACTCGCGGTGAGCACGCAGTTGCTGGGCAGCGTCGCCGCTGCGAAATAGCGGTGACCGGTGGAGGTCTCTCTACCACGTCATCGCGAGGAGCGGAGCGACGAAGCAATCCACACTTCCTTTGCTACCAGCAAAGCTGGATTGCTTCGCGGAGCCTGTCATCCGGCGGCGCTTCGCGCCGACCGTGTTGGCTCGCAATGACAGTGTTGTTGTCAGATCATCGCGGTTAGCCCGCCTTCCGCAAGCCCGCATGCGGATCGGCGCGCAGATTCTGGAAGAACTTTTCCACTTCAAGCGACAGCGTCTCGGCGGTGGCCGCCAGTTCGCTGGATGCCGCAAGCACGGATTCGGCTGCGCTCGAGGTCTGGCCCATGGCGTCGCTGAGCGAGCCGATATTGTCGACGAGCGTCTCGTTGCCCTGGGCGGCGAGCTGTGCGTTCTGGGAGATTTCGCGGGTCGCCTGATCCTGCTGGGCCATGGCCGAGGCGATGTTCGTGGTGACGTCGTTGATCTCGCGCACGGCATTGCCGATCTCGCGCACGGCCAGGACCGAGTTGCGGGTCGAGATCTGGATCATGCCGACATTCTCGCTGATCTCGGCCGTGGCCTTCGCGGTCTGGCCGGCCAGCGCCTTCACCTCGTGTGCCACCACGGCAAAGCCGCGGCCGGCGTCGCCCGCGCGCGCAGCCTCGATGGTCGCGTTCAGGGCGAGAAGGTTGGTCTGGGCCGCAATCGTCTGGATCAGGGTGACCACGCCGTCGATGCGCTGTGTAGCGGCGGCAAGGCCCTCGATTTCCGACACCGACTTGTCGGTGCGCTGGCCTGCCTGTTCGACGGCGGCTGCCGACTGCCGCACCTGGCGGCCGATCTCCTCGACGGAGGCCGAGAGTTCTTCCGCTGCACCTGCGACAGCCGAGACGTTGGTGGAGGCCTGCTCGGTGGCGTCGGCGGCGGCCACCGCACGGCCGCTGGCATCGGAGGCGACGCTCGCGATGCTCTGCGCGGTGCCGCGCATGGTGGCCGCGCTGTCAGTGACGGTGCGCACCACGCTTCCGATCGCTTCGCGGAACGCCTCCACGGACGCCTCGATGTGCCGCGTGCGCTCGTCACGCTCTTTGGAATCCTCGAGCACCTGCGAATTGAGCTTGCGGTTGCGCTCCATCGCTTCCTTGAAGATCTGGATGGCGCGGGCGAGGGAGCCGATCTCGTCGGCGCGAGCGGTGTGGGGCACCTCGACATTGTCCTCGCCGTCGGCGACGCGCTTGATGGTGTCGGTGATGACAGACAGGGGACGCGCGATCGAGCGGGCGATGGTGAGCACGCCCACCACCACCACGATCAGGGCAATGGCGCCGAGCGCGGTAAGGATGAAGGCAAGCCTGTGGTTCTCGTCCGTCGTCTGGGCGAGGCGCCCGCTGCGCTCGGCATAGACTTTCGAGAGTGCCTCGAGATCCTTGTTCAGGGCGGTGCGGACCGAGCGGTTGGCGTCGTTGTCGCCCCATTCGCGGCCTGCGGCCGGGCTGATCTCGTTGGCGCGGCGCACCAGCTCGGCGCGGAATTCGACGAACTGCTGGACGCGTTTCTTGAAGGCGGCGAACTGTTCGGCGTCATCGGCCTGTACCAGTGCTTCCCAGTTCTTCACCACCTCGAGGATGCGTGCATTGAAGGCGAGCAAGCCGTTGCCGTATTTCTTTACCACCGCCGGGTCGGTCGACATGTAGACGCCGCGGGATTCCATCACCACGGCATAGACCAGCGAATTGATGCGCTCGACGTTCAGCGCGGCGCGGCTCGCCGTCGACACCGCCTCGGTCAGCGCGGTGTTGCGGCGGGTGTTGTAATCCGACAGCGCGGTGATGGCCGCGGTCAGGACGGCGAACAGCCCGAAGATCGAATAGAGCTTGGTCGCGAGCGAGAGTTTTGAGGTCATGGTCGGGTACAGACTCGTTGGAATGGACTCAAAAATTTTCGCCGCGGCGGCCCGGGCATTGGCGCGCGGACAAGGCGGTCGAGCGTCGGAAATATCGTGCGGAACTTTCATGGATATTTTCTTAACGCGCGAGGTTTGTATGACTGCAACTGTCACAAATTTTTTGTAGTAATACCAAATGGTTGAATAGATTCGCGACAACCACGACGGGGGGCGCAATAATGCAGCCGTCGCGGGCGTTTGGCATGCCACCGGTCGCAAAACCGCCGGGAGGGCGCCGGATCGCGCTTCAATTGCGCCTCCGTCGCACCCAGGTGCTCGGCTGCCAAGCGCCATCCAGAGCCAACCCGCGGAGTCCTCATGGCCTACCGGAAGGCGATCGACGCCACGTCTTATGTCTTCGAGGATCTGCGCGAGCTGCTCGCGAAGGCGAGCCCGCCGCGTTCCGGCGACCGGCTGGCGGGCCTGGCAGCCGGCAGCGCCGAGGAAATGATCGCCGCTCGCATGGCGCTGGCCGATGTGCCGCTCCGGCAATTCCTGAGCGAGGCGGTGATCCCTTACGAGGACGACGAGGTCACCCGCCTGATCGTCGATACCCATGACGCAAGAGCGTTTGCGCCGGTCGCCTCGCTGACCGTCGGCGCCTTCCGCAACTGGCTCCTGTCGGACGCCGCGACCGGCGGCGTGCTGGCGCAGCTGGCGCGCGGCCTGACGCCGGAAATGGCGGCTGCCGCATCGAAGCTTATGCGCAACCAAGACCTGATTCAGGTCGCGAAGAAGTGCGAAGTAACCACCCGCTTTCGCAACACAATCGGGCTGAAGGGCAGGATGAGCACGCGCCTTCAACCCAACCATCCCTTCGACGATGCGCGCGGCATCACCGCATCCATCCTCGATGGTCTGGTCCTGGGTTCGGGCGATGCCTGCATCGGCATCAACCCGGCCAGCGATGATCCGGCCGTGATCGGCGGACTGCTCCGGCTGCTCGACGACATCATCGCGCGCTTCGACATCCCGACGCAGGGTTGCGTGCTGACCCATGTCACCACCACGGTCGGACTGATCGGGCAGGGGCTGCCGGTTGATCTGGTATTCCAGTCGGTCGCGGGGACGGAAGCGGCCAATCGCAGCTTCGGCGTCACGCTTGCGCTGCTGCGCGAGGCGCGCGAAGCTGGGCTTTCGCTGAAGCGCGGCACGGCCGGCGACAACGTGATGTATTTCGAGACCGGGCAGGGTTCGGCGCTCTCGGCCAATGCGCATCACGGCGTCGACCAGCAGACCCTGGAGGCGCGCGCCTATGCGGTCGCCCGCGCCTTCGATCCGCTGCTGGTCAACAGCGTGGTCGGCTTCATCGGCCCGGAATATCTTTATGACGGCAAGGAAATCATCCGCGCGGGGCTGGAGGATCATTTCTGCGGCAAGCTGCTGGGCGCCCCGCTCGGGGTCGACGTCTGCTACACCAACCATGCCGAGGCCGACCAGGACGACATGGACAATCTGCTGACGCTGCTGGCGGCCGCCGGCGTCACCTTCATCATGGGAGTGCCCGGCGCCGACGACGTCATGCTGAACTACCAGTCGACCTCCTTCCATGACGCGCTTTATCTGCGCGACCTCTTTAGCCTGAAGCGGGCGCCGGAGTTCGACGACTGGCTGGTGCGGATGGGACTTGCCGGCACCGATTTTCGCCTCGCCGGAAGTGCGGGCGAGCTCCCCGATTTTGCCGCAAAATTGATCGCGTAAGACACATTCCAAGCGGGTTTTGCAACCAATGGCCGGGCGAGTGCGTTACCGGTCAGCCACAATTCCGAGAGGAATTTGTAGCCGAGCCTTCAAGCTCGTGATTAAATTCCTGATCGGCAGGCAAGTAACGAGAATGCTTGAGGAAGTTTGATGCGAGCAGAAGGTTTTGAGACGGTGCGGCGTATCCTCTGCGTGTTTCCCCGCTACACGTCTTCTTTCGGCACATTCGAGCACGCCTATGCCCTGACCGACGGCGTCAAGGCGTTCATACCGCCGCAGGGCTTGCTGCTGATCGCAGCCTACCTTCCGGCCGACTGGCCGGTGCGCTTCATCGACGAGAACATCAGCCCCGCCACCAGGGAAGATTTCGAGTGGGCGGAAGCGGTGATGGTCAGCGGCATGCACATCCAGCGCAACCAGATGAACGACATCTGCCGCCGCGCCCATGCCCATGATCTGCCGGTCGCGCTCGGCGGCCCTTCGGTCAGCGCGTGCCCGGATTACTATCCCTCCTTCGACTATCTCCATGTCGGGGAGCTGGGTGACGCCACCGACGAGCTGTTCCGCAGGCTCGCGGATGATTGCTCGCGCCCGGACCAGCAGGTCGTGCTGATGACGAAAGATCGCATCGCGATGAGCGATTTTCCGATCCCCGCCTACGAGCTCGCCGAGACCCGGAAATACCTGCTCGGCAGCATCCAGTATTCCAGCGGCTGTCCGTATCAGTGCGAGTTCTGCGACATCCCCGGGCTTTACGGCCGCAACCCGCGCCTGAAGACGCCGCAGCAGATCATCGCCGAGCTCGACAAGCTGGTTGAATGCGGCATGACCGACACGGTCTACTTCGTCGACGACAATTTCATCGGCAACCGCAAGGCAACGCTGGATCTGCTGCCGCATCTGGTGGCATGGCAGAAGCGTACCGGCTATATCACGCGCCTGGCCTGCGAGGCGACGCTCAACATCGCCAAGCGTCCCGAAATCCTGCAGTTGATGAAAGAGGCGATGTTCGTCACCATCTTCTGCGGCATCGAGACGCCGGACCCGGATGCGCTGCATGCCATGCACAAGGACCACAACATGATGGTCCCGATTCTCGAGGGCGTGCAGACCATCAATTCCTACGGCATGGAAGTCGTCTCCGGCATCATCATGGGGCTCGACACCGACAAGCCCGGCACGGAGGCTGCAATCATCGACTTCGTCGAGAAGTCGCGTATTCCGCTTTTGACCATCAACCTGCTGCAGGCGCTGCCGAAGACGCCGCTCTGGGACCGCCTAGAGAAGGAAGGCCGGCTGATCAATGACGACGAGGGCCGCGATTCCAACGTCGACTTCCTGATGCCTTATGACGAGGTGATCGGCGCCTGGAAGCGCGCGATGGCCATCGCATACGAGCCGAAGGCACTGTATTCGCGCTACGAGTATCAATGCGAGTACACCCATGCCCAGCGCATCAAGGTGCCGGTGGCCGACGAGCTGAAGACCTGGGCGAACACGCGCCGCGCGCTGATCATGCTGCGCAACATCTTCTGGAAGATCGGTGTGCTCGGCGACTACAAGCGGGTGTTCTGGAAGTTCGCGCTCGGCCGCCTGCGCAAGGGCGACATCGAGGGCCTGATCGGTTCGGCGACGATCGCCCATCACCTGATCGAGTTCGCGCGCGCGGCGACCAGCGGCCGGCAGAATGCGTCGAACTACTCGGTCCGGCTGCGCGAGGCTGCCGTCCCTGCCGAGTGAGGCGAAACCCCTGGCATCGCCGCGCCCGGTCGGCGATCTGCGCACGCTGACGCCGGCGCGGGTCGGGCTTGGCCGCGCGGGTTCGGGCCTGCCGACCGAGGCGTTGCTCGACTTCACGCTCGATCATGCCCCTGCGCGCGACGCCGTACATGCCGCCTTCGACGTGGCGGGCCTTATTGCCTCGCTCCGCGGGCTCGGCCTTGCGCCCGTTGAGGTATCAAGCCGCGCGCCGCTGCGGCGCGACTACCTGCGCCGGCCCGACCTCGGCCGCATGCTTGATGCGCAGGCGCGGCGATTGCTGGCGGACAGCGCGCGCGAGCGGAGCGATCTCGTCCTCGTCATTGCCGACGGATTGTCGCCAACGGCGGTGAACCGCCATGCGGCCGGCGTTACCGGCGAATTGCTGCCGCTGCTCGCGCAGGCGGGCATCGCGGTGGGCCATGTCGTGATTGCGTCGGGTGCACGTGTCGCGCTGGGCGACGAGATCGGCGAAATACTGCAAGCGCGCATGGCCGCTATCCTGATCGGCGAGCGGCCGGGCCTGTCGGCGCCGGACAGTCTCGGTGCCTATCTGACCTTCGCGCCGCGAATCGGCTTGACCGATGAGACGCGCAATTGCGTGTCGAACATCCACAGCGCAGGCCTGAGCTACGATGAAGCCGCGTTCAAGATTGCCTGGCTGGTGCGTGAGGGCATCTCACGACAGATTACCGGCGTGGCGCTGAAGGACGAAAGCGGAACTGCCATGATCTCGGACCGACCGGTGGACTGAGCTTAAAACGGAACATCGTCGACCCGCCCCGCCCGTTGTTCGCCAGCCCGCACCTGCTATAAGCGGATCGGGAGCTGGCAAAGACGGGTTATGGGGCAACTGGGGGCGGCGGCAGGGGCGGCTGACAAGCACGCGAGTCCAAGTGGATTCCGGCTGGACATCAACGCACTCCGCGCGCTTTCGGTGATCGCCGTCGTCGGCTTTCATTTCCAGATACCGGGATTCGCCGGAGGGTTCGTCGGGGTCGACGTTTTCCTGGTGATCACCGGCTACCTCATGACCGCGAAGGTCCTGAACGACCTGCAGCGCGGCCGCTTTTCGCTGTGGTCCTTCGCCATGACGAGGATGCGCCGGATCTATCCGGCTCTGGCGGTTGTGGTCAGCGCTTCCGTCGTCACCGGTTGGTTCGTGACGTTGCCGGGGGAATATCTCAAGCACCTGCTGCAGGCGCTCTCCGCGCTGGCCTTCGTGTCGAACTTTGCGTTCAACAGCGACAACGGCTATTTCGCTATGGCCGCGCAGACCAAGCCGCTGCTGCACACCTGGTCGCTTTCGCTGGAATGGCAGTTCTACATCTGGATGCCGCTAGTTGCGTCGCTGGTCTGGCGCGCGGCTTCGGGCACGAGGTCCGGGATCGGCGCCGTGACGATCGCATTGCAGGTCTTCGCCGCCGCGTCTCTTGCATGGTGCTTGTGGGCGAGCCAGCACGATGCGATGGGATCGCCGTTCTTCTCCTTGCGGGCGCGGGCCTGGGAGCCCTTGGCGGGTGGCCTGATCGCTGCGGCAGAGATCCGGCGCCGATCGGAAGGTGCGAAAACGTCGTGGCTGGAATCACTGCTTGTCTCGCTCGCTGGCTGGGCACTGGTCGTGGGCTGCACCGTCTATCCTCTGCCTGAAGCGCGATGGCCCGGCGGGCTCACCATCCTGCCGATCCTGGGCGCGGCCATGATCGTCGCTGCGCGACAGGGGGCAGGCAAAGGCGGCCTGCTCGGATTATCTCCGGTCCAGCGGATCGGCGACTGGTCGTACTCGATCTACCTCTGGCATTGGCCGATCTGGGTGTTCGCCCTGAACTGGCTTTCGCTGCGCGGTTATGAGGTCGGCAGCGCGCAAAAAATAGCGATGGCGTTGGCCTCGCTCGCGCTTGGCGCGCTCTCTTACCGCTATGTCGAGCAACCGGTCCGAACGCAGCGGGATTACTGGACGACGCGAAGGCTGCTGGCCGGTTCAGGCATCTCGTTTGCCGTGCTCGCAGGCTTTGTGTCGCTGGCTTTCCTGAATCACGGTTTCCCGGGCAGGCTCCCGGAGTACCTGCTGCCGGCTGAACTCGCGCGAAGAACCAATACGCCCCGCGACGAGTGTTTCCGGAACGCAAACTCCACCAAGAAGACAACCGAGACTTATTGCAGTTTCGGCAGCGCAGAGGCGACGGGCCGGCCGTCCGCGATCCTGTGGGGAGATTCCTTTGCCAACCAGTATCTCGAACCGATTTCGCAGGCTGCGCTCGCCAACGGAATCCGGGGACTGATCGCGACGCAAAGCGCCTGCAGGGCGTTCATCGACGATGAGGCAGCCCACGCAGGCGATCAGCCGCCTTGCCGGCAGTTCAATCGCAACACGCTGGATTTCGTGCTTGGGCAGGCGGAGCCGAGCATCGTCGTGCTCGGCAGCAACTGGAGCAATGCGGCTGAAATCTCTGCCCTCGCGGACAGGTTACTTGCGGCAGGCAAGACCATCGTCCTGATCATGCCGCTGTTGAACATCGGTTTCGACTTGCCGCAGAGATGGATCGAAAATCAGATACGCGCCGGCCGCGCCATCGACGAATGGAAGGTCGAGGCCAGTCCCGGCCTGATGATGAGCGCCTTCCGGCGTGAGATCGCCGCCGCCCTCGATCGGTTCCGCGACAATCCGCGTCTCCTGACCGTGGACCCGTCGGCCGTCGTCTGCGAGCACGGATACTGCTACCTGGTCCGGGACGGGCAGGCCAATTTTCGCGACACCGCGCACATTTCCAATGTCAATGCAGGCCAGTACCGAAGCCTGTTCGAGGTGGCTTTCCGGGCAGCGCTCGACCGCGGGGCGGAAGCGGAGAAGAATGTGGACTAAGCGCCGCGTCATCTCCGGCGTGGCCGCGTCATCTCCGGCGTGATTGTCTCGCGGAGTCGTTTCCCGAAAAATTGAGAGCTGGGTACGCGGCGCCGTTTGCAGCCAGCGTTGCCGTTGTTCGCCGGAACTCCTTGGGGCGTGGCCCTGACGGGTGTGGCAAATCAGAGACTTAACGCCCTTTTTTGATCTTTTCGCGCAGTTTTGCCTGATGGCCGAACCTTGCGAAATATCGGGCGAACCTGCTACATCAAGCGCGCCGAATTTGCCGTATTTTTTCAAGGGTTAACGCTGCTCTCAAGTCGCCAAAGAGCCGCTATTTGTGCGTTATCCAAAACCTCAAGCAACATCGTCAGGCGATGTGAGGACTGAACAGGTCATGCTCGATAAGTACAGCGAAAGCGAAGTCCACGTCGACGTGGTCGAGAAGCGGCCGACTTCGAGCATCGCCTTCGGACTGGAGCGGATGGGGCTGATCGCGGTCAAGGCGCCGATCATCTCCTGCATCGTGCTGGCCGTGCTGATGATCGCCGCCGTGTTCGGCGTTTACCGCATCAAGATCGACGACTCCCTGAGCCAGCTGTTCCGCTCGGATTCCAAGGACTACAAGCAGTATGAGGCAGTGACGAAGCGCTTCCCGGCGACCGAATTCGACGTGCTGGTCGTAGTCGAGGGCAAGACGCTTCTACAGCGCGAAAACCTCGAAAAGCTCCGCGACATGGTCACCGACATGCAACTCGTCGAGGGCGTGCGCGGGCTGGTGTCGCTGTTCTCGGCGCGCCAGGCGCCGGAGCCCGGCAAGCTGCCGGCGGCGCTGTTCCCGCCGGAACTGCCGGAGGGGCCCGCCTACGACAAGTTCATCGAGACGGTGAAGAGCAACGAGATCATCCGCGGCAAATTGCTGTCGGAAGACGGCACGCTGGCGCTGGTGGTGATGTCGCTGGAGCCGTCGGTCGTCTCCAGCAACAAGCTCAAGACGGTGATCGGCGAGATCAGGAAGATCATGGCCGACGACCTCGCCGGCAGCGGGCTCAACGCGCAGCTCTCTGGCGTGCCGGTGATGCAACTCGAAATCCGCAACGCGGTCGAGCGCGACGGCATCACCTATAACGTCCTCGGCCTGCTCGCCGGCTGCATCATCGCCATCATCTTCTTCCGCAAGATATCGTTCATGGTGGCGGCGGCGTTCCCGCCGATGATCGCGATCCTGCTCGCGCTCGGCGGCCTCGGCTGGGCCAATTTCAATCTCAACATGTTCCTCAACGTGATGACGCCGCTCATCATGGTGATCAGCTTCTCCGATTCGATGCAGCTGACCTTTGCGGCGCGCGACCGCCTGATCGCGGGGCAGGACAAGCTGACCGCGTTCACCAATGCGGTGCTGGTGGTGGGACCGGCCTGCGTGCTCACGCACGGCACGGCCGGCATTTCCTTCATCGCGCTGCAATTCTCCGATTCCGACCTGATCCGAAAATTCGGCGAGGCAGGGCTGGCAGCGACCATCATCGCGCTGGTCGCGGTGCTGTCGCTGGTGCCGGTATTCGGCGTGCTGCTCGTGCGCAACGAGCGGATATTCGCCGTCAAGTTCAAGAGCGCCGATGCCGGCGTGCAGATGCTGCGCAATTTCTGCTACTGGATCGCCGTGCGCATGGTGAGCCGCCCCGGGCTGTACAGCCTGATCGCGGTGATCGTGGTCGGCGGGCTCGGCATCGTCTATGCGAGTCTGGAGCCGCGCTATCGCCTCGCCGACCAGGTGCCGGACAAGCGGCAGGCGGTGGAGGCGAGCGGGCGGCTCGACGCCAAGCTCACCGGCGCCAATCCGATCGACGTGCTGATCGAATTCCCGAAGGGAGCCGATCTCTACTCGCCGCAGACGCTCAACGTGATCGCCCAAGTCCATTCCACGGTGGAGGGCGCAGCCGGCGTCGGCAACGTCTGGTCGCTGGAAACGCTGCGCCGCTGGCTTGCGGAAAAGGCCGGCACCACTGACATTGCGACACTGAAGCAATATGTCAGCGTGATCCCGGAACACCTGGTGCGCCGCTTCATTTCCGCCGAGCAGGATGCCGTCGTGGTGTCCGGCCGCGTGCCCGACCTCGACTCAAGCCAGATATTGCCTGTCATTAACAAGCTCGATCATGAACTTGATAAGGTGCGCAAGGCGAATCCGGGCTACGAGATCGCGGTAACCGGCCTTTCCGCTATCGCTGCGCGCAATAGCGCCAACATGATCGAGAAACTCAACCGTGGCCTCACCGTGGAGTTCATCCTGGTCGCGGTCTTCATTGGCCTAGCCTTCCGCTCGGTCGTGGTGATGTTCTCCTGCATCCTGCCCGGCATCTTCCCGGTGGTGCTGTCGGGCACGGTACTGTGGCTGCTCGGGGAGGGGCTGCAATTCGCCAGCGTCGTGGCGCTGACGGTGTCGTTCGGCCTTGGCCTGTCGGCGACCATCCACTTCCTCAACCGCCTGCGGTTGGAGAGCAAGCCCGGCGTCTCTTCGAATCTGGCGGTGGAGCGCGCCACCGTGCTGGTGGGTCCCGCACTGATCCTGACCACGGTAGTGCTGGCCTGCGGCCTCGTCGTGACCGTGTTCTCCGACCTGCCGTCGCTGCGCCTGTTCGGCTGGCTCAGCGCGTTCTCGATGGTGGCGGCGCTGGTCGCCGACCTCTTTATCCTGCGGCCGACGTCAATGTGGCTGATCAACCTGCGCGACAAAATCCGCGGGAAGGGCGGCCAGCCCAAGCCCGCGGATTAGTTGAGTCGCGATACCACGGCTTCATCAACTGTTTTTCGGCTTCGTACAAGGCATGGCGGTATCGATGGCCGGGTGCTCGCTTGCGAGGTACGTTTGTTGCTGACGTTGCGCGATGGGCAGCGGGGCAGCCGGGAGCTACTCAGCCAGAGATCGCTCATCGCGGCGCATGCTGTATGTGAAGGGATCGGCAAGACTGCCCGTGCCGCTGCGGGCAAGGCTGCCTTGTTCGTACAGCATCAAGCAACTGGCCACGACGCGTTGTCGGTAGGTCTTGTCTTCCCAGTAGAGAATCTCGGCAATCTCGAGCGCGGTCAGCCTTAGTCTTCGTTTGCGCTTCACCAGGTTCAGGATGTCATCGGCGATCGTCATGAGCCTTCCAGCGCTCCAGAATGGGCGGACTGCATTCAAGGGTGCAACTGGCTGAACGTCTCGTGTGTCGGGCCGCCCCCAACTCGAGCCTCAGTCGCGTTCGAGCCGCTGCGCATCTAGCAGCCAACCACGGACGATCTGCCATTTGTCCTGCCCGCGCGCCGGGAAATCAAGTGGACCGGGAGGGCGTCTCGCCCTTAGCTGCAGGAAAAACTTTCGAGCGTCTCGCCCGGTTGCGCTTCGCTGGAGAGGTTGTGTTTGAATCCAGAGATCCCATTCGCGCAGAACCGCTTGCTTTTCTCGACTTTCATCACCCGGATCTCGACTCTCGTCACCCGGGCTTTGATTGATCGCCTTCCCGGCGGTCACAACAGCCTCGCGGGCCAATCTTTCCGCTTTCAAACGTTCCCGATTGTCGTGAAATGCCTTTTGAGCAAGCGAGTATTCTGTGATGCGGCTTTTCCGATCGATTGATTGAAACACTTTGCCGGCTTCGCGCTCGGCTATCGATTCCGGTCGCTCGAACGCACGATTTCTGGCCATGATGACCCTCGCTGGGAGGAAACGGTATGAAGTGCTTCCGCCTGGGAACAAGCGCCGGCAAAGGGGATCGTTCCTCTGCACTGCAGATTCTCTCGTGGCAGCGAGAAATGTTGCAGCCTTGGCGTTTTAGCGCTCGCTATTGCCTGTGTGCGGGCGTAGCGTGGCTGATCGACTGCAACTCACAAGCGGTCCCGCCAGCGCCGCGCGGGGAGCGAGTTGTCTAGCCGGGCTCTGGCCGACGAAGCTGCCGGAAACGTCCTGCGCTGAATTGAACGAACTGGCCCAGACGTCCGACCGCTCCGCAACGCTACAATCAAGAAAAGCGACTTACTGTTCGAAAGATTTTGTCCTCCGTAGCGCCTTAAGGGAAGAGCGAATCTTTTCATTGACTTCGGATGATCGAACCTGCACTCCGCTTGAGAGGATACTCTCGGGTTGGAGCAACTAGCGTGAAGAGTATTCGGATTGCACCGGAGACCGAAAAGGGCACAGGGCAAAGTGTCTCCTTCGTTCTGGCGGTCGGTTCAAACAGACAGGCATGCGTTTTGAAGACGACCTTCAGGACGCAAAGCCAGGCCCTCAGCTATTTACAGAGGCACCGGACTGCATTGGAAGTGGTAGCTCGGACCCGTTTCGAGCGAGGTGAGATAGAAGATGGCGTTATTCAATTGAGAATGCTGTAAATGGCGGACTTGCGGAGCACCTTGCTCGCCAAGCCGGCCGCGCACCAATTGACATAGTCGCCACGGAGTGGTCACGTCATCACCGTAACGCTCGCTGTGACCAGAACAGCGCAGCTGCTCCGGGCCGGTGAAGAGAGTCCCCGACGCGATCATCCTCACATCGCTCATTCACATTGTTGGGTCTCCTGAGCAATCGGCCGGCATTCAGGACTCGCCCCGTTTCGCGGCCCGAACGTGAGGAGAAACTGTTGCAGGTGCTTGTCCGCGACAACAATATCGAGCAGGCGCTACGCGTGCTCAAGAAGAAGATGCAGCGCGAGGGCGTGTTCAGGGAAATGCGCAGACGCCGCTTTTACGAAAAGCCCTCGGAGGAAGCTGCGAGGAAGAAATCCGAGGCGGTACGCCGCATGCGCAAGCTCGCGCGGAAACAGGCGATCCGGGACGGGTTGATCGCCGCTCCACCGAGGAAGAGAGCGGAGGATGCCAAGCGGCCGGGCCTTGCGGCAAGAGCGACGTGACGACCCCCGTCGCGAAAGAACGGAAGGCTTCACCGGCCACGTTTGCAGTGAATGGCGCGATCTTCATCAGTCAATTCGCGTCGGAGGCCTCGCCGTCGCGGGTGAGGCGTGTAAAATCATCGAAGACGGCCGCAACGAGATTACGATGGCGGGTGTCCTCCGGCGACAGGCTCGCGACGTAGAGATTAAGTACGTATCGGGCCTTGGCAGCGGCCTCCAGCCAGGTCTCCGCGGGAAGCGACAAAAGCTGATTTTCGAGCGCGGTTTGCCGATTGCGCAACTCCCTTGCGTGGTTCTCAATCTCGACCAGCGTACGCCGCAGATCGGTCGCCTTCTGTGCGGCCATCCCGCGATGTTTGTCGAGGTCCAGGGGTTCCTTACTCATCCGGTACACTCGCATCGATGCGCTGCGCATCCGCCAGATCCACCGAACCGATCGATATCATCTCCAGGACGGATGCTGAGGTGGCTCCCGGCACCAGGATCATGGTGGCGATCCGGCGAAAGGCGGGGAACGAAAGTCCTTCAAGCGACTCCTCGTCCGTAATGACTTCGTAAGTCCCCGCGGGCAACAGGCGATCGACGCCCCTGATCCGGAACGGGTGCTTGAAGGTGACGGCTTCTCGCCGGGAACGAATGGTCATGCGCACCTGCTTTCCCGGGCCGATGCTGACCTGATGCAGGAGCAACCATGCGCCTTTTCCCTTCGGATAGCCATCCGTTTCTGCCGGCGATGCTGAAATGTCGCCGAAGAGGTCATCTGGCGGATTTGCCGCTGGCTATCGCGGCCCTGCCGGGCGTACCATCGCTAATCACCGTCCTTCGCATGGCGTCTATCGGTGACTGAGGGTAACGAAACGCTCCCGCCGCACAAGAAGGAGCGCCCATGTCCCGCTTCCACCTGACCGACTGGATCGTGCCGCCGGTAATCGTGCCTGTGTTTCTCGGGCTGCTCATTCTGGCGGTGGCTGTTCTGCATGGCTAGAACGACGCATCCACAATACTTGATCAGCGGAAGGAATCTGTGCGGCTGCGTCAATCTCGGACGTGGCACGGCAGAGGCCGCTCTCAAAAAGGCGAGAGAGTTTCTGCAGGAAGATGCTTACGGCTGGTCAGCAAGCGTCAGTCGACCGGTATCCGACGGTGAGTTCCGCTATCGCTGTGCTACGCTAGACATCGTCACCCGGCTCAAGGCCAGATTCGATCTGGCCGTTCCTAGCCTCCCGAACCCCGATGGGAGACGACCTGGCGACTTTCCTCACCGGTGGCTCCACGAAAGTGTCCCAGGCGTTGCCGCACGCCGAACAACGCCAATGGTTGGCGATTTTTCCGGTCGGCAAGTGAGTGGACGTGGAAGGCGCGGTGACAACGTGACCGCAGGCGGTGCAAGTATCCTGTCCCTGCGGGGGCGAGCGGCGATTCTGGTTATTCGCTGGATTGGACAACCAGCGGCGTTCAAACTGTCGGTGAAAATGCAAGGGATAGATCAAGGCGCTCACGACATGGCTCCGGCTCTTCGGCGGGAGCACCAGCGTCTCTCAGTCACCGGCGCCGATCTCTACGGTCGATGATTCCTGAAACATAGTGCGTTGAAGCGGAATAGCCAGACCCGGGGGTGCTCAGGCGCGATAACCCGGCTGCGATTTCGGCATTTTCACTGCCTCGTTTTCAGATCTCTGATTTGAAACCTTGGGAACACTCCCTGGCTTGATATCATCGGCGACAGCGACAAACGTGCACTCGGGTGACTGCGAGATCATGCGCTTTCGCTCCGCAAAAGGAACAGCTCATGACCCGCTACTACTTTGACATCAGGGACGGCGAGGCCCTCTTTGCGGACGACGAGGGCATGGAACTTGAAGACCAAACGGCGGCCGAGATCGAAGCCGCGAAATCTCTTGGCGACATGGCGAAGGATCTCTCCCCGCTTGATGAGCGACATCACATGGCTATCGAGGTCCGCACAAATGCCGGTCCCGTTTTCCAGGCCGCATTTATCTTCGAGGCCGTCCCGCCAAGACATTAGCGTTCGTTCGCAACTTTCGGACAACAATGTACCAGCAGAGGGCGATGCAGTAAGCGCAAACCGCGCGAAGCGAATGCTGCATCGGGTTGGTTCAAATCGGCGCTCGCTGGCGATGCATCCGGCCTGTTGATTTGCAGAACGTTCTCGACTCGGCAGGCAGATGGCCAGCTCGCTCGCCAGCCATCATGTCTGAAAAAATGGGTCGCCGAATGCATCCGCTATAGGCGGCATTGGATCGGCGCATGCGGGCGTCGCCGAACAGGGGGCAGAAGCATTGACGAGTCGGGTTATTCTTCCCCACCACTGCATGTCGCTTCATGGGGAAGCTCGGCTTCCCCGCGTCAATGCCGGGGAAGCAGTTCAGCCCTTCGTCATCGTGATGTTGACGCCGCGGATCTCGCCCTTGGATTCGATCTGCACGGCCTGCCTGGTACCGTTGGTGCGTAGGTTCAGCGTGGCGGCAAAGCCGGAAGCCTCGACGAAGACGTCGATCTGGCCATTGCCGGCGGTGCCCTGCAGGTTGCCGAAAATGTTGCGGCTCTTCTCGCTCCAGCTGCCGGAGATGCGGTCGCCCTGGCTGGTGACATCGGCGCTGAGGTCGAACTTGTAGCTGTCGCTCGCGCAATGCAACGCCTGCTTCAGGCCCATCCCGGTCGAGTTGACCTTGTAATCGGCCTTGCAGCGGATCCGCTCGTTGGTGCCGTTGGACAGCGTGACCGTGCCTGTCCCCGACCACGAGCCGTCAAAGCCCGCAAAGGGCCCGCCCGCGCCTTGCGCATTGCCCGCCGAGACCGACAGCAACAGCACGGCGCCGACACCGGCCGCTGTGAAAGCCCGACCGCACAGGCTGGAAGCAACCAAATTCATAGTGAGTTTTCCCATCTCAATAGACCCTCTGAGCAAGAGGCGTCCCGCCGCATCAAAGACTTAGTGTCTCCGTTACCGGCGAGGTTCAAATCGCGGCGAAGAGCCGCTTCGGACGCTCCCCGCGTTCATCATCTAGCGGTTGCGGCGGCTGTCCTGCAACCGGCATTTTGCAGCACGGCCAATCGAAAAATGTTCACAATATTTCAATTGGTTGCAATGAGTGAACGGGTGTCGTTAATTTAGCCGCATTTGCCATGCTTGTGCTTCGTTGCTGCGATACGCGGCGCCTGCCACCATGAGTCCATGCCGGCACCGAAGCTTCTTTCGGGGCTCGCGATTTTCCTGCCGTCGAAATGAAGGATCACATGCGCAAGTTTGTTTTGGCCCTCGCTCTCGTCTCGTCCACATCAGTGGCTTTTGCCCAGCAGGCGGCACAGCCGCAGCGCCAAGGCACCGAGGAAGAGCAGGCAGCCTGCCGCCGCGACGTTCAGCGCCACTGCCGCAGCGTCATCGACCAGGGTGATTTCACGATCCTTGCCTGTCTGAAGGAGAACCGCACGAAAATTTCGGCGGCCTGCGACCAGGTGCTGAAGACTCACGGCCAGTAAGCGCCTTTTCACGTCAGAACGACCGGCGGAAACCTCGCCGCCGGCCCTGCAAAGGCGTCGGCCGCACCGGCATGCGGCCAGCGAAGGCATTGGTTTTGCCTGCATATTCCCCTATATGGGGGCGCGAGTTCCGCGCGCGCCGCGCGCAAAACCAGTGACGATGTAGTTCAATGAGCAGCGCCAGCGACCTCAGGTCGGGCAAGACGCACCGTGACGAGAATTTTCCGGTCGCTTCGTGGATCATCCATCCGCGGCACCGGGCGCCGATCCTTGCCTTCTACAATTTCGTCCGCACCGCCGACGATATCGCCGATCATGCGGAACTGCCGGCGGAAGAGAAGCTGCGCTATCTCGACCTCCTGGAAGCGGAACTGCTCGGCAAAGGCGACACGCAGGCGGAAGCCGTGCGGCTGCGCAGCGCACTCGCCGAGCGCGGGCTGCCGCCGCGCCACGCGCTCGATCTGCTCACCGCCTTCCGCATGGACGTAACCAAGCTGCGCTACGAGAACTGGGACGAGGTGGTGCACTATTGCCGCTATTCGGCGATGCCGGTCGGCCGCTTCGTGCTCGACGTCCATGGCGAGAGCACCGCAACCTGGCCTGCCTCCGATGCGCTGTGCGCGGGCCTGCAGGTCAACAACCACCTGCAGGATTGCGGCAAGGATTATCGCAATCTCAACCGCGTCTACCTGCCGCGCGATGCGCTGGCGATGGCCGGCGCTTCTGTCGAGGAACTCGGTGCCGCAAAATCATCGCCGCAGATGCTGCAATGCCTGCACGCGCTCGCCGTGAAGACGCAGGCGCTGCTTAACGAGGGCAAGGCGCTGGCGCCGCAGGTGAGGGATTTCCGCCTCGGGCTCGAGGTCTCCGTGATCCAGGCCTTTGCCGACAAGATCGTGGCGATGCTGAAGGTGCGCGATCCCTTGAGCGAACGCGTGCACCTGTCGCCACTCGAACTGCTTGCCTGCAGCCTCACTGGCATGGCCGGCGAGATCGCGCGCCGTGCGGTCGGCCGGGGTGCGCAATCCAAGACGGCGGCCGGCGCATGAGCGGCGAAGCGGCGACAAATGCCAATTACGGCTCTACGGCTTCCGGCAGCTCGTTCTATGCGGCGATGCGCATCCTACCGCCGGCGAAGCGCGAGGCGATGTTTCATATCTACAGTTTTTGCCGCCAGGTCGACGACATCGCCGACTCCGACGGTCCGCGCGAGGAGCGCCTGGCCGCGCTGCAGGCGTGGCGCGACGACATCGACGCGCTCTATCGCGGCACCCCGCCGGCGCGGCTGAAGGACTTTGTCGCCTCGGTGAAGACGTTCGCCCTGAAGCGCGAGGATTTCCTCGCCATCGTCGACGGCATGGAAATGGACGTGCCGGCCGACATCCGTGCGCCCGACATGGCGACCCTGGATCTGTATTGCGACCGCGTCGCCAGCGCCGTCGGGCGGCTGTCGGTGCGCGTGTTCGGCATGGGCGAGGAGGACGGCATTGCGCTCGCGCATCACCTCGGCCGTGCCCTGCAACTCACCAACATCCTGCGCGACATCGACGAGGATGCCGGCCTCGGCCGGCTCTATCTGCCGCGCGAAAGTCTCTATCTCGCCGGCATCACCAGCGACGATCCGAAAAAGGTCACCGCCGACAAGGCGCTGCCGAAGGTGTGTGCGCCGCTGGCCCAGCGCGCGGCGATGCATTTCGCCAAGGCCGACGAGATCATGGACCGCAACCCGCGCCGCGTGGTACGCGCACCCCGCATCATGTCGAAATACTACCGCGCAATTCTTGATTTGCTGCTGGCACGGGGCTTTGCGGCCCCGCGCGAACCGGTGCGTGTGACCAAACTCACGAAGCTCGCCATTCTCTTTCGCTACGCTTTCATCTGATGCCCAAAACCGTTCACATCATTGGCGCCGGCATTTCCGGCCTTTCCGCAGCCGTGCGGCTGAGCAATGCCGGCTTGCAGGTGCACGTCCACGAGGCGACGCAGCAGGCCGGCGGCCGCTGCCGCTCCTACTTTGACGCCGCAACCAATCTCACCATCGACAACGGCAATCATCTGCTGCTGTCGGGCAATCACCATGCCCGCGACTATGCGCGGGCCATCGGCACCGAGGCTGGCCTCGTGGGACCGGCGCGCGCGCAGTTTCCTTTCGTCGATGTCTCGACCGGCCAGCGCTGGCAGCTCGATCTCGGCGACGGGAGGCTGCCGACATGGGTGTTCGACGAGTCGCGGCGCGTCCCTGACACTAGCCTGTTCGACTATCTCAAGCTCGCGCCGATCATCTGGGCCGGTGCGGACAATCTCGTCGGCAACACCATTCCCTGCGACGGCGCGCTGTACGAGCGCCTGGTGCAGCCGCTGCTCTTGGCTGCGCTGAATTGCGATCCGCCGGAAGGCTCGGCCGGGCTTGCCGGCGCCATCGTGCGGGAAACGTTGCTCGCGGGCGGCCAGGCCTGCCGGCCGCTGGTCGCGCGCGATGGGCTGAGCGCCGTGCTGGTGGAGCCCGCGGTGAAGCTGCTCGAGGGCCGCGGTGCCAGCGTGCGGCTGAGCCATGAACTGCGCGCGCTTGCCACCTCGGGCGAGCGCGTCAATGAGCTGAACTTCGGCGACGACAAGGTTGCGCTTGGTCCTGACGATGCCGTCATTCTCGCGGTGCCGCCGCGGCCGGCCGCTAGCCTGCTGCCGGGGCTGAAGACGCCGACAAAGTTCCGCGCCATCGTCAACGCGCATTTTCGCTTCGATCCGCCGAAGGGGGCAGCGCCCATTCTCGGCGTGGTCGGCGGCCTCGTGGAATGGCTGTTCGCCTTCCCGCAGCGACTCTCGGTTACGATCAGCAATAGCGACCATCTGGTCGATATGCCGCGCGAAGAGCTGGCGCAGGCGATCTGGCGCGATATCTGCAAGGCCGGCGGCGTTTCCGGCGAGTTGCCGCCCTGGCAGATTGTGCGTGAGCGCCGTGCCACATTCGAGGCGACCCCGGAGCAGAATGCGCTGCGTCCGGGGCCCGTGACGAGCTTTAGAAACCTGTTCCTTGCCGGCGATTGGACTGCTACGGGGTTACCAGCAACCATCGAGGGATCGGTGCGGTCGGGCGATCGCGCCGCCGATCTGGTGCTGGGAAGGGCAAACGCCTGAATCCTTAAGGCCGCGCCAAATGCGGGTTCTCCGTGCTAGGCGCGAACACAGGGTAAGTCAGTGAATATGCATTCCACAAAACCGACCGCCTCCGTCGATCCTGCCGCGCTGGAAAAGAGCATCGCCTCGGCCACCGAGGCGCTGCTCGGCTATCGCCAGGCCGACGGTCACTGGGTGTTCGAGCTGGAAGCGGATTCCACCATCCCTTCTGAATACGTCCTGCTGCGGCACTATCTCGGCGAGCCCGTCGATGCGGTGCTGGAAGGCAAGATCGCCAATTACCTGCGGCGCACCCAGGGCGCCCACGGTGGCTGGCCGCTGGTGCATGACGGCCCGTTCGACATGAGCGCCAGCGTTAAGTCCTACTTCGCGCTGAAGATGATCGGAGACTCGGCCGACGCGCCGCACATGGTGAGGGCGCGCGAGGCCATTCGCGCGCGGGGCGGTGCGGCCTACAGCAACGTGTTTACGCGCTTCCTGCTCGCACTCTATGGCGTGGTGACCTGGCGCGCGGTGCCGGTGCTGCCGATCGAGATCATGCTGCTGCCGATGTGGTCGCCGTTCCACCTCAACAAGATCTCCTACTGGGCGCGCACCACCATCGTGCCGCTGATGGTGCTGGCCGCGCTGAAGCCGCGCGCCAAGAATCCGCGAGGCATCGGCATCGACGAATTGTTCCTGCAGGATCCCAAGAGCGTCGGCATGACATCGAAGGCGCCGCACCAGAGCTGGGGCTGGTTCCTGCTGTTCCGCGGCCTCGACAAGATCCTGCGCGCGATCGAGCCGCTATTCCCGAAAAAGCTGCGGGCGAAAGCCATCGAAAGCGCGCTCGCCTTCACCGAGGAGAGGCTGAACGGCGAAGACGGCATGGGCGCGATCTATCCGCCGATGGCCAATATCGTCATGATGTACGACGCCCTCGGCAAGGATGAGAATTTCCCGCCACGCGCCATCACGCGCCGCGGCATCGAGAAGCTGCTGGTGGCCGGCGAGCACGAGGCCTATTGCCAGCCCTGTGTATCGCCGGTGTGGGACACCGCGCTGGCCTGCCATGCGCTGCAGGAGGCGGGCGGCGCGGAGGCGCTGGCCAAGGCCAGGGAGGGCCTCGATTGGCTGAAACCGCGCCAGGTTCTCGACGTCAAGGGCGACTGGGCCGTGAAGGCTCCCAACACACGGCCGGGTGGCTGGGCGTTCCAGTACAACAATGCGCACTATCCGGATCTGGACGATACCGCCGTGGTGGTCATGGCGATGGACCGCGCCCAGCGCAATGCCGGCACCAGGGAATATGACGCCGCGATCGCCCGCGGCCGCGAATGGATCGAGGGCATGCAGAGCCGCGATGGCGGCTGGGCTGCCTTCGACGTGAACAACCTCGAATATTATCTGAACAATATCCCGTTCTCCGACCATGGCGCGCTGCTCGACCCCCCGACCGAGGACGTCACCGCCCGCTGTGTCTCGATGCTGGCGCAGCTTGGCGAGACCGCCCGAAGCAGCAAGGCGATGGCCGACGGGATTGGCTATTTGCGCCGCACCCAGCTCCCGGAGGGGTCCTGGTACGGCCGCTGGGGCCTGAACTACATCTACGGCACCTGGTCGGTGCTCTGTGCGCTAAATGTCGCAGGGATAGACCACCACGATCCCATGGTCCGAAAGGCCGTGGATTGGCTAGTCTCGATCCAGAATCAGGACGGGGGCTGGGGCGAGGATGCCGTCAGCTACCGGCTGGATTACAGGGGATACGAGCAGGCGCCCTCGACGTCGTCGCAAACGGCATGGGCCTTGCTTGGATTGATGGCGGCCGGCGAAGTCGGGCACCCGGCCGTTACAAAGGGGGTGGAGTACCTAAAAAGCACACAGACGGAAAAAGGCCTGTGGGATGAGCAGCGCTACACTGCTACGGGTTTTCCGCGCGTGTTTTATTTGCGATATCACGGCTACTCGAAGTTCTTCCCGCTCTGGGCATTGGCGAGGTACCGGAACTTGAGCAGCACTAACAGCAGGACGGTAGGGGTCGGGATGTGACTTTGGGGGCGGCGGGGGCCGCCGTGCGTCAGTCGATGGGGGAAAATTCGATTGATCCACGGCCGGTCCTGATTGTTACGGGGTTGGTGCAGGAGGCCCGCATTGCGGCCGGGCCCGGCATGATCGTCATCTGTAGTTCCAGCGATCCGCAGCAGCTTCGTGCGCTGCTGGCGACGCTTGATTCGGCCACCTTCCGCGGCGTGGTCAGCTTCGGCGTGGCCGGAGGCCTCGATCCGTCGCTGAAGACCGGCGACGTGGTGGTGGCGACCGAGGTGATGGCGGGCGACACAAGGTTCCTGGCGGACATGGCGCTGAACGAGGAGATGATCGCGAGCGCCGCGCTGAAGCGCAGCCGCGTGACGCGGCGCCGCCGCCGCGTGGTGCGCGGGGGCCTGGCGGGTGTGGAGCGGGTGGTTGCCGCAAGTTCCTGCAAGGCCGCGCTGCATTCCGAAACCGGTGCCGCTGCGGTGGACATGGAAAGCCATATCGCCGCGGCCTATGCCGCGAGTGCCGGCATTCCCTTTGCGGCGCTACGCGTGATCAGCGATCCCGCCCACCGCGCGCTGCCGAAACTGGCGCAGAGCGCAATCAAGCCCGATGGCGCCATCGATGTCCGCACCATCGTGCGCGGCCTGGTGCGCAATCCCGGCAGCTTGCGGGCGCTGGTCTCCACCGGCATCGATTTCAACCGTGCGCTGCGCTCGCTGCGCAATTGCCGCGGCTTCCTGATGGGGCACGAGAGCTTCGTGCCTGGGAGCGTTTGATGATTCTTCAAAGCCAATGAAAAAGGCCCGAGCAGTGCTCGGGCCTTTTTTGTTTTCTGGAACTGGCCGGCGGATCAGGCGGCCGTCGAGGCTGCCTTTTGCGGGGCGAGCTTGTCGGCCTTCTGCTGGGCGGCGTGCGCCTCGTCGTGGTGGATCTCCGACAGCTTCTTCTGCACCTGCTCGCTGAAGACGTACTGCGCCGGGCGCTGCTTCGACAGATCGATCTCCGGCGCCATCGGACCTGTAGTCCTGATGCCGCGCAGCGCGACCGCCGCCAGCTTGAGCGGATTGTTCAGCGCCGCGGTCGCCGCGGTCGGCTCGTAGCCGCAATGCGCCATGCAGTTCGCGCACTTTTCGTACTTGCCGGTGCCGTAGGAATCCCAGTCGGTGGTTTCCATGAGCTCCTTGAAGGTTTTCGCATAGCCTTCGCCAAGCAAATAACACGGCTTCTGCCAGCCGAAGATATTGCGCGCCGGCATGCCCCATGGCGTGCACTCATATTCCTGGTTGCCTGCAAGGAAGTCGAGGAACAGGGGGGAGTGCATGAAATTCCACTTCTTGCCCTTGCCGAGCGCAAAGACGTGGCGGAACAGCTCTTTGGTCTTCTTGCGGTTGAGGAAGTGCTCCTGGTCGGGCGCCCGCTCATAGGCGTAGCCCGGCGACATCGACACGCCGACGCCAAGCTCGGTGGTGAAGTCGAGGAACTTTGCGATCTCCTCCGCCGGATGGTTGTCGAAGATGGTGGCGTTGACGTTGACGATGAAGCCGCGCTCCTTCGCCGCCTTGATCGCGGACACTGCGCGGTCGAACACGCCCTTCTGGGACACCGCCTTGTCGTGGTGGTCGCGCAGGCCGTCGAGATGCACCGAGAAGAACAGATAGGGCGAGGGCTCGAACAGGTCGAGCTTCTTCTCGAGCAGCAGCGCATTGGTGCAGAGCGAGACGAATTTCTTGCGCGCCACGAGGCCCCGTACGATCTCGCCGATCTCCTTGTGGATCAGCGGCTCGCCGCCGGGGATCGCCACCATCGGCGCGCCGCATTCTTCGGCCGCGTCCCAGCACTCCTGCGCCGTCATGCGCCGGTTGAGGATGGCGTCCGGATAATCGATCTTGCCACAGCCGACGCAGGCGAGGTTACAGCGGAACAACGGCTCCAGCATCAGCACGAGGGGGTAGCGTTTGCGGCCAAGCAGTTTCTGCTTGAGCAAATAACCGCCGATACGCATTTCCTTGAAGAAGGGTATTGCCATTTCGAAGCGCTCTTTCCTGCACGTGGTCTTGCACTTTGGTCGTGAAAAGCTGAATCAGCCCGCAGTCAGTTCGGCCGGCAGCCGGAACTCAATATTTTCTTCCCGCCCGGGCAGCACCGACACCGTCACCGGCCCGATGCGCCGCAAGGCCTCGATTACGTCGTCAACAAGCACCTCCGGCGCCGAGGCGCCGGCGGTGATGCCTACGGTCCTGGCGTCCTTCAGCCACTCCGCGTTGAGCTCGCTGCCGTCAGCGACCAGGTAACTCGGGACACCGGCCTCGGTGCCGATCTCGCGCAGGCGGTTGGAGTTGGAACTGTTGGCGGCCCCCACCACCAGGATGACGTCGACGAGCTTGCTCAGATCCCTTACCGCGGATTGGCGGTTCTGTGTCGCATAGCAGATATCCCGGGTGTCCGGGCCTTGAATGTCCGTAAAACGGGCGTGAAGGGCCGCGATAATGTCCCTGGTGTCGTCCACGCTGAGGGTGGTCTGGGTGATGTAGGCGACCGGGGTGTCCGTCGGCAGGTTTAGCGCCGCAACGTCATCCACGTTCTGAACCAGCAGGACGGGGCCGGGAACCTGGCCCATGGTGCCCTCGACCTCGGGATGGCCGGCATGGCCGATCAGGAGCAGCGAGCGGCCCTTGGACATGTACCGCTTGCCCTGATTGTGAACTTTCGTGACCAGCGGGCAGGTCGCGTTGAGCACCGGTAGGTTCCGCGCAGCCGCCGCTTCCTCGACGCTGCGGGCTACGCCGTGGGCGGAAAACACAGTCACCGCGAGCGGGGGAACCTCGGAGAGATCCTCGACGAAGATCGCGCCTTTGTTCTTCAGGCTCTCGACCACGTATTTGTTGTGCACGATCTCGTGCCGGACATAGACCGGCGGACCGTACTTCTCGAGCGCCCGTTCCACGATCTCGATGGCACGCACGACACCGGCGCAAAACCCGCGAGGCTGCGCAAGATACACTTCCATAGAACGACCGTTACGCAAGCTGCACCACGTTCATTTCAGAGGCCTCCATGCGGGCTGATATCGGCAGTCGCTGCAATATCCGCACCATAAGGGTTCCCGCGCCCGGTCCCTGGTTCACAAGCGCATGGAAGCACGGGGCCTTGTGTCAAAAAATAAGGTCCGGGGAAAGCCGGATTGCGAAATGGTCGCAGATCGAGCATGATTTTGTAGGTATTATAATACAGGGAAATTAGCTCCGCACTCGCTGAATCGTCACTTTCTCGCCGGATGGGACGGGATATACCAACGCACTCAACGCGATTTGGGTCTGTTGCGCTGTCACTTCGGCGTGCGGCCTGAAAGTAACCAAAACAAGCAATAGGTGTGTCCCTGGAACTCCGCTAGATAGCGGGCGTTTCCGGCAGGCCCCTAACATCAGAAAGAAACGAAGTGCTGACAAAAATTGTCGTCTCGATTGTTAAGGGCTGTACGCGCTTTGCACCTTTCGTCCTGATCCTCTCGCTTGTCCTTGCCGTCGCCTCGAGCATCTATGCAGCACGCCGCTTTACCATCAACACCGACATCAACACGCTGATTTCGCCCGACCTCGACTGGCGCAAGCGCGATATCCAGTTCGAGCAGGCGTTCGATCGCGAAAAGCTGATCCTGGCCGTGGTCGAGGCGCCGACGCCGGAACTGACTGCTTCGGCCGCCAATGCGCTGGCCGAGAAACTCAAGGGCGACACCAAGAATTTCGAGGCGGTGCAGCCGCTCGGCTCCGGCGAATTCTTCGCCAGGAACGGCCTGCTGTTCCTGCCGACCGAGGAGGTGGCCAAGACCACCGCGCAGCTCGAATCCGCCGCGCCCCTGATCGAGATCATGGCGGGCGATCCCTCGATCCGCGGCCTCACCGGCGCGCTGGAGTCAGGACTGGCCGGCGTCAAGCGCGGTCTGGCCAATCTCGACAACGCGGCGCGCCCCTTCGCCTATGTTTCCGAAACGGTCGAGAAGGTGCTCGCCAAGGAAAACCCGGCATTCTCCTGGCGCGAGCTGGTGAGCGAGAAGCCGCTCACCGACGCCGACAAGCGTTCCTTCATCGAGATCAAGCCGATCATCGACTATGAGGCGCTGGAGCCGGGCAAGGATGCCACCGACGCCATCCGGAAAGCCGCTGCCGACCTGAAATTCGCCGAGGATTTTCACGCCCGCGTCCGTCTCACCGGGCCGATTCCGATCGCCAACGAGGAATATTCGACCGTGCAGGAGGGCGCCATCATCAATGGCATCGGCACCGTCATCATCGTGCTGGTGATCCTCTGGCTGGCGCTGCATTCCGCCAAGATCATCTTTGCGGTGTTCGTGAACCTGTTCATTGGCCTTACGATCACCACGGCCGTGGGGTTCTGGCTGGTGGGCTCGCTGAACCTGCTATCGATCGCCTTTGCGGTGCTGTTCGTCGGCCTCGGCGTCGATTTCGGCATCCAGTTCAGCGTGCGCTATCGCTCGGAGCGCTTCAAGAACGACGATCTGCGCGAGGCGCTGGCGGAAGCGGCACGGCGTTCCGCGGTTCCGCTGTCGCTTGCCGCGATGGCGACTGCCGCCGGCTTCCTCTGCTTCCTGCCGACCGACTACAAGGGCATTGCCGAACTCGGCAAGATCGCCGGCGCCGGCATGGCTATCGCATTCTTCTCCAGCATCACAGTGCTGCCGGCGCTGCTGACGCTGCTCAATCCGCCGGGCGAGAGCGAGCCGGTCGGCTACGCTTTCCTCGCGCCGGTCGACAAGTTCCTGGAGGATTATCGCGTGCCGATCATCATCGGCACGTTGCTGGTCGCGATCGCGGGCCTGCCGTTGCTCTATTTCATGAAGTTCGACTTCAACCCGATCAATCTGCGCAATCCCCATGTCGAGTCGATCGCGACCTTCCTCGATCTGCGCAAGGATCCGAACACCGGCGCCAACGCCATCAACGTGCTGGCCAATTCCGAAGCCGAAGCGAAGAAGATCGAGGAGCGGCTGTCGAAGGTGCCGGAAGTGCTGCGCGTGATGTCGATCGACAGCTTCGTGCCGGAGGATCAGCCGGCAAAGCTCCAGTTGATCGCGAAGGCCGCGAAGGTGG
>DASWVJ010000379.1:0-10163 GCA_036406295.1 Bradyrhizobium sp.
GTTCGATCTCGAGACCGTCCTCACCACATTGACCGAGTCGGCCGCACATCTTTGCGATGCCGAGATGGCCGCGGTGACGCGACAGCACGCGGAAGGCGGCTACTATCATGCCACGCGATACAATTTCCCGCCGGAATGGGATCAGGCCAGTGCGACCACTCGCCTTTACCCTGGCCGCGGCAGCCTGGTGGGTCGCGTCTTGCTGGAAGGCAGGGCGGTACAGATCCCCGACGTGTTGGCCGATCCCGAATACGGCTTTCCCGAGCAGCAGAGGGCCGGAAGGTATCGCACGTTGCTCGGCGTTCCCCTGCTCCGCGAGGGTCAGCCAATCGGCGTGCTCTTCCTTGGCCGTACCGCCGTGCAGCCTTTCAGCGACAAGCAGATAGAGTTGGTGCAGACCTTTGCCGACCAGGCGGTGATCGCCATCGAGAACGTCCGCCTGTTCGACGAGGTGCAGGCCAAGACGCGCGACTTGTCCGAGGCCCTCACCTACCAGACCGGCAGCGCCAATATTCTGAAAGTGATTGCGTCCTCGCCGACTGACGTCGAACCGGCATTGAAGGCCATCGTCGAGAGTGCCTGCGAGCTGTGCGAAGCCTATGACGCGGCCGTGGTGCTGCAGGACGGCGAGTATCTTCGCTTCAGCGCCCATCACGGGCCGATCCCGATCGGCCTCGAGAAATGGCCGATCAACCGCCGCTGGACTGCCGGCCGCGCCTTCATCGACAAGACACCGATCCACATAGAGGACCTGCAGGACGAGAAGCATGCGGACTTTTCCGAAGGCCGCGAGCTCTCACTGCGCATGGGCCACCGTAGCATCCTCAGCGTGCCGCTGCTGCGCGAGGGCGAGAGCATCGGCGCCATCGTGCTTCGGCGCAACGAGGTCCAGCCATTCAGCGATGAGCAGATTAAGTTGCTCCAGACTTTTGCCGACCAAGCCGTGATCGCCATCGGCAATGTCCGCTTGTTCGAAGAAGTACAGCAGCGCACGCGCGAGCTCTCGGAATCGCTCGAGCAGCAAACGGCGACATCGGAAGTGCTCAGCGTGATCAGCCGCTCGGCTGGCGATCTTGCGCCCGTATTCGACGCGATGCTGAGCAAGGCGATGCAGCTTTGTAGTGCCAATTTCGGTGTGCTCAACACTTATGACGGAGAGCGTTTCCATACGGCCGCCACCTATGGCCTGCCTCCGGCTTACGATGAATTCCGGCGCAGGCAGCCCTTGGACTATGGGCCGGCGACCGCGCCCGCGCGCCTGCTGAGGGGAGAGCCATTCGTCGAAATCCCCGATCTGCTCGAGTCCGACGCCTATCGCAGCGGAGAGCCCAACCGTCGCGCGCTGGTCGATCTCGGCGGAGCCCACTGCCTGCTCGCGGTGCCGTTGCTGAAGGACGAGCGGGTGGTCGGCAATGTAATGATCTTCCGGCAGGAAAGCCGCCGCTTCTCGGAAAAGCAGATCACGCTCCTGCAGCAATTTGCAGCCCAGGCGGTCATCGCCATCGAGAACACGCGGTTGCTCAATGAATTGCGCCAGCGCACGGAGGACTTGAGCGAATCACTGCAGCACCAGACCGCCACTGCCGACGTGCTCAAGGTCATCAGTCGCTCGGCGTTCGACTTGGAGACGGTGCTCGATGCCCTGCTCTCGTCGGCCTGCCGGTTGTGCGAAGCGGACATTGGAACCATCCGTTATCGGGAGGGCGGTGAGTTTCGACTGGCGGCGACGTTCGGCTGCAAGCCGGAATGGATCGAACATTTCCGGAGATATTCGACGAGGCCCGACCGCAGCTCGGTATTCGGGCGCACCATTGTCGAAGGTCATACCGTACGCATTCCCGACCTGCTTGCCGATCCGGACTACAATCGACCGGAAGCGCAAAAGCTGATGGGGTTCAGGGCCGCGCTCGGCGTCCCCCTTACGCGCGAAGGCGAGGCGTTTGGTGTCATCAACCTGTTCCGATTCAATGTCGGCTCGTTCGAGGACAGGCAGGTCGAGCTGGTACAGACCTTCGCCGACCAGGCCGTCATCGCCATCGAGAACGTCCGTTTGTTCGACGAGGTGCAGGCCAAGACACACGACTTGTCCGAGGCCCTCACCTACCAGACCGGCAGCGCCAATATTCTGAAAGTGATCGCCTCATCGCCGACGGATGTCGGTCCGGTCCTAAAGGCCATCGTGGAGAGCGCCTGCGAATTGTGCGAGGCGTACGATAGCGTCGCGCTCCTCAAGGAAGGGGATTACCTCCGTTTCAGCGCCCATCATGGGCCCATCCCGATTGGCACCGACAAATGGCCGATCAACCGCAAATGGGTATCGGGCCGCGCCTTTGTCGATCGGAAACCGGTGCATGTTCATGACCTGATGTCCGAAAGCGACGAATTTCCGGATGGGCGCGAAATGTCGGTGCGCATGGGCCATCGTACCATCGTCGGCGTGCCGTTGCTGCGCGAGGGCGAAAGCATTGGCGCCCTCATCCTTCGCCGCACCGAGGTCAACCCGTTCAGCGACAAGCAGATTGCCCTGCTGCAAACCTTCGCTGACCAGGCCGTGATCGCGATCGGCAATGTGCGGCTGTTCGAGGAGGTGCAGGAGCGCACCCGTGAACTGTCCAAGTCGCTCGAAGACCTGCGCACCGCGCAGGACCGCCTGGTGCAGACCGAGAAGCTCGCATCGCTCGGCCAGCTCACAGCCGGCATCGCGCACGAGATCAAGAATCCGCTCAACTTCGTCAACAATTTCGCGGCGCTTTCGGCGGAGCTGACCGAGGAGTTGAACGAACTCCTCGGGCCGGCCGAAATCGCCGACAAGGTCCGCGCCGAAGTCGGGGAGCTGACGCAGCTTCTGAAGGGCAATCTGGAAAAGGTCGTACAGCACGGCAAGCGCGCCGATTCCATCATCAAGAACATGCTGCTGCATTCGCGCGAGGGCGGCGGCGAGCACCGGCCGTCCGACATCAACGCCTTGGTCGATGAAAGCCTCAACCTCGCCTATCATGGCGCGCGCGCCGAGAAGCCGGACTTCAACGTCACGCTCGAACGCGACTTCGATCCCGAAGCCGGCCAGATCGACCTGTTTCCGCAGGAGATCACCCGCGTATTCCTCAACCTGATCTCGAACGGCTTCTACGCCGTCACCAGGCGGCGCAAGGAGGGCGGCGAGCCCGGCTTCGAGCCGACGCTGCGGGCGAGCACCAAGAGCCTGGGCGATGCCGTCGAAATCCGCATCCGCGACAACGGCACCGGCATCCCGCCCGAGGTGAGGGAGAAGATGTTCAACCCCTTCTTCACCACCAAGCCGGCCGGCGAAGGGACGGGCCTCGGCCTATCAATGAGCCACGACATCATCGTGAAACAACATGGCGGCACAATTGACGTGGATACTGAACCTGGCCATTTCACCGAATTCCGCATCGTGTTGCCGCGAACAGGTAATTTCACTGATAAATCTTGAGGATAGCCGTGAGTATTCTTGTTCTGATTGTGGATGACGAGCCCGACGTCGAGGCGCTGTTCCGCCAGCAATTCCGCCGCGACCTGCGGTCGCAGCGGTTCATCATGGATTTCGCCAGCTCCGCGCCCGACGCGCTGGCGCGCGTCGGCGACACGAGGGAGCATTCGCTGATCCTGATCCTGTCCGACATCAACATGCCGGGGATGACCGGGCTCGAAATGCTGCCCAAGGTCAAGGAGATGCGGCCCGAGGTGCCCGTGATCATGATCACGGCCTATGGCGATGCCGACACCAAGCGCAAGGCGCTGGAGAGAGGCGCCAGCGGGCTTCTGACCAAGCCGATCGATTTTGCGCAGCTACGCGAGGAGATCGACACGCGGGTGGCCGCGGCGAACTGAGTTATTCGGCCATTTCCGCCGGCGGCGTCGCAGGCCCCGCGAGCGGCCGCTCTTCCATCACGATCAGGCAGGTTGCCGCGCACGTCATCATCAGCGCCGCCGCGCCGAACACCCAGCGGAACGCGGTGATCATGTCGGACGCCGCGATCGAACTCACCGACCCGCGATGTTCGCCCGCCAGCTGGATGTCGGCGCCCAATGCCATCAACAGGATGGCGGTGAACGCTGCCACCGTGAATGAGGCCATCAGCGCGCGGAAGAAGTTCATGGCGCCGGTGAGCGTGCCGATCTGGGCACGCTTCACCGAGTTCTGCAGCGAGACCACGCTGACCGGGAAGGTCGTGCCGAGGCCGAGTGCGAACACCGACATCAGCACCAGCAGGCCCCACAAGGGAAGCGTGGTGAACGCAAGGCCAAAGCCGCTCACCGCAGCCACCGACGTGCCGAGGATAGCGACGCGCTTGTAGTGCCTGGCGCGCGCCATGGTGCGTCCGGCGATCGCAGCACCGCAGGTCGAGATTGCCGCAAGCGGAATCAGCGCGAGCCCCGCCTCGCTGGCGCTGAGGTGATAAACCACTTCATAATAGAGGGGCAGATGCACGGTCAGGCCCATGATCGCGCCGAGCGCGCAGCCGCCGGCGGCGATCGCATAGGGGGCGACCGTGCCGCCGAGCAGCGGCAGCGGCAGGAAGGGCTCCTGTGCCCTGCCCGCATGCCAAACAAAAAACAGCGCCAGCGCAATCGCCGAGCCCACCATCGACAGGATCGTCGGCGACAGCCAGGGGTAGCGGTTGCCGCCCCAGGTGAGCACCAGCATGATGGCGACCGCCGAGGCCATCAGCAGGACGCCGCCGAGCCAGTCGACCTTGCGATGGCGGTGGAACACCGGGATCTTGCCCATCTTCGGCAACAGCAGCGCCAGCGCAGCGACGCCGAGCGGCAGGTTGATCCAGAAGATCATCGACCAATGCAGGTGTTCGGCAAACAGGCCGCCCAGCACCGGGCCCAGGATGCCGCCGGCCACCCAGACGCCGCTGAAATAAGCCTGGTACTGGCCGCGCTCGCGCGGGCTGACCACGTCAGAGATCACGGTCTGCACCACCGGCATGATGCCGCCGCCGCCGAGCCCCTGCAGGCCGCGGGCGAGGATCAGCACCGGCAGGCTCGGCGCCAGCGCGCACAGCACGGAGCCGGCCATGAACAGGCTGAGCGAGATGATGACCATGACGCGCCGGCCATAGATGTCGCTGAGCGTGCCGAACACCGGCGCGACGGCGGTTGCGGCCAAGAGATAGGCGGTGATCACCCAGGAGAGATTGGAGACGTCGCCGAACTGGCGGCCCAGCGTCGGCAGCGCGGTTGCGACGATGGTCTGTTCCAGCGCGGCCAGGAACATCGTCAGCAGCAGGCTCATCAGAATGGTGCGGACCTCGCTCTTGTCGAGCGGCGCCGGCGGCGCGAGCGGCGGCGCGTCCGTAAGGTCGATCACTTCGGTCGGGATATGCGAGATCTCTTCGGCGGCCTCGTCGGGCAAAATCTCTTGGTCGGCAGCTCGATGGCTCTGCCGTTCGAAATCGCTCATCTCAGGCAATTTGTTCGCTGCGCGGAACCCCGCGCGGGTGAATCGTTCTCTTCAGGCACATTAAATGGCAATTCCGCACTGCGGCACCCGCCTACCTGCATGGGAGCATCCCGCGAGCGCATCCTCGCAAGACTGTGATGCCGCCGCGAAGGATTACGCCCTCGGCGGCCGTTTCAGCTTCGCCCGTTTCGGCAGCAACTTCGGCCATTGCACGATGTGATCCTGCAGCTCATCGACGCTCACCTCCCCCTCGGTGCCCTCCACCCGTCCGCGGACGGACACACCGGCCTCATGGACGGTGTTGGGGTCACCCGAGATCAGCGGGTGCCACCAATAGAGGTCGCGCCCCTCGGCGACGAGGCGATAGCCGCAGCTTGGCGGCAACCAGTTGAGAGTACGCACATTGTCCGCGGTCAGCCGAACGCAATCCGGAACCTTGTCGGAGCGGTTTGCATAGTCCTTGCAGGCACAGGCGTCCGTGTCGAGCAGGCGGCAGCCGACGTGAGTGAAGTAGATCTTGCCAGTATCCTCGTCTTCAAGCTTTTCCAGGCAGCAGCGCGCGCAGCCGTCGCACAGGCTTTCCCATTCGACGTCGGACATTTCCTCCAACGTCTTGGTTTTCCAGAAGAATCCTTCCTGACCCGAGATTCGTTTGGGCGATGCGGTCATGGCTTTCGATTTTCGCGGGGAATCGCTCGATTTCCCCGCCCTTCTAGGGGCCCCAATGGTGGCGGCGCAAGCGGGTTGGATTAATCGGAACAGCGAGGCACCACATTAGGTCTATCCCGTTAAATCGCTGCAATGCCATTGGTTTATGGGCTCCGCTCGGATAGAACAATGGCTGAGTCCCCAAATGCGCGCAGAGCGCCTTGGGTTTGCCGCAACACTCCCGCAAGACGTCTTTCCGGCGCCCCCTCGGACGCCGGAAGCGCTTTCGAACCGATGAAGTATGCCGGTGCGCAGGATCATACCGCCCCAGTTGAAGCAGAAGATCAAGAACACGATGCTGGACATCGATGCCCGCATCGATTCCACGCTGTTCTCTTCCGCCAAGGGTCTGCGCGAGCTCTATGAGCGCTACTCGACGTTCATGGACCGCTTCTATGTCGGGCGCTGGAAGCGCTGGGTGATCGTCGAGCCGCTGTCGGAAGCGGCGACCCTCGGCCTCGGCGGCATGGTGCTGATGCTGGCGCTGGCGATCCCGGCCTTCCGCGAGACCTCCGACGACGACTGGCTGAAGAAGTCCGACCTCGCCGTCAGCTTCCTTGACCGCTACGGCAATCCGATCGGCAGCCGCGGCATCAAGCACAACGATTCCATCCCGCTGGAAGACTTTCCGGACGTGCTGATCAAGGCGACGCTGGCCACCGAGGACCGCCGCTTCTACGACCATTATGGCATCGACTTTCCGGGCACCGTGCGCGCCCTCGTCACCAACGCGCAGGCCGGCGGCGTGCGCCAGGGCGGCTCGTCGATCACCCAGCAGCTGGCGAAGAACCTGTTCCTCAACAACGAGCGGACGATCGAGCGCAAGGTAAAGGAAGCCTTCCTCGCGGTGTGGCTCGAGACGCGCCTGACCAAGAACGAAATCCTCAAGCTCTATCTCGACCGCGCCTATATGGGCGGCGGCACGTTCGGCGTCGACGGCGCGGCACATTTCTACTTCAACAAGTCGGCGCGCGACGTGAACCTTTCGGAGGCCGCGATGCTTGCCGGCCTGTTCAAGGCGCCGACCAAATATGCGCCCCACATCAACCTGCCCGCCGCGCGCGCCCGCGCCAACGTCGTGCTCGACAACCTGGTCGATGCCGGCTTCATGACCGAGGGCCAGGTGTTCGGCGCCCGCCGCAATCCGGCGTTTGCCGTCGACCGCCGCGACGAGAACTCGCCGAACTACTATCTGGACTGGGCCTTCGACGAGATGCGCAGGCTCGTCGACACCTTTCCGAAGTCCTACACCGAGCGCGTCTTCGTGGTCCGCACCACGATCGACATGAACGTGCAGAAGGCGGCGGAAGCCGCGGTCGAGAACCAGCTCCGGCAGTTCGGCCGCGACTATCACGCCACGCAGGCGGCGACGGTGGTGGCCGATCTCGACGGCGGCGTGCGCGCCATGGTCGGCGGCCGCGACTACGGCGCCAGCCAGTTCAACCGCGCCACCGACGCCTATCGCCAGCCAGGCTCGTCGTTCAAGCCCTATGTTTACGCCACCGCGCTGTTGAACGGCTTCACCCCGAACTCGAAAATCGTCGACGGCCCGGTCTGCATCGGCAACTGGTGCCCGCAGAACTACGGCCACTCCTATTCCGGCTCGGTGACGCTGACGCAGGCGATCACGCGCTCGATCAACGTGGTGCCGGTCAAGCTCTCGATCGCGCTCGGCGGCAAGGCGCCGAACCCGGCCAAGGTCGGCCGCCAGAAGATTACCGAAGTGGCGCGCAAGTTCGGCCTCACTGCTCCCCTGCCCGACACGCCGTCGATGCCGATCGGCTCCGACGAAGTCACCGTGCTCGAGCACGCGGTGGCCTATGCGACCTTCCCCAACCGGGGCAAGGCGGTGGCCCCGCACGCCGTGCTGGAGGTGCGCACCGGCACCGGCGACCTGGTCTGGCGCTTCGACCGCGACGGCAGGAAACCGACGCAAGCCATCCCGGCCTCGGTCGCCTCCGACATGGCCGAAATGATGAGCCACGTCGTCAGCGAAGGCACCGCGCGCCGCGCCATCCTGGACGGCATTCCGACCGCCGGCAAAACCGGCACCACCAATGCCTATCGCGACGCCTGGTTCGTCGGCTACACCGGCAACTTCACCTGCGCGGTGTGGTACGGCAACGACGACTACTCCCCGACCAACCGCATGACCGGCGGCTCGCTGCCGGCGCAGACCTGGCACGACATTATGGTGGCCGCCCACCAGGGCGTCGAGATCAAGGAAATCCCCGGCGTCGGCATGGGCCAGAAGCTGCCGCCGACGCCGCGCACGACGTCTGCGACGGTGGCGGGCGCACCGAAGATCATCGACACCAAGCCCGGCCCGCCGCCGGTTCTGACCAGGCGCGGCGCCGACATCCTGGTGCGGATCGAGAAGCAGCTCGACGACGCCAGCAAGACCACGGCGAAGACCTCTACCACCGAAACGCCGAAGCCCGCGAAGTCGAGCTCGGTCGCATTCCCCGAAAGCTTTGCGGCGGCGACGCCGGACGACAAGGCTGCGTCCGCCGCGCGCAAGAACTGACACCACCGTGCGGCTCATCTTCATCACCCTGCTGGCGCTGATCATCGCCTCGGCCATTGGCCTGGGCACCACCTACATGACCGCGACCAAGGGCACCGATCTCGGCACGCTGAAGATCGGCGCCTGGACCGCGCGGCCGAAGACCGGCACCGCCGATGCCGATCCCTACTCCCGCGCCACCATCGTGCGCAGCGGCGAGCTTCCGGTCGGCACCGGCGACGGCGTGGCGTTCACGGCCACCACCGACGACAAGGACAGGCCGCTCGATGGCCGCTGCGACGTCGTGGTCAGCGGCGTGACGCCGCCGGCGCGGTTCTGGACGCTGACGCTGTATGACCGCAAGGGCCAGCTCGTCGCCAACACGTTGCAGCGCTACGGTTTCACCAGCCAGGAAGTGATCCGCGGCGCCGACGGCCAGTTCGAGGTGCACGTCGCCTCGCGCGCGCGCTCCGGCAACTGGCTGCCGACCGGCGGCATCGAACGCTACGCGCTGATGCTCCGTCTCTACGACACGCCGGTCGGCGTCGCCACGCGCACCCAGCGCGATGCGCCGATGCCGCAGATCGCAACGGTAGGCTGCCCATGATCCGGCTCGCCTTCACCATCATCGCCGGCGTGCTGCTCGGGCTCATCGTGCATCTCGTCGCCGTACTGGCGCTGCCGCGCATTGCGACGCAGGACGCCTATTCGCGGCTGTCGCCGATGACCACGCTCAATGCCGTGACGCATCTGCCGCTCGCCGAGCCCGCCAATGCGCCGATGCCGTTCATGGATCCGGCCTTTGCGATTGCGATCTGCCGCTATGACCTGTCGGGCGGGCCGATCAAGCTCGCGGTCCCCGTTAGCCAGGCCTACACCTCGGTGTCGTTCTACACGCGTAGCGAGATCGCCTATTACGCCATCAACGACCGCTCCGCGGGCCGCAAGGTGATCGAGCTCGACCTGATGACGGAAGCCCAGCACGCCGAACTGCCGGAAGAAGAAGACGTCACCTCGGCCGACCGGCTGATCATCGACTCCCCGACCGAGACCGGCCTGATCGTGATGAAGGCGCTCGCGCCCGAGCCTGGCCTGATGCCGCAGGCGCAGGCCTCGCTGGCGGCCGCGCGCTGCGAGGTGCAGACCGAGCCAACGCCCGCCAAGCAGGCCGAAGCGCCGCCGCCTCCACCGGCAGCGCCCGCACGGCCTGCGGGCAGGCGGTAAGGCATCGACGCACTTTTTCCCGTCATTGCGATTCGAATTTCAAAGAGCAGTGTGAGGATGTGAGACAGTATTCCCGCGGCTGACTTTCGCCCGGGTTGTGCCATCTCGTTGCTCCCTCTTGGTCAGAGGGCGCAGGGAAAGCCGGGCGCCGACTGCGCCCGCAGCACCGTGTGCGAGAGTAGTGATAGGATGCACACGGATTTGACAGGTACAGCCGAGACATCCCGGCTTTCCCCGCGCAATGGTTTACGGCTTATACGTACTCTCCCCGGTGAGCGGCCTTTATTGTCA
>DASWVJ010000380.1:0-7043 GCA_036406295.1 Bradyrhizobium sp.
ACGGACGGATGGCCGGCAAGATCGAACCCGCCCTCATGCGCCACGCGCGTGTAGGCAAGCAGCGACACGTCGGCGAGCGAGGCCGCTTCGCCGGCCAGGAAACGCGATGCCGAGAGGCTCTGCTCCATCCGCGTCAGCGCAGCATAACCGCGCCTGACCTTGTCGGGATCAAGCTCTGCGGCCGGCTTGTTCAGATAGACCATCTGGAAGCGGCAGACCGCGATATAGGGTTCGTGGCTGTACTGCTCCCAGAACAGCCATTCGTCCATCCTGGCAGCAGCATAGGCATCCGACGGAATGAAATCGCTGCCGCGCGCAAGATACCGGATGATGGCGTTGGACTGCGCCAGCGTGCGGCCGTCGTCGAGTTCGATCGTGGGCACCTGGCCGGCGCTGTTGAGCTTTAAAAATTCCGGCGTGCGAGTCTCGCCCTTCATGGTGTCGATATCGATCCAGCGATAGGGAATCCGCAAGCAGTCGCAGATCCACTTCACCTTCAGGCAATTGCCCGAATTGGTATCGCCGTAGATTTTCATGACCTGCCGCCATCCCTGGAAGGAAGCGACAGAGCATCAGGCGGGCGCAGTCCTGTCAACTCTGCGGCATACCGCGCACCGGATCAGAATTTGTAGCCGAGACCGGCGCGCACGGTATTGACCGTGGTGTTGACGGTGGTGTTGTCGCTCGAACTGAAACGAAGATACTCCCATTCAGCGCGGAGAAAGAGGCCTGCATACAGCATCACGTCGATGCCGAGGCCGCCCGCCAGGCCCGATATGAAATGAGAGTTGGCGTTGTCGGTCATGCTGTTGATTGCCGGCCCAATGTCGGGCTTAGGCGAGGCGGGGTCTCCGACATACTGAGAGTACAGGTAGGTATCTGCCCTGCGGTTGATGTTCGCCTGGCCCAGTGCGACGCCGACGAAGCCGTAGGGCAAGAAGCAGTCAAATGCGTAACCGCCACGGAACCGCAATGATCCATAGTCCGTGATCTTCATTGACGAGCTGGATGATACAGCTGCCGTCGAGAGATAATCCGTCGGATATCGGAATACGCGGGCCTGGGCGCCACTTGACGCCCCGAAGAAGTTGCCATGGGTATAATTCAACTCGATGCCCATGAGCGCGTCGGCCCATTGGAAATTGTAGCCCACGAAGCCGCCGTATCCGCTGCTTTGCATGTGGGCCGTGCCGAGCAGCGGCCACTGCGAAATGTTGAACTGCGTTTCAAGATCGACATTGTTCAGGAGCTTGGCGAGAAGATCCTGACCGGAGTTCGTGAAGTTCATATCCGCCGCGCCGTGAGTGACCTGGCCACCGACATAAACGCCTGCCCAATTGACCGTTCCTCGGCTTAGCCCGTCGGAGAGACTGCCGCGAAGAACCGGCAGATCAGCCGCCTGGGCGCCGAATGCCATCCCGACCATCGCTGTCGCCAGCACGAACCTACGCATCGCAACGCTCCATGAAACGCTCTAACTTATGTGCTGATCATCGCCTGTTAACCTTAATCTTTCGTTTCGAGCGCGCGCTTTTGCAGCGAACTCTTTCGCAAGATCCATGTACTACGCGCAAAGCAAAACGGCGCGGGAAAATCCCGCGCCGCCTGCAACCGTTAACAGATGTGAAGAGCGATTAACCCTTGCGGATCAGCGGCGGCGGCGCATAGACCGGCTGCGGGCTATCCAGATTCCAGCGTACGCCCAGCTTCAGGTCGTGCGAGGTAATGCCCTTGAATGTCATCGGGTCGTAGGTCCGGCTGCCATCGTAGGCCGTGAAGGGGCCCGAAACGCCGTCGCCGAGATCAACATAACGATAAGCCAGTTCGAGCGTCAGACTGGGAGTAACCTGGTAGGCGAGGCCAGCATGAAGCGCCCAGGCAAAATTCCATTTCGAGGCGTTCGGTCCGGTCAAGACACTGGCCATCGGCACATTCACATCAGTGAAGTTCGAGATAGTGTTGCGCGATCCGCCGATGCCGGCTCCAACAAAGGGCGTCACGCACCACCAGGTGCCAAGATCAACGTAGGCGTTTGCGAGCACGAGCCATTCCGATTTGCTGCCGCGATACTCATCCGGAATTATCCCCCCCGCGCCATAGTCAATGATATCGACGCCATGGAGATTCGCGTTACCGCGATACTCGCCTGTCACGTCGGCGCGGAACCAGTTGTTGAACCGATAGCCCGCCCCGAGACCGAAGATGCCGGCCGTATCGAAGCCAAGTCCGTTCGTGACATGGGAAACGATCGCAGGGTCGGAATAGAGTGGGTGATCCAAACGCTTCACGCTCTGGTTGGAAAAGCCAATGTCGCCGCGCAGATACCAGCCGCCGAAATCCTCGACCACCGGAGGCGCATAGGGAGGAGGCGCGATCGCCATGTCGGCAGCAAACGCCGCGGATGACATCAAAGTCGCCGCTCCTGCGGCAATGAAAAACTTAACGCTACGCATTTGGCTGGTCCCTTTGTCCCGTGAGGCAGACAGAACGCCTCACTTCCAAAACTCACGGTGGGACGATGCCAGCAAATGCTTAAGCGCCACTTAACCCTAATTATTAAGGTTGATATTTCCTGACGAGCGCTCGCCTGCAGGCTTCAACGCGCTTGCGAGCAATGCATTCGCATCACGTCGAAACAGGATGAAGCCGCCGCAGTTGCTAACGATGTGTTGACGCACATCGAGCGCGTTTACGCCTCTGCAATCTCTCAGCGCAGCTGCCTCGGCATCTTCGGCAGAAATACCGCAAGCAGTCCGATCGCCGGCAGGAAAGCGCAGAGATCATAGACGAAGGCGATCGAGGTGCGGTCGGCGAGCTTGCCGAGCACGGCGGCGCCCAGGCCGCCGATGCCGAAGGCAACGCCGAAGAACACGCCGGAGATCATGCCGAAGCGATGCGGCATCAGCTCCTGCGCGAACACAATGATCGACGACGTCGCCGAGGAGATGATAAGACCGATGAAAACGGTCAGCACCGCGCTGGCGACAAGGCCCGCATAGGGCAACGCCAGCGTGAAGGGCAGCGCGCCGAGGATCGATATCCAGATAATGTACTTGCGGCCGAAACGGTCGCCGAGCGGCCCGCCGAAATAGGCGCCGACCGCATTCGCTGCAAGGAAGATGAAGAGATAGAGCTGCGCCGACTGCGTGGAGACGCCGAACCTGTCGATGAGATAGAAGATGTAATAGCTCGACAGGCTAGATACGTAGAGCTGTTTGGAGAACAACAGCGCCACCAGCACGGCAATCGCGATCATCACGCGGCGGGAGTCCGGATGATCCGGATGCAGCTCCACCTTGACCGCCTTCTTGCCCGCGACCTGCGGCCGGTACCAGACGCCGATCCGCGCCAGGATCACGATCGCGACGAACGCGATGATCGAGAACCAGGCAATCGAGGGCTGGCCGAACGGCACCACGATCAGCGCGGCCAGCACCGGACCCATCGACGTGCCGAAACTGCCGCCGAGCTGAAATACCGATTGCGCAAAACCATAGCGGCCGCCGGAAGCCAGCCGAGCAATGCGCGCCGATTCCGGATGGAAGACCGCGGAGCCCAACCCGACCAGCGAGGCCGCGATCAGGATGATTCCGTAATGATGCGCGATCGAAAGCAGCAGCAGGCCGAAGAAGGTGAAGCCCATGCCGACGGCCAGCGAAAACGGCTGCGCCTTCTTGTCGGTGAAATAGCCGATCGCGGGCTGCAGAAGCGAAGCCGTGAACTGAAAGGCCAGCGTGATCATTCCGATCTGCGTAAAGTCGAGCGCGTAATTGTCCTTCAGGATCGGATAGACCGAGGCGATCAACGACTGCATGGTGTCGTTGAGGAAGTGCGAGAACGAGATGCCGGCGAGCACGACATAGGCCGGCCCCGCCATCGCTGCCCGCGACGGCGCTTCCGCCACCACCTCCGGCACGAGCACCGGCGTGGCCAGCGCTTCTTCGGAGACGTTGACGGGCTTGTTCAAGGCAATTCCTTGCGGGATTCGGGGGGGGGGGAAGCCCCCTCTCCTACGCCGGCAAGCCCAGGCGCACCACCGCCATTAGATGATGGCTGCGATGCGCATCACGCCGCGGCCTGGCCGAGCGCGTGCACGATCTCGTCGACGATCTCCTCGACCATGATGCGGTCGTCGCCCTCGGCCATCACGCGGATAACCGGCTCGGTGCCCGAGGGGCGGATCAGGAGGCGGCCATGGCCGTTGAGGCGCTTCTCGCCGGCATCGATCGCCGTCCTGACGTCGGCGTCGTCGAGCGGCTTGCCGCTCTTGTAGCGCACGTTCTTGAGGATCTGCGGCAGCGGATCGAAACGGTGGCAGACTTCCGACACCGGACGGCGCAGCTTCTGCACCACCGCGAGCACTTGCAACGCAGCGACGAAGCCGTCGCCGGTGGTGGCGTAGTCGGAGAGGATGATGTGGCCCGACGGCTCGCCGCCGAGATTGTAGCCGCCCTTGAGCATATGCTCGAGCACATAGCGGTCGCCGACCGGCGTGCGCACCATCTCGAGCCCTTGCCCCTGCAGGAAACGTTCGAGACCGAGGTTGGACATCACGGTCGTGACGATGCCGGGACGCGAAAGCCGTCCCTCTTCCTTCCAGCTCTGCGCGATGACAGCGAGCAACTGGTCGCCGTCGACGACATGGCCGCGCTCGTCGGCCAGGATGACGCGGTCGGCGTCACCGTCGAGCGCAATGCCGATATCGGCGCGCATCTCGCGCACCTTCTTCGCCAGCGCTTCCGGCGAGGTCGAGCCGCATTCCTTGTTGATGTTGAAGCCGTCGGGATCGACGCCGATCGCCACGACGTCCGCGCCCAGCTCCCACAGCGCTTCCGGCACCACCTTGTAGGCCGCGCCGTGGGCGCAATCGACCACGACGCGCAAGCCGTCGAGCGAAAGCTCGCGCGGCAGCGTGCGCTTGGCGAATTCGATGTAGCGGTCATGCACGCCGTCGATGCGGCGGGCGCGCCCCAGGCTCGCGCTCTGCGCTAGGCGGCGGTCGATCGGCTCGTCGAGCAGTTGCTCGATCTGCTTCTCGACGTCGTCGGAAAGCTTGAAGCCCTGCGGGCCGAACAGCTTGATGCCGTTGTCCTCGAACAAATTATGCGAGGCCGAGATCATGACGCCGAGATCGGCCCGCATCGACTTGGTCAGCATCGCGACCGCTGGCGTCGGCATCGGGCCGAGCAGCAGCACGTCCATGCCGACCGAGGTGAAGCCCGCGACCATGGCGTATTCGATCATGTAGCCTGACAGCCGCGTGTCCTTGCCGATGACGACGCGATGGCGGTGCTCGCCGCGCTGAAACACGAGGCCAGCCGCCTGCCCCACCTTGAGCGCGAGCTCCGGCGTAATCAGCCCGTTGGCGCGGCCCCGAATTCCGTCGGTACCGAAATATTTACGGCTCATGTATCCCCCAGAGCATTTCGAGGGCCCGCCACTCGGCAGGGAAGCCTCGAATGCCCGCTATGATAGCGTGTTGGGGGTTATAATCCCTGTGACGCTAAAATGGCTTCAAAAAATATGATGAATCGTTACGGCATGGATAGCCCGAATTAACGACCTAACACCTTGTTTGCACTTGCATTATTGCCACAGCCGGAACCCGGCACCACGGCATTCAACCCGTCCGCTTGATGTGGCGATCCGCCTTCGAGGGCGGCGGCTGCGTGACGTTGACCGGGTCGGAGGCGGGAAACGTCTCTTCCAACCCAACCTCCAGGGCCTGATCGAGGCGCCGCTTCTCGGCATTGTCGGCTGGCTTTTCGGTTGCTCGGGTCATGGCTGCTCTCCCTTGCCTTAAGGTTCCGCCCGGATTTGGCGGAGGGCTCAAGCATGCTAGATGACGTCGAACGACGACGAGACAAGAAGGGCCGGGAATGTCCATGAAACACGTCACCTGCATCGAGGATCTGCGCCAATTGCACCAGCGGCGCGTGCCGAAGGCGTTCTTCGACTACTGCGATCGCGGCTCCTATACCGAGGACACGCTGCGGGCCAATTCGGAAGACCTGCAGCACATCAAGTTCCGCCAGCGCATCCTGGTCGACGTCTCCAAGCGCGACCTCTCCACCACCATCCTTGGCGAGCCTGCCGCGATGCCGCTGATCCTCGCCCCGGTTGGCCTCCTCGGCATGCAGCACGGCGACGGCGAGATTCATGCCTGCCGCGCCGCACAGGCCGCCGGCATCCCCTTCACGCAGAGCACGATGTCGATCTGCTCCATCGAGGACATTGCGGCTGCGGTGAGCAAGCCGTTCTGGTTTCAGCTTTACGTCATGAGGGACCGCGGCTTCATCAAGGAGTTGATCGAGCGTGCCATCGCGGCGAAGTGCAGCGCACTGGTGCTCACTGTCGATCTGCAGGTGATCGGCCAGCGGCACCAGGACATCAAGAACGGCATGACCGTGCCGCCGGAATGGTCGCTGTCGAAGCTGCTCGACTTTGCCAGCAAGCCGGCGTGGGTCGCCGGCGTGCTGCGCGGCAAGCGGCGCACCTTCGGCAACATTGCCGGCCACGTGAAAAACGCCGACGATCTCAATCGCCTGGCGGAGTGGACGGCCTCGCAGTTCGACACCACGCTGAGCTGGAAGGATATCGACTGGATCCGCAGCATCTGGCCCGGCAAGCTGATCCTCAAGGGCATCCTCGATGTCGAGGACGCGGAGATCGCGGCAAAGACCGGTGCGCAGGCGATCGTGGTCTCCAACCATGGCGGCCGCCAGCTCGACGGCGCGCCGTCCTCGATCGAGGTGCTGCCCGAGATTGCCGATACCGTCGGCTCGCAGGTGGAGATCATGTTCGACGGCGGCATCCGCACCGGCATGGACGTGATGCGCGCGCTCGCGCTCGGCGCAAAATCCTGCATGATCGGCCGCGCCTATGCGTATGGGCTGGGAGCAGCCGGCGAGGCCGGCGTCGCAAAGGCGATCGACCTGCTGGCAAAAGAACTCACCACGACCATGGGACTGTGCGGGGTGAACAGGATAAGCGAGATCGACGATCACGTGCTGGCGACGTAGACGACGCAACAACGCGCAGGC
>DASWVJ010000381.1:0-47029 GCA_036406295.1 Bradyrhizobium sp.
CGTGCGTAACCTGCAGCGCCAGCTCGAGAAGTGACGCCTCAGGCGGCGCGGCGTCCGCTCTTCAGCGCGCTGATCCGCTTCCTCTCACGGTAGAGATCGCCGGGCCGGCGCGGCATGTCCGGCAATTCCAGCGGCGGCATCGGCTCGCTCAGCCGCAGCCGGTTGCGGCGGGCGGCGAGCCAGGCAAAGAGCATGCTTACCAGCACGCCGAGGACCGACAGGCCGCCGCCGATGACCGTGATCAGCATCGGAAGCGACATCGGCTTTTCCGTTAAGGGCACGGGCGGTACGGCACGCGGCATGGGTTGGGGCTTTGCGGGCGGGCTAGCCGCGGGTGCGGCACGCACTTCCGTGCTCTGGTCGGCCGGGGGCGCCGGCACTGCCGGCGGGGCAGGCTGATTGGCCACAGGATTCCTCGTCGACATCGGATCCGGCCAGCGCGCTGCGGCCGCCGGCGCCAGCATGTTGTTTGCGGCTCTCGCGGAAGAGGGTTGATCGCCGTCAATGACCGGTGTGCTTGCCGCTGGCGCGCTTTGCACCGGCGCGGGCTTCGTGTCCTGCTCGACGGGGGTCTGCGAGAATTCGGCGCGCGCATCCGAAACCGATCGCGGTGTCGCAGACTTGTTGCGCGGCGGCGCGGGGGAGGGCTCTTCCGTTGCTGCCGTCGATTGCTCGGCTGCCTTGCCCGCGGTCTTCTCGGCGTCGTCCTTCAAGAACCAGCAGTGACGCCCAGTGCCGCGTTCGACGCGGTAGCGCCAACGGGTGCCGGGCGGGGCGTAGTCACGGGGAGACGTCAGGCAAGTGTCGGCGCGCTTTTCAGTACTATCAGGAGCAGCGAAGCCATTCGCGCTGGAAAGAATGGAGGCGATAATCGCCGCCACGAATTTTGCAGCGCGGGCTTTCATGAACACCTCCGGGACGCGACGCAACACATTTCACCGTCCCGTTCTCTGTGAGAATCTGGGTCGGAATGAGCCGCAAATCCGGAGTCGTTAAGGCTTAATTAAGACCCGCCGGCAGGGCGAAAATCGGGCGAAATCTGCTTGTCGGTGGAGCATGATCCTGTCCGAAAACCGGTGCCAACTTGTCGGAATCCTCCGCTAGTTTTTCAGCACAATGCGGCCGACGACGCGGCCGGCGCGCAGCTCGTCAATCCATTTCTGCACGTCCGCCATCGGCTCCTCGCGCATCGGCGTCGGCCTGATCTTGCCGGCGCGCGCCAGCGCCATCAGCTCCTTGCTCTCGGCGAGCGTGCCCACCATGAAACCCTCGATGGTCATGCGCTTGTAGACCCACTGCACCATCGGCAGGCTGAACATGCCGCCCATCAGGCCAGACACCACGATCTTGCCGCCGCGCGCGACAACCGAAACGGCGAACGCCATCGACTTCTCGTTGCCGGCGAAATCGACAATCTCGTCAAACCCGCCCTCGGTCTCCTTGATCATGCGCTTGACCACGTCGAGCTCGGCCGGATCGTAGGCGACGGCGGCGCCGTTCTTCAGGGCGGTCTCGCGCGCAGCAGGGCTCAAATCCGCGACCGCAATCGGCTGCTTGAACATCGCCTGCGCAAATGACAGGCCCATCATGCCGACGCCGCCGAGCCCGATCAGCAGCAGATTGCGCTGCCGCGGCCGGTCCACCAGCCGCTTCAGCGCGCCGTATGCGGTGACGCCGGAGCACATCAGAGTCGCAGCCTGGTTCACCGGCAACGGATCGTATTCCAGCAGGTATTTTGCGTCGGGCACCAGCACGTGGCTGGCAAAGCCGCCATCGATGGAAACGCCGAGGAAGCGCTGCTTGATGCAGAGATTCTCGTCGCCATTGGCGCAGTCGCGGCACTGGCCGCAGCCGATCCAGGGAAATACCGCGCGCCTGGCGCCGACCAGACCCTTCGGCGCGTCCGGGCCGACTTCCTCCACGACGCCCGCGATCTCGTGGCCGAGCGTGAACGGCAAGACCATGCCGCGCGTGGTGTCGAGCTTCTTGCCGCCACCGAGATCGGCATAGCCGTCCTGGATGTGCAGGTCGGAGTGGCAAAGCCCGCAGCGTTCGATGCGCACCAGCACCTCGGCTGCCTTGGGTTTCGGCGTGTCGACGATGGTTTCACACAATGGCGCATCGAATTTGACGAGTGACTGGCGACGCATCAACGCCATGGTGTTCTCCCTTGGGGATCAGGATTGTTTTGCGGCACGTATATCGGCCAATTCGCGCGCTATGGCAACAAAGCCGGAGACGGGGATGGTCTCGGCGCGCCGGGTCGCGTCGATGTGCGCCGCGGCGGCGAGCCGTGCCGGGTCCAAGCCGAGCGATTTGAGGCTCTGCCGCAGCATCTTGCGGCGCTGGCCGAAGGCGGCTGCCGCGACCTGCTCCAGTGCACGGCGGTCGCAGGCCTCAGGCATTGCACGCGGCACCAGCCGCACCACGGAGGAGGTGACCTTGGGTTGCGGCACAAAGGCAGATGGCGAGATGTCGAACAGGATCTTCGTCTCGGCGCGCCAGTTGGCGAGCACGGCAAGCCGCCCATAGGCCGCCTCGTTCTCACGCGCGACGATCCGCTCGGCGACCTCGCGCTGGAACATCAGCACCATCATGTCGTACCAGGGCGGCCACGGCTCGACCGTGAGCCAGCCGATCAAGAGCTGCGTGGCGACGTTGTAGGGCAGGTTGGCGACGATCTTGGCGCGCTCACCGGCGAGCCTCGCGCGCAGATCGACGGTCTGCGCATCGGCGCAAACGATCTCGAGCCGGCCGGGATAGCGCTTTGCGATGGTCTCAAGCGGCCCCAGCGCGCGCTCGTCGCGTTCGACCGCAATCACCCGCCGCGCGCCGAGCGCCAGCAACGCGCGGGTCAGGCCGCCCGGACCGGGGCCGACCTCGATCACGGTCGAGTCTTCCAGCGGGGCCGCCGCGCGTGCAATGCGTGCCGTGAGGTTGAGGTCGAGCAGGAAATTCTGGCCGAGCGATTTGCGCGCCGAGAGGGAGTGCTCGCGAATGACCTCGCGCAGCGGCGGCAGGTCGTCGATCGGGCTCATACCGGCTTTGTCGCCGCCATGCGGGCGGCGAGCTTCAGCGCGGCGATCAGGCTCGCCGGACTGGCCTTGCCGGTGCCGGCGATGTCGAAAGCCGTGCCGTGGTCCGGCGAGGTCCGCACGAACGGCAGGCCCAGCGTGACGTTGACAGCGCCGTCGAAGGCGATGGTCTTGATCGGGATCAGTGCCTGGTCGTGGTACATGCAGATCGCGCAGTCATAGGTCCTGCGCGCCGCCTCGTGGAACATGGTGTCGGCCGGCAGAGGCCCGCGCGCCTGGATGCCACGATTGCGCAAGGCGGCGACCGCCGGCGCCACGACCTCGTCGTCCTCGGTGCCGAGCGTGCCGAACTCGCCGGCATGTGGATTGAGACCGGAGATCGCAAGACGCGGATTGACGATGCCGAAGCGCGACTTCAGGTCGGCAACCGCAATGTGTGCGGTGGCCACGATCAGCTCGCTGGTGAGCTGGGCGATCGCTTCGCGCAACGGGACGTGGATGGTCACCGGCACCACCGCAAGCGTCGGCGACCACAACATCATCACCGGCTGTGGCGCGCGGCCGTCCCGGCTTGCAAGCTCGGCGAGGAATTCGGTATGGCCGGGATGCTTGAAGCCGGCGCGGTACAGCACGCTCTTGGCGATGGGATTGGTGACGACAGCGCTGGCACGGCCGGCCGTGACGTCGGCCACGGCCTGGCGGATCGAGGCCAGCGCGGCCTCCGCGCTGCTGCCGTCCGGGCGGCCGGGCGATGCGGTTGCTGGCTTGCCGGTCGCAACGACGGGCAGGGCTCGTGCAAATGCAGCGCCCGCCTCATCGGCGCTCACCTCGGCGAAGTCGGCGTTCAGGCCGAGATGCCTGGCACGGTCGGCGAAGAAGGTACGGTCGCCGAGCAGATAAAATGGCGGGAGATTTGCGTCGCTTCGGCGCAGCCACGCTTCGATCGCGATGTCGGGTCCGATGCCCGCGGGCTCACCGCAGGTCAGGGCAAGGGGCTTTGCATGCATCAACGGTATTCGATCATCGCCGACTTGCGGACTTCCTGCAGGTACCATTTCGACTTCGCCTCGTACTTCTCCACGAACATCTTGTCGCGGATTTCCTTCTTCTTCGGCGTGTCGATGGTGGTCTTGTTGCGGGCACACAAGGCGACCATTTCGATGCCCTGCTTGGTCCTCTCGGGCGGCGTCAGGTGGCCGATCGGGGTTTTTTCCAGCATCGCGCGCAGCACTTCCGGCAGATCGGCGGAGGTCTTGGTGACGATGTCGCGGACCGCGGCGTTCTGCATGGTCTTGAAATAGCTGCTGGCTTCGGCGCAGCTGGTGACGCGCTCGCGCAGCGCCTCGGCTTCCTTCTTGCGCCGTTCAAACGCCTCCGGAGGCGAGCCGCGCGGCACGATCAGCACGACGGGCTGCATCTTGTATTCCGAGGCCTCGACCTCAAGCTTCTCGTCGCCCTTCTCGCGCACGGCGGCAGCGACGTCCTTCTCGCCGACCTGCAGGCTTTCCTTGTAGCGGCCGCGCACCAGGCTGCCCCAGACCATTTCCGCCTTGATGCGAGAGCGCAGCGTCTCCGGCCGCAGGCCCTGTTTCTCCAGTACCTGGTTGAGTTGATCCGGCGTCAGGCGCATGCGCTGCGCCATCGTGGCGTAGGACTGGTCGACATCGCTCGACGACGGGTCGACGCCGAAGCGCTTGCCCTCCTTGATCTTCACCTTCTCGTCGATCAATTCGTTGATCACGTCCTGGCGGTTCGGCTGCTTGTGGGTCGTCATGAAATGGAGCTTGCTGCGCTGCTCGATGTCCATGTTGGTGATTGGCTCGCCATTGACCATGACGACGACGGTCTGCGCGCGCGCAGGCGCGCTGCAACCGATCGCGGCAAGCAGAATTGCAGCAAGAAGGGTTGAGAGGCGGAGCGAGGGCATGGCGGTCATGTTCCTAAGCGCTTTTCAACCTGTTCAATACGGGCCGCTGTCCGCGGCAAGTCCGTCCCTGGGGTTAGATGTCACTGGACGCCGGCCGTTCCTGCCCCACCCGACGAATTCGCGATGGTACGCAGGCCGATCTGCAGCATGAACGTGTGGTTCAGCGTCGGTGGCGCGGAGCCGACAGAGTAATTGTACGACGTCACATAATTGGCGGCCAGCACGAAGCAGTCATCCACGTAACCGGCGCCGATCATGTACTGGTTCACCTTGTTGGCTTCAAGGTCCCAGCGCGCGGCACCCGAGACCACCCAGTTGGCTGCGACCTTGACCGAGGCGCTGCCCAGCAGGCCTTCACGCCGGGTGAGGTAGCCGAGTTCCGGTTGTGCGGCATAGTTGCCGTATATCATCGACACCGACCAGCGGTCGAAGGTGGCGCGTCCCTCCGCCTCGAAGCGGTTGACGTTCATCGTCGCCTCGTCGAATCGCGCCCGGGTCGAGAAGGTGTAGGTGCGGTTCGGCGAGTAGCTGACGCGTGCCACATAGTCGGAGCGCTGGGTGGCGAGACCGGAGTCGAGACCGGTATTGGTGGCATCCGCCACCGCAAAGGAATTCAGGCCGAACAGCTGGTAGGACTGGCCGAACAGCACGTTGATCGAGCCGCCGCGGTCGAACTGCGTCGTGGCCTGGACGCCGACATTGGCGCGCCCGCCGCCCTCCACGCGGTCGTAGCCGGAGAACTTGTCGACCGCAAACAGGTTGCTGGCGTCGAACACCAGGCTCTGGGCGTCCTCGTTGGGCAGCTGTCCGGCGTAGGTCTCGTTTGGACGGATGATGACCTGCGCAATCGGCTCGACCGTCGTGGTGCCCCATGGCTGAACGTTGATGAAGGGATAGCGATATTCGAGGCCCACGGCCGGCATCGCGCGCAGCGCGGTGGTGTCGCCGACCGGCAGGAAGTTGGAAACGCCCGGCTGGTTGGAGATCGAGGCGTCGATCGCGTCAGCGCGCAGGATCGCGAACGGCGTCCAGATCTGGCCGATCGGATCGGTGAAGGACTTGCGCCACTGCACTTCAGCCGTCGCGCGCGTGTAGGTGCCGGGCATGCCGCGCAGCAGGCACTGCGAGGGCAGCCGCGCCAGCGGATCGGCCGAGGCGTTGAGGCAAAGCCCGTTGGTGTTGGCGAGCGTCGTGATCGGGTCGAATGCCGCGGTGGAGCGCGTCAGGCTGGTGAAGTTGGTCTTGTAGCTGAACTCGCCGCCGAAGATGTTGCTGTTGATGACGTTGTTGTAGTCGATGACGGGATGAATCACCGGAACCTGGTCCTGGTTGCCGGAGAAGCTCAGGTAATAGATCGCCCGCGCGTCGAAGAAGCTGCGGTTGCCGACGCCGGTAAGATACAGCTGCGAGATCGCTTCCGTCGGCAGGCTGAGGAAGGAGCCGAGCGGATCGCGGTATTGCGCGAGGCGATAATCCGAGAAGAAGAAGTAGTCGGACAGCAGCACGCCGTCCCAGCCCCAGACCCATTTGTCGTTGATCGAGAACTGGCCCTTGGTGTCGATGCCGCCGCGGAACTGGCGGTCACCCGGCTGGCCGGCGTAAGCACCGGGGTCGAGCTGGTTAATGCCGTAGGCGCGGATCTGATAGGAGCCGTCCAACAGGCGCTGACGGAACTCGACCTGACCGAGCACGCCCTGCCTGGTCATAAAGCGCGGCGTGATCGTCATGTCGTAGTCGGGGGCGAGCGCCCAGTAGAACGGCGTCTCCACGCCTAAGCCGTTGCCCCCCGTTGAACTGTAGCTCGGCATCAGGAAGCCGGTCTTGCGCTTCACCGTCGGATCGGGCGTCGAGAAGTAGGGCAGGTATGCCATCGGCACGCCGAAGAATTCGAGCTGCGCGTTCTCGAAATACAGCATCCGTTCCTGCTGATTGTGGATGATGCGCGCGCCCTTGACCTGCCACAGCGGCGGCTTCTTCGGATCGTCCTTGCAGGGCGCGCAGGCGGTGTACACGCCGTTCTCGAACACCGTGTAGTTGCCTGCCGAGCGGTCGGCACGGCTCGCGGCCATCCGCGTCTGGTCTTCGGTATCCACGCGCAGCGAATCGACGAAGCCGTCACGGTAGTCGTCGCTGAGATCCATGACGTTGGCGTAGGTGATTTTGCCTTCCGCGTCGGTCAGGCGGATGTTGCCCTCGGCATGCAGGCGCTTGGTCTTCTGGTCGTAGATGACCTTGTCGGCCTCGACGCTGGTGCCGTTGTAGAACATCTGCACGTTGCCGACCGCCGACACGCGCTGATTGATGTAGTCGTAATCCACCTCGACGGCCTGCACGAGCATCTGCCCGTCATTGGGCGCCGGCGGACGCGGCGGTTTCGGGGGGCGCGGGTTGTAGGTGAAGGTCTGTGCGGAAGCTGGGGAGACCGGCGCAAGCTCGAACACGCCCGCAAGAATGAATCCGGAAAGCAGGATCAGGAGCGCGGCCATGCGGCTGCGTTGACGGCGCACGCTACTGCGCCGCCTGAACGCAGGCGACCTCAACTGGCGGGCGGCGACAACGGCCACTACCCGTCCTCCTGGTACAACAAGGCCAAGAAACCGGTGAGGCCACCCACGCAGACGGGCAGCCACGCCGCAGCGATGGGATGCATCAACTCAGCCTTGCTCAAATCTTCAGTTACTTTCGAGAGAACGTAGAGCAGAAAGCCCGCACCCACGCCACTCAAAACCATCTTCTGCACGCCGCCCATCCGGAAGAAGCGCAGGCTCACGGAAGCAGCCAACATCACCATTGCAGCCAGCAAAAATGGCTGTGCGATGAGCTTGTGGTACTGCAGCCGGTATCCGGCCGTCGCAAATCCCGAACTTTCAGACGAGCGGATGTAGTTCGGGAGTTGCCAAAAGGACACAGTTTCCGGGGTGGAAAAGCTGTTGCGGACCTGAGCCGGAGTGAGGGTCGTCGTGATGTAGAACGTCTCTTCCTCAACCGGTGGTGAGTCCAGCGAGAATCGGCGCGCCGATTTGAACGCCCAGCGGCCTTCCTCCAGCGTCGCCTCGCGAGCCTCGATTCGCTCCTTGAACTGCAGATCGGTGTCGAAGCGGAACACGGTGAGGCCGGTCAGGCGAACGCCCTGCTGCTCGCTGCGCGCCGCGTTGATGATCCACTGGCCTTCATTGTTGACTTGGTTGATCCAGAAACCGGAGGCGTCCTGGATACCACCGCCGGGCGCGGAGCCGAATAATTCGGCCTCCATCCGCTTGGATAGTTCGCGCAGGTTAGCCGAGACCGGATTGTAGACGACGGTGGCAAGGATACCGAGAACGATCGAGCTTGCCAGCGCAGGCGCAATGAACTGCCAGGCCGACACGCCGGCGGCCCGTGCGACCACCAGCTCCAGCCGCCGCGACAGCGCCAGATAGCAGGTCATTGCGCCGATCAGCACGCAGAACGGCATCATTTTTTCGAGCAGCTGTGGCACCCGGTACAGCGACGTCTGCGCCACCGCGATCGCGGAGGCCGTGGGAAGTCCCGACGTCTTGCGCACCATCTCGATGTAGTCGACGAGCACGAGCAGCAGGAAGATCGACGCGAACACGCCCATCGCCGCGACCACGAAGCGGCCGGCGAAATAGCGCCCGAGCGTGTTGGTCATCATGTTCATGCGGTGGCGGGCCTCCCGACGAAGCGCATCATGCGTTCGACGGTCCTGTTGACCGACTCGATCAGCGCCGCCGGCGCATCGACCACGACGCCGCGGACGATGATGAACATGCCCGCTCCGATCGCCGCCACCATCATCAAATACTGCACGATGGCCGCAGCCGGCGCCTTCACGGTCATGACCGAGCAGGCAAACCCCGCCATGCGCAGGCCGAAGACCGTCAGCACCGCACAGGTGATTGCAAATCCGCGACTCTGCCGCGTGGTGCGCGGCGTGCCGAGGAAGGCGAAGGTCAGCACGGAAAACGCGAAGGGATAGATCGGCGCCAGGAAACGGTCATGCAACTCGGCGCGGAATTGCCCGCTGAGCTCCTTGAACACGGGATCGTCGGGCGCGGGCGACAGCAATTCCCACAAATAGCGCTCGCGAATCCCGAGCGAGGTGTCGCGGCTGCGGTTGGAGAACTTCGACATGTCGAAGGCGTAGCGGCCGAACGCGACCAGCGCGGGATCGCGCTTGCCGGCCTCGAAGCGCTCGAGGTTGCCGTCCTCGAGCACGAGATAGGAGCCGTTCTCGTTGCGCAGGATGGTGCCGCGATCGGCGATGATGGTGACGCGCTCCTTGGGGTCGCGGCGATCGTCGACGAAAATGCCGGCGAGCACGCCGCCGGGCTGGCGCTCGCGAATGCGGATGGTCAGATTCTGGTCGAGCTGCGCGAAGCGGCCGGGCTGCAGGATGTTGGTGAGCACGTCGGCGGTGATCTCGGCATCCCATTGCTTGATGCGGCGCAAGCCGTCGGGGGCGAGGTAGGAGGCGATGAAAGCAACGAGGAGCGACACCACGCAAGTCGCGTAGAGGAACGGCAGGAACAGGCGCAGCGGCGAGAAACCGGCGGCGTTCATGACGATGATCTCGGAGTCGGTCGCGAGCTTGTTCAACGTGTGGGAGATCGAGATCATCAGCGCGATCGGCGAGATGATCAGCACGAGCGCCGGGATGATGAGACTGGTGATGCCGAGGAAGGTCATGATGGTCTGACCCTGGCTCGTCATCAGGTCGATGCCGCGCAATGCCTGGGTAATCCAGATCACGCCGGTGAGGCTGACCAGGACCACCGCAAACGACGCCAGCGTCGTGCGGAAAATATACCTGTCGATCGACCCCATCACTTCGGCAGTCCCCACCTCGCAGCCAGACGCACGGCCGGTAACCATCCCGAATTTTCGGGTTCCCCAATGGTTACGCCGCGCACCGTCCAGCCGGCTTAGTCTATCACTAGCATCCCTTTGATCCGTCAACAAAATGGCCGAGGGATGGCACCCGGCCCATATGGTTAATAATTCGCTTGACGTGGCCTGCCTGCCACGGTGGCGCTTGGCAGGGCCAAGGGCGGCAGGCCATAGTGTCTGAACAGCGCCTGGCGGACGCATCGTCCACGGCCGAAGGCGGTATTTTTGGCCCCTTGCGGCGGGTTTTGCGACCCGGCAACAGCCCTGATCTGGAGGATTTACCTATGTCCGACGCCGTCAAGGTCGGCTTCGTCCCGTTGTCCACAGCCCCGCGCGGCGTTCTGGTGGTCTTTTGCGATGAGGCGCTGAAGTTCGGATCGTCCACGCGCAAGGCGCTGGGCGAGGCCGTCGGCACCGTCAAACGGGCTGCCGCCGCCAATCAGTTCAAGGGCAAGAACGGGTCGATTCTCGACATACCGGCCCCGGAAGGAATCAAGATTCAGCGCTTGATCGTGGTCGGTACCGGCAAGGGATCCGGCCTCAAGGAAACCGATTATCTCAAATTCGGGGGAATCATCGCCGGCCGACTCAACGCCGCCAGCGAACAGGTGACCGTTCTCGCCGAGCTGCCGGATGACGCCATGACGGTGGAACAGGCAGTATCGGTGGCATCGGGCCTGCGGCTGCGCGCCTACAAATTCACCCGCTACAAGACCAAGAAGAAGGACGGCGAGGACGCCACTCTCCGCGCCGCGGTCTCGATCGCGGTCGGCGACGTCAGCGCCGCGCGAAAGGCCTGGGCGCCGGAGGCCCATATCGTCGATGGCGTCATCATCGCTCGCGAGCTCGTCAACGAGCCGCCGAACGTGCTCTATCCCGAGGAATTCGCCCGCCGCGCCTCGCAATTGAAGAAGCTCGGCGTCGATGTCGAGGTGCTCGACGTCAAGGCCATGACGAAGCTCGGCATGGGCGCGCTGCTCGGTGTCGCGCAGGGTTCGGCGCGGCCCGGTCGCACCGTCATCATGCGCTGGAACGGCGGCAAGCGTGGCGATCAGCCGGTCGCTTTCGTCGGCAAAGGTGTTTGCTTCGACACCGGCGGCATCTCCATCAAGGGCGCGGCGAACATGGAGGAGATGAAGGGCGACATGGGGGGAGCTGCCTGCGTGGTCGGGCTGATGCATGCGCTGGCGGCGCGCAAGGCCAAGGTCAATGCGGTCGGCGCCATCGGCCTCGTCGAGAACATGCCCGACGGCAACGCGCAGCGCCCGGGCGACATCGTCACCTCGATGTCAGGGCAGACCATCGAGATTATCAACACCGACGCCGAAGGCCGCCTCGTGCTCGCCGATGTGCTCTGGCATGTGGCGAATAAGTTCAAGCCGCAATTCATGGTCGATCTGGCCACGCTCACCGGCGCGATCATGGTTGCGCTCGGCACCGAGCACGCCGGCATGTTCTCCAACAATGACGAGCTTGCCGAACGTCTGAGCAGGGTAGGTATGGCAACCGGCGAAAAAGTCTGGCGCATGCCGCTCGGCCCCGAATACGACAAGCTGATCGATTCGCAGTTCGCCGATATGAAGAACACCGGAGGGCGCCACGGCGGCTCGATCACCGCTGCGCAGTTCCTGCAGCGCTTCGTCGACGACACGCCGTGGGCGCATCTCGATATCGCAGGCACGGCGATGGGTGCGCCGAAGACCGACGTCAATCACAGCTGGGGCTCCGGCTACGGTGTCCGACTGCTGGAGCGGCTGGTTGCGGAGCATTACGAAGCGAAGAAATGACCGAAGTCCTATTCTACCACCTGCAGAACATGTCGATCGAGAACGTGCTGCCGCCGTTGCTCGAGAAATCGCTGGAGCGCGGCTGGCGGGTGGTGGTGCAGTCGACCTCGTATGAGCGCACCGAGGCGCTGGATACGCATTTGTGGACCTACAGCGACGACTCCTTTCTGCCGCACGCGACGTCGCGCGCGAGTGATGCGGAAGATCAGCCGATCATCCTGTCGATCGAGGAAGCCAATCCAAACGGTGCCAATGTCCGCTTCCTGATCGACAATGCTGCGCTACCCACCGATACCGATCGCTATGAGCGGGTGGTGCTGGTGTTCAACGGCGATGATGGCGAGGCATTGGATGCTGCGCGGCAGGCCTGGAAGGACTGCAAGGCGAGGGGGCTTGAAGTCACGTACTGGCAGGCCGATGAACGCGGCCGCTGGCAGCGCCGGGAATAGAATTTCGGGCCATTAATGATATTCTGCGGTTTTCGGGCCTGACCTTCCGGTAGCCTTGGTGGTGCCGCAAAGTGATGGTGGAACAATTGGTTAAGGGCCCGGGTGGCCTTCGGGTGGGGAACCTGCATCATCGTGCGTAACGGAAAGCTCTGTCGCAATAGTCTGTTCGCGCTGTTCGCGCTGTTCGCGCTGGCGCCCGCCTTGGCGGGTTGCAACAGCTCGCTCGAGCAGTTCCAGTCGGATTTCATGTCGAAAGACGCGCAATGGTTTCAGCGCTCCGGCCGCCTGTTCATCCGCAACGTCTCGATCGATGCGCCGCCATTGACGCCGGACAAGCCGGTGACGGCCGAAGACCTCGTCAGCGCCGATGGCGCCTGCCCGGGCATGACGCCGCCTGCCAATGCGCTCACCGACAACACCGCCGGCGCGCCGCCGCCGGTCGGCGGCACGGTGGCGCTGCAGCATACCGAATGTGACGTCATCCGCGGCATCGGCGCGCCCGACAGCGTAAACATTTCGACCGCTCCGGGCGGCGGCCGAATGGCGGTCGTCACCTATCTGCACGGGCCGCGCGCCGGCATCTACACCTTCTCCGGCGGACGACTGCAGTCTGTTGAGGCGGCGCCGGAGCAACCGGCCCTGCCGAAGACCGCCAAGCCGAAGCCGAAGAAGAAATCGGCCTGACCGCTTTGGCCTAACCCGCCGCCTGCTCCAGCAGCGCACTCGCTTCCAGCCAATCTTCCTCCGCACGCTGCAAGGCTTCCGCAGCGCTCGCGCGCGCTTTGGCAAGCTGGGCCGCCTGCTTTGGATCGCGCGTAAAGATGTCGGGGAGCGCGAGAGCGGCATCGATCTTTTCTATGATGCCGCTGATGCGCGCGATCTCGGCTTCTGCATTGACGACCTTTTGCTTCAGCGGAACTCGCCGTTCGCCGCGGCTGCGTTGCGGTTTCTCGCGGCTGTCGTCGCCTCGCTCGCGCGCGATGTCCACCTTGCGCTCGGACGAGAGCACCAGCCGCCGGTAATCCTCGAGGTCGCCGTCGTAGCTGGTCACGGTGCGATCCGCCACGATCCAGAGCCGCTCTGCGCAGGCCTCGATCAGATAGCGATCGTGCGAAACCATGATCACGGCGCCATCGAAATCGTTGATCGCTTCGGCGAGCGCAGCGCGGCTGTCGATGTCGAGATGGTTGGTCGGCTCGTCCAGGATGATCATGTTGGGGGCGCGGAAGGTGGCGAGCCCGAGCAGCAACCGCGCTTTTTCGCCGCCGGAGAGGTTCTTCACCGGCGTATCGGCGGCCTTGCCGGAAAAGCCGATGGCGCCGGCGCGCGCGCGGATCTTCGATTCCGGGGCATCGCCCATCAGCCGGCGGATGTGATCGTAGGTCGAGCCTTCGGAATCGAGCTCGTCGACCTGGTGCTGGGCGAAATACCCGACGGAAAGCTTGTCGGCGCGAGTCACCTGTCCCGAGAACGGCGCGAGCTTGTTCGCGATAAGCTTGACCAGCGTCGACTTGCCGTTGCCGTTGGCTCCCAACAGCGCGATGCGGTCGTCGGCGTCGATGCGTAGCGTCACGCGGTTCAGCACGGGCCTGTCGGGCTTGTAGCCGACCGAGACATTGTCGAGCGCGATGATCGGCGGCGACAGCGTCTTTTCCGGCTTGGGAAACGTGATCTCGTGCACGTCCTGCGTTACCAGCGCCGTGACCGGTTTCATCCGCTCCAGCATCTTGACGCGCGATTGCGCCTGCCGCGCCTTGGACGCCTTGGCCTTGAAGCGGTCGACGAAGGCCTGCAGGCGCTTGCGCTCGTCCGCCTGCCGCTTGGCGTGCTTGGCGTCGAGCATCTCCCTGGTGGCGCGCTGTTCCTCGAAGGAGGAGTAGGTGCCCTTGTAGAGCGTCAGCTTGCCGCGATCGAGATGCAGGATCTGATCGACCGAGGTGTCGAGCAGATCGCGGTCGTGGCTGATCACGATCACCGTGCGCTGATAATTGGCCAGGTGATCTTCCAGCCACAGCGTGCCTTCGAGGTCGAGATAGTTGGTCGGCTCGTCCAGCAGCAGCAGGTCCGGCGCGGCAAACAGCGTCGCCGCGAGCGCCACGCGCATGCGCCAGCCGCCGGAGAATTCCTGGCAGGGCCGTGCCTGGTCGACCGTCGAGAAACCGAGGCCAGAGAGGATGGCGGCGCCACGGGCAGGCGCCGAATGCGCGTCGATGTCGACGAGGCGGGTCTGGATCTCGGCGATCCGGTGCGGATCGCGCGCCGTCTCCGCCTCGCGCAGCAGGGCGGCCCGCTCGATATCGGCCTTGAGCACGACCTCGATCAAGCTCTCGGGCCCGTCAGGTGCCTCCTGGGCCAGGCTGCCGATCCGCCAGCGTGGCGGCAGCACAATGGTGCCGCTCTCGGTCGGCACGTCGCCGCGGATGGCGCCGAACAGTGTCGATTTGCCGACCCCGTTGCGGCCGACGAATCCGACGCGCGCTCCGGGCACAATCTGCACGGAACCGTGATCGATCAGCAGGCGTCCCGCGATACGGACCGAAATGTCGGTGATAGTAAGCATGCGGCCTTGTCACCTTGGCCGCAGGCAAACGCAACCCGTTTATGACCTCGAAGCCGGGCCGGATCGTCCATTCTAACCGCGCCCAGATGAACCAGAACGGTCGCGGCGGCGCAACTCGTCGAGCAAATGCTGCAGACGGTCCGAAGGTGCGGAGTTTTCCGGCCGCATGGATTGCTGCAGCCGTTCGCCGATGGCGTCGCAAATCGACTTTAAAGTCTTGTGGTCAATCGGCTCAGCTTCATAAGAAAAAGGGGCAGTCATGGCGAGTCTCCACGTCGCTCCCCCGTAGGTTGTGACGGTTGAACGAAATCATGCAAGGTCAAGTCACGGCCGCAGAATTTGTTTCCGGCGCAGACCTCTCATCCGAATGTTCGCCGGAACCGGGCGGTCAAATGGTTCCATCGGCGCGGAAAAAAAGCCCCGGCGGCGACCGGGGCTTTGCGGTTCGGATGGGCCGTTCGGATCAGTAGCAGCGGTTCACCAGCCGCCACTGTGGTCCCCAGGGCGTTCCGATGAGCCGCCGCGCATAGCAACCGCCATAGGCGTAACCGCCGTAATAGGCGGGGCCGCCGATGACGATGCGCGGGCCGCCCCAGCGGTGCCAGCCACCATGCCAGCCGCCCCAGGCGGAGGCCGAGGTCGGAGCCAATGCAGCCGCACCCAGGGAGGCCGCAGCGATCGCAACAAGCGAGAGTTTGCGTAACATGGTCCACTCCTTCGAAAGCCGGCGCGGCAAGCGCCGTCTGGTAAAAAGTCGTCCCGCGACAGCCAGGCCGGTTTGGCCAAAGCGTCCGATTGGTCGAAAGCTAAATTTTCCCGGCTGAATGCAGCCGGCACGGTCGCGTCAGAGACGGTTCATCGGGGTGAAATTGTCGTAATGCGGCCCCTGCTGGCCGCGTCACCGGGTCGCTTGCCCAAGACCGGGGCCGCCGATATAAGCCGGCAAACTCCCTCCCGTGGTATCCCAAGGAAGAATTATGGCGATTGAACGCACTTTCTCGATCATCAAGCCCGACGCGACGGCGCGCAATCTGACCGGCGCGGTCAACGCCCTGATTGAGAAGGCGGGGCTGCGCATCGTCGCGCAGAAGCGTATCCGCATGACCTGCGACCAGGCGGAAACCTTCTATGCCGTGCACAAGGCGCGGCCGTTCTTCGGCGAACTCGTCGATTTCATGACGTCCGGCCCGGTGGTGGTTCAGGTGCTGGAAGGCGAGGGTGCGATCGTCAAATATCGCGATGTGATGGGCGCCACCGACCCGGCGAAGGCCGCCGAGGGCACCATCCGCAAGCTGCATGCGAAGTCGATTGGCGAGAACTCGGTGCACGGCTCGGATGCGCCGGAGACCGCGGTGATCGAGATCGCGCAGTTCTTCTCGGGCAACGAAATCGTCGGCTGATCGATGGGCCGACTCCCATTTTCCAGGCCGCACTAGACGGCCGTTGAACTCAAGGACAGGGGCGCGCTTTGGACTGGCTGTGGCAGATTTTCGATCCCGCGAACATCGGCGCGTTCTTTGTCCAGTTCAAGAACGAGATGTCGACGCCGACCTTCTGGGTCGCGCTCGGCAAGATCATGTGGATCAACATCCTGCTGTCTGGCGATAACGCGCTCGTCATTGCGATGGCGTGTCGCGGTTTGCCGCCGCGTCAGCGGTTCTGGGGCATGGTCCTCGGCGCGGGCGTCGCCGTCCTGCTGCGCATCATCTTCACCGGCATCGTCGTGACGTTGATGAATTTGCCGTACTTGAAGCTGGTCGGCGGTCTCGCGCTCCTGTTCATCGCGGCCAAGCTGCTGGTGCCTGAACAAGAGGAAGAGGGCGATGTGGACGCTGCGTCTCATCTGTGGGCGGCCGTGCAAATCGTGGCGATTGCCGACGTTGTCATGAGTCTCGACAACGTGATCGCGGTGGCTGCGGCCGCCAACGGCAGCATTTCCCTGCTGGTGATAGGCCTTGCCATCAGCGTTCCCCTGATCGTCGCCGGTGCGGCGTTGATCATGGCCCTGCTGACGCGTCTGCCGGCGCTGGTATGGGCAGGCGCCGCCCTGCTGGGGTGGATCGCCGGCGAGGTGGCGGCGACTGACCCCGCGATTCAGCCCAAGCTGCACGCGTTCTTCGACGGCCCGGTCGGCACCAAGCTCGATTCTATCCTGGGCACCATCGGCAAGTCGCCGATGTTCGCCAATGGCGGCCATGGCGGCGAGATCTTGTTCGGCATCGCCGGCATCGCCATCGTTCTGATTGCGGGATACATCTGGCGGGCGCGCAAGCTGCGCAGCGCCATGCATCCGACCAGCGCGGCGTAGCTTTGCAACGACGACGCGATTCAGACGCGTTCACGGGATCCTAGCGCCGGACGATCGACCCCGACCGGCCGACCAGCCGTGCCAGTTGCTTGAAGCGGCTGCCGACGCGGTCGGCGACGAGGTCGACCATCTGGTGCTCGAACACCAGCATCAGGTTGCGGGCGCGACTGCGGAAATGGGTGGCCGGCAGCACGCCGGGCCTCGCGGCCGAGATCAGATGGGCGACGCGGAACGCCGCGCCCAGAAGCCGCGCGCGTTCGTCCATCGCCGTTGGCAGCAGGTCGCGGATCGGTCCGGGCGGCTCGTTCTGTTCCGACAGGCCGGCATAGCGATAGAACACCGCCAGTGCGACGAAGGCGCGGCCCTGATGGCTGATCGAGCCGAAATTGCCGTTGGTGATCAGGCTCAGCGTCTCCTCGCCGCGATGGTCCGGATGCACCCGCCATCCGATATCCGAGAGCAGGCAGGCGGCGTGACGCAGCCGGCGGTCCTCCTCGGTCTCGCGAAGATGGACGACCCGCGCCAGGCGATCGGTCCAGGCGATCAGCTCTTCGGCATGGCGCGCCGAGCGGGACAATAGCCGGTTGAGGTTCTGCGCCGCGCACATCAATCCGTCTTCGGCGCGCTCATCCTGCGGCAGCATCTCGTAGAACAGGCCTTCGCGCACGCCGAAGGTCGAGAACGCGATGGTCTTCGGCCGCGCGACCCGGATGACATATTCGAGCACCAGCGCGGCATAGGTGAGCAGCGGCCGCCGCGCATCGGAGACGACTTCGATGTCGGAGAGCCGGTTGGCAGCCGCGAGCCGCCGCAGGCGCTGCGCAAAGTCGAGCGCATCCGCCGCGGGAATCGAATAGCCGTGCATCACCTTCAACGGATAGCCGCTCTGCACGATGTGAATGCGCGCCAGCGCGCGCCACGTGCCGCCCACCGCATAGAACGTGCGGTTGCGGCCGCCTTTGAGCAGATCGACGCCGGCAATTGCGTTGCGCACGATGTTCTCGGCGCGCTTCAGCGATTTGCGCGAGGCGTCCTGCAAAGCGAGGCTGCCGAGCGGCAGCGTTACGCCGCTGCGGACGCGGTTGCCGCGCACGTCGATCAGTTCGAGCGAGCCGCCGCCGAGATCGCCGACGATGCCGTCGGGATCGTGGGTGCCGGAGATCACCCCGAGCGCGGAGAGCTTTGCCTCGCGCGGACCGGAAAGGATATCGATCGGCACGCCGCAGATGCGCTCGGCCTTGGCGATGAACTCGGGGCCGTTGGTGGCATCGCGGCAGGCGGCGGTCGCGATCGCATAGACGCGGCCGACTTTCTGGATACGGCAGAGCGCCCGGAAGCGCCGCAGTGACGTCAGCGCCTTGGCCACCGCGTCGGGCGCGAGTAGGCCGGTGCTCTGCACCTCACGCCCCAGGCCGCACAGCGCCTTCTCGTTGAAGACCGAGACGAGGCTGCGGCTCAGTTTCTCATAGACGACGAGACGAACCGAGTTCGAACCGATGTCGATGACCGCGACGCTGGCTCCGCGTTTGCGCGGCCGCTTCACCGGCGAAACTCCTTAAGGTGCTTGCTGACGCTCATTGCGGCGGGTGAGCCGGCGCGGCGAAGATTCCTTGAGCGATTTTCCACGGCCGGACAGACTCGGATTCGTCATGAAGTAGTTGTGCAGGTTGAAAGGTTCCTCGCCTTTCGCGGCCTTCATACGCGTTGACGATCCGTCCGGCAATAACTGCCAGCTCTGCTCGGTATCCTTCAGATTCGCGACCATGATCTGTTCGAGAACCTGCTGATGCACCGTGGGATTTTGCAACGGACAGAGAATTTCGACGCGGCGGTCGAGGTTGCGCGGCATCATATCGGCTGACGAGATATACACAGCCGCTTTGGCGCTCGGCAGGCCCTGGCCCATACCAAAGCAGTAGATGCGTCCGTGCTCGAGGAAGCGGCCGATCACCGACTTGACGCGGATATTCTCCGACAATCCGGGCAGGCCCGGCCGCAGGCAGCAGATGCCGCGTACCACGAGCTCGACCGACACGCCGGCCTGGGAAGCCTGGTAGAGCGCGTCGATGATGTCGGGGTCGACGAGCGAGTTCATCTTCATCCAGATCGCAGCCGGCCGGCCATGCCTGGCGTGATTGGTCTCGCCGTGGATATGCTCGATGATGCGCGCGCGCAGCGTCAGCGGCGAGACCGCCATCTTCTCGATGTCGCTCGGCTCGGCGTAGCCGGTGATGTAGTTGAAGACCCGCGCCGCATCGCGGCCGATCGCGGGGTCGGAGGTGAAATAGGAGAGGTCGGTGTAGATGCGCGCGGTGACCGGGTGATAGTTGCCGGTGCCGGTGTGCACATAGGTGGTGAGATTGCCGCCCTCGCGGCGTACCACCATCGACAGCTTGGCGTGGGTCTTCAGCTCGATGAAGCCGTAGACCACCTGCACGCCGGCGCGTTCGAGGTCGCGCGCCCAACGGATATTGGCCTCCTCATCGAAGCGTGCCTTCAACTCGATCAGCGCCGTGACGGATTTGCCCGCTTCGGCCGCTTCCGCCAGCGCCCGCACGATCGGCGAATTGTTCGAGGTGCGGTACAGGGTCTGCTTGATCGCGACCACGTCGGGATCGCGCGCCGCCTGCTGCAGGAACTGCACCACGACGTCGAAAGACTCGTAAGGGTGATGGACGATCAGGTCCTTCTGACGAATCGCCGCAAAAATATCGCCGCCATGGTCGCGCACGCGCTCGGGATGGCGCGGAACGTAAGGCGGGAATTCGAGGTCGGGCCGGTCGAGACGCGTGAGCTGGGACAGCTCGTTCATCGCCAGCACGCCGTCGACCAAAAACACTTCGTCGTCGCTGGTCGAGAGTGCCTGCTGCACGAACAGGCGCAACTCTTCCGGCATCTTGGCGTCGATCTCGAGCCGGATCACCGATCCGCGCCGGCGCCGCTTCAGCGCGGTCTCGAACAGGCGGACAAGGTCTTCGGCTTCTTCCTCGATTTCGATTTCGGAGTCTCTGATAATGCGGAACGCGCCCTGGCCGTTCACGGTGTAGCCCGGGAACAGCCTTCCGATGAACAGCGAGGTCGCCTGCTCGAGCGTGATCAGCCGCGTCGCGCCTTCCTTGGCCGAGGGCATGCGGATGAAGCGGTCGATCTTGCCGGGCATGCGGATCAGCGCGTTCATCGGCTTGCCGTCGGAGGTCCGCACCAGTTGCAGGGCAATGGTGAAGCCGAGGCTCGGGATGAACGGGAAGGGATGCGCCGGGTCGATCGCGAGCGGCGTCAGCAGCGGAAAGATGCTGTGGAGGAAGTAGTCCTCGATCCAGCTTCGTTCGGCCTTGGTGACGTCGCGGCCGTCGACCAGCACGATGCCGACGTCGGCGAGCATGTGGTGCAGCTCGCCCCAGATCGCCTGCTGGTCCTCGGAGAGCTGCGACACCGTCTCGTTGATGAGGTGGAGCTGTTCCAGCGGTGTGCGGCCGTCCGGGCTGCGTTCGGTGATGCCTTCGCGCACCTGCGCCTTGATGCCGGCGACGCGGACCATGAAGAACTCATCAAGGTTATTGGCGGAAATCGACAGGAACCGGACCCGCTCCAGCGCCGGATGGCCGGTATTGACCGCTTCCTCCAGCACCCGACGATTGAAATGCAGCCAGGAAAGCTCCCGGTTAATGAACCGCTCGGGGCTCGAGGCGATCGGCGACAGGGCCGCAGTCTCGGCTTCTTTTTCTTTGTTTACAATGGCTTGTGCGGAATCCATCAGATTCGGTCCGAGCAAGAGCAGAGTGCGCCGCAGTATCGGGGAAACGTGTCCCAGACCATGTGATATTGCGATGACGTTTCAATGACATTGACGTTCCGCCCGCCGGCGCCGTCAAGATGGTGATTGCCCGAATGTCAGGCGTCGCGCAGCAGTTCGACGGCCAGCGCCCGAGTCACGGGCCGGCCGAGCCGCAGCGCTTCGGTATCCAGCAGTTCCACCGCCTGGCGCGCTGCGGCATAGGAGCGCTCGATGCGGCTGGCGAGATAGCCGACCAGGTTCTCGTCCACCGCCATCTGCCGGTCGGCGCAGAACTTGACGATCAGGGCGCGGAACAGCAGGTCGTCGGGCGGCGCCAGCGACACCACGGGGACCGCGCGCAGCCGCGAGCGCAGATCACGCAGTTCGATTTCGAAGGCCGACGGCGGCATGCGCGCGGTCATCAGAACGAAAGCCGAGTCCTCCCGCGCCAGGTTCATCAGGTGAAAAAGCGCCCGCTCGTCGAAACCATCCGCCCTGACGTCTTCGACAACGAGCGCGCCCGTCGCGAGCGCATTCGGCACTGAAGCTGCGGTGAGTGCATGCGCCGAGATGACGCGCGCTCCGGATCGTTCGGCCCAGATCGAGGCGAGGTGGCTCTTGCCGCAGCCTTCTTCGCCCGCCAGCCACATGATGCGGTTGGGCCAGTCCGGCCATCGCTCGATCAGCGCGAGCGCGGCCTCATTGGCTGGTCCCTCGAGAAAATTGTCGCGCGTCAGGCTTTCCGCGTGCGGCAGCGCAAATGCAAGCTGTCGGGGTTGAACGCTACCTGCCACGCCGTCACTCCATGCCGAAAATGCCGGCAATGCCTATTTGGGGGCGTCGATCGTGCTCATGTGCCGCACCCACTCCACGAGATAGAGCGAGACGGAAACCAAAGTAAAGACCGTGACAAAACCCATCAGGATCAGGTCGTAAGGCCTTGGCTCAAAGCCGAAACCCAGCGATCCCAGCACCAGTGCGGCGAAGGCTACTTGCGCAACCGTGTTCAGCTTCGACACCATCGAAGGCTTCATCGGCACGGGCTTGTCGAATAGCCAGGACACGATCACTGCCGCCACGATCATGATGTCGCGGGACACCACGAGGATGACGATCCAGCGCGGCACCGCGCCCCAGATGCCGAGCGCGACAAAGATCGAGACCAGCAGCGCCTTGTCGGCGAGCGGGTCGAGCAGGGCCCCTAACTCGCTCGTCATGTTGAAGCGCTTGGCCAAAAAGCCGTCCACGGCGTCGCTGATGCCGGCAATGACGAAGACCGTGAATGCGATCTCCATCTGGTTCGAGGCGATGGCCCAGACGATGACTGGCACCAGGATGATGCGGGCCAGGGTGATGATGTTCGGAATATTCAACGCGGAGCTTCCCGGCTACCGGCCGGTTTCAGTCCCTGGCGGGGCCAACCGGCTGTTATCTACATAGTATAGCGGCAGGCGGCTTGCGAGCCATTGCACCGGGGCGGAATCCGACGTAACCAGCCGCCAACACTCGGAAAATGGCATGGCGGACCGCAAGAACGGGCTCACTTACGCGGATTCGGGCGTCGATATCGACGCCGGCAACCGGCTGGTCGACCTGATCAAGCCAATGGTCCGCGCCACCGCCCGGGCCGGCGCCGACGCGGAGATCGGCGGCTTCGGCGGGCTGTTCGATCTGAAGGCAGCGGGCTTCAAGGACCCCGTCCTGGTGGCGGCGACCGACGGGGTCGGGACCAAGGTCAAGATTGCGATCGATACCGGCCTGCATGGCGGCATCGGTATCGATCTGGTTGCGATGTCGGTCAACGACCTTGTTGTGCAGGGTGCCGAACCGCTGTTCTTCCTCGACTATTTTGCCTGCGGCAAGCTCGATCCGGAAGCTGCTGCTGCAATCGTTGCAGGGGTCGCGGAAGGCTGCCGCGAATCCGGCTGCGCGCTGATCGGCGGCGAGACCGCTGAAATGCCCGGCCTCTACAAGGACGGCGACTACGATCTCGCGGGCTTTGCCGTCGGTGCTGCGGAGCGCGGCTCGCTGCTGCCGCGGGGCGACATCGCGGCCGGCGATGCGGTGATCGGGCTTGCTTCTTCCGGCGTTCACTCCAACGGATTTTCGCTGGTGCGCAAGATCGTCGAGAATTCGCGGATTGCCTGGGACGCACCGGCGCCGTTCTCGCCGGTGATGACGCTCGGTGGCGCGCTGCTGACGCCGACCAGGCTCTACGTGAAATCCTGCCTGCGCGCGATCCGCGAGACCGGGGCGGTGAAGGGCCTCGCCCATATCACCGGCGGCGGTTTCACCGACAACATCCCTCGCGTGCTGCCAAAGCATCTCGGCGTCGGCATCGATCTGGCGCAACTGCCGGTGCTGCCGGTGTTCAAATGGCTGGCGGAGCAGGGCGGCATCGCCGAGCTCGAGCTGTTGCGCACTTTCAACTGCGGCATCGGGATGGTCGCGATCATCAAGTCCGAAGCCGTCGAGCAGGTCACCAGGACCCTTACCGAGAGCGGCGAGACCGTCGCGGTGCTCGGTGAGGTGATCGAGGCCAAGGGTGAGCATCGCGTGGTCTATAACGGTCATCTCGATCTGGCGCCCTGATGAAAAGCCGCGTCGCCATCCTGATTTCGGGGCGCGGATCGAACATGGCCGCGCTGATCGGGGCTGCGAAAGCCAAGGACTTTCCGGCTGAAATTGCGGTCGTGATCTCCAACCGGGCGGAAGCCGCCGGCCTTGAGCGGGCCAGAACGAGCGGTGTTGCGACGGAAATCATCGAGAGCAAGCCGTTCGGCAAGGACCGCGCCGCGTTCGAGAAGGTGCTTGAGGAAAAGCTCGCGCAGCACCGCGTCGAGCTGATTTGTCTCGGCGGCTTCATGCGGCTGTTCACGGCCGAATTCGTTCAGCGCTGGTACGGGCGGATGCTCAACATCCATCCCTCGTTGCTGCCGTCGTTCCCCGGCCTCGATCCGCATGGCCAGGCGCTGAAGGCCGGCGTCAAGATTTCAGGCGCGACCGTGCATTTCGTCATTCCCGAGACCGACGCCGGCCCCATCGTGATGCAGGGCGCGGTAGGCGTGCGCAACGACGATACGGCCGAGGCACTGTCGGAGCGGATCCTCACCGTGGAGCATCGCATCTATCCCGAAGCCTTGCGATTGCTCGCGAGCGGCAGGTTGAAGCTGGAAGGCGATCTCTGCCGGATCGAGGGCGGGACAGCCGGCGGCAACGAGCTGTTGATCGCGCCAAAGGCGAAATGACAGCGCGCCGTGAAAAAGAAATCCCCCGGGGCAAGGCCGGGGGATCATCATGATCTTAAGGAGATCCGATAGTCAGGAAACCTTGAGGTTTTCCGCGGACGTTTTGCCGCGATTTTCGACAAGGTCGTATTCAACCGTCTGGTTTTCATTGAGGGTCGTGAGCCCGGCACGCTCGACAGCGGAGATGTGGACGAACACGTCCTTGTCGCCGCCGACGGGCCTGATGAACCCATAACCCTTGGTCGGGTTGAACCATTTAACGCTGCCTTTGAAGTTCGGCATCGCCAGTCTCCTGGTCTGGACGAAAAAAAAGACGCGGTCACGTTTGCCAACGTGCCACGCCACAAGCGGCTCCCGGGTGTCTTCTCGTTGTATTTCCAAGACGCGAAACGCACAGTCGAACGGCCTAGATCCGATTGTACCAGCGATTGCAACACGAAAACGGTACATTAGCAAGGACATGACGAGGCGCACGACGCCTCGCAACCTGTGGCAGTCGCACCACAACCCCGCTTATTCGGTCTCCCGCAGGGTTCCCCAACGATTGACGCTTCAGGCGAACTGGGGGCAAATCGGCTACAGAACGGCAGGGAATCCGGCAGGCCGGGCTCCCGGTGGGGTTGAAATTCATGCGCTGCGTATCGCGGCCTTCGCTAGCAGGGCTGACCGGGGCCGGCCGCAGGGTGGCCCGGGCTATTGCGGTCGCCTTCGCGCTGGCGATCGGGGCGATGTCATCGGCCAAGGCCCAGCTGCTGCCAACGCCCGCTCCAACGCCGACGCCAGAGATCACAATCATCAGTTCCGACATTTCGGCCAATCGGGCCGTGGGCGATCTCGGCAGCAGTTTTCTGGAGCGCCTCGCCAATCAGGCGACCAATGGCGTGAACCGGATCGGGCGAAGCAATCCCGCCGGCGGCGGCGCATCGGAAGCAACGGAAGCGCCAAAATTCCGCGCCTGGGTCGAGGGCTACGGCATCTCCTCGAAGACCGACGCACAGGGCGGTTTCGCCGGCGACCGTCGCACGACCTATGGCGGCGTAGCGGGCATCGGCGCGACGCTCAGTCCCGGCGTCAATGTTGGTCTTTCCGTCGACCAGAGTCACAGCAAGATCGACGTGCCGCTCGCCTTCCAATGGGCCACCCTCGATCTCACGCAGGTCGGCGCGAATTTCTCCATCGACAAGGGGCCCTGGACTCTTGCCGGAGCGTTCGTGCACGGCTTTGGCAAGATCAATTCGAACCGCGACACCGGGCCCAGCCTTGCGGTTTCCAACTACAATGCCATGCTGGACGGGGCGATTGTCGAGCTCGACTACTACTGGATGAAGGATGAGTTTCGCATCGTTCCAAAAGTCGCGCTTGAATATGTGCGTTCTGCGACCGACGGATTCACCGAGCAGGGCACGAGCTTCTTCCTGGTGACGGCCAGCAATGCAACGGCCGAGCGGGCGAGGGCGCTGATTGGTGCGGAGGTCGGGCGCTACTTCATTGTGGATCGGAAAATCCTCGACCTCTCGGCCTATGGCAAGTTCGTCGACAATTTCCACCAGAGCTTCAGCCCGGTCACCGTCAGCATTCCGGGCTTTCAGCCCGTCACCGTCCAAGGTATCGGCGAAAGCCGTTACGGCGCGGATGCAGGTGCCGCGGCCTCGCTCAGCCTGAGCAACAATTTCCGTCTCTATGCGCGGTATGACGGCAAGTTCCGCGAACACTTCGAATCGCACCAGGGCACGGCCGGCGTTGAAGTGAGATGGTAGCCAACGCGGCGCTTCGGGTCGGGCTTATGATCTAGGCCGGCCCGGTCGCGACATAGCCACGCAAGCCAAAATTGTCCCGCGTTTCCCGCATCAGCGGCACCAGATCGTTGGGATGGATGAATTCGTCACGGAAGCAGGGATACGTTTTGGGATCGAAAATCTTCTTCAGCCAGTCGATGACGATCTTGTGCCGCTCGGAGCTGCGGAATTCCTTGTGATAGGTGATCCATAGATCGGTGTGATGGCTGACGCCCATGTCGACAGGGATCAGCGGCGCACCGAGCGCAATCGATGCGGTCGGCAGGAAGCCGACGCCGGCCCCTCGCTCGACCGCATACAGCACGCCGATGGACGAGTTGGTCTTGATGCCGACCACGCCTTCCAGTGAGGCGAGGCCGAGGATGCTCGCATAGGCGTTGTCGTCGATCTGCGGCGCACTCTGCTTGATGATGCGGTGGTTCTTCAGTTCCGCCAGCGTCGCCGGCACGCCGAACAGTTTGCGATAGCCCTCCGAGACAAAGGGGTAAATATGGAGGCGGCCGATCCGCGCGGCGATCAGATCCGGACTGGTCGGCCGCTCGAACTGGATCGCAATGTCGGTTTCCAGCCGCCCGACATCGGCCTGCTCCATGGCGCAACGCAGGTCGACGGTGATCTTGCGGTAGGTCTTCTGGAAATCGATCAGCCGCGGCAGGATCCAGAAATTGCCCGGTCCCTCGGTGACCGCGACACGCACGGTTCCCGCACCCGTGCCCGACGCGCGCGATGCGCATCGCAGGATGTTGAAGGCATGCCGCTCCATTTCCGTGAGATCTGCGATCATGGTGAGGCCTTCCTCGCTGATCGTCAGTCCGCTCTGGTCGCGCAGGAACAGGCGGCAGCCGATCTGCTCCTCCAGCCGATCAATCCGCCGCATCAACGTGGTGCTGGTGACGCCCAGGAGGTCGGCGGCGTTGCGGAAACTTTTGTGCCGCGCACATGCCAGGAATGATTTCAGGTCATCCCAGGACGCGTCTAGGGAATCCTCGGGCTTGTGCTGCGTGAACGCAGCACCCCGGTGCAATAGTTGCTGCATACTCCATTTCCCCGCCCGCTTACGTTGCTCAACGAGGGCTGAAGCAACGATAGAGGCGCAACTGGGACATGGAAAGGCTCTGTTTTGCCGCGCGGCATGATTTCGATTCCCTGCCGACCACCGCCAGGATCGACGTCCGGCCAGCGGAATACGTCGAAATCCCGGCCGTTGCAGCGATGGCGCGCAGCATGGTGCCGGGGGTTCAAATCGGGGAACAGGGCCTGCTGCAGCACCATCTCCATGATGCCGAATGCATCCTGGTGTTCGCCCGGGAGGACCGTCTGCTTGGCGGTATGGCCTTCCTCTATCTCAATGAGCGAGGGCATGACGCGCTCATGTCGGGCGATTTGTCGCCGACACATCCGGATTTTGCCTTGCTCTCCGGCAGGCACGAACAGGTCGCGGCGATCTACATCTGGGCGATCGGCGCCGTCGGCCGCGGAATCGCGGGACTGGGCAAGATGGCGGCGCATTTGCGCAAGCCGCGTTATGTCGATGCCAATTGCTTTGCGCAGCCGTCCACTGCGGCCGGCCGCGATCTGATGATCGCGACGGGCTTTCGACCAATAGCAAGTTCTCAGCCCGATCTCTGGTGCTACGAGCGGCCGTGGAAACGGCTGCCCGTGGATGTCGGCTCGACCAATTTCTCTCGAAGGAGCGTTTTCGATGCACGGTACTAGACCCGCCAATCCGCCTACGCGCGCGATCACCGTTCGTTTCGCGCGCGATGCCAACGATCTCATGACGGTGACGGCAATCCGCTCTGCGGTCTATCTTGCCGAGCAGGATTGCCCGATCGAGGAGGAGTTCGACGGCAACGATCTCTGTGCGGCGCATTTCCTCGGCTATGTCGGCAACGAGCCGGCGGGATGTCTTCGCATCCGTTTCTTCGGCGAATTCGCCAAGATCGAGCGGCTGGCGGTGCGGCACCAGTTTCGCCGCACGCGGGTCTCCTTCAAGCTGGTGCAGGCCGCTGTCGACTACATCAAGCGCAAGGGGTTCAGAAAAATCTATGGCCTGGCGCAGGACAGGCTGGTCAATTTCTGGGCTCATTTCGGCGGCCGTCCGCTCGACGGTGGCCGCAAGGTGACCTTCTCGGATTTCTCCTATACCGAGATGGTGTTCGACATCGAACCGGGACCCGACGCGATCACGCTCGACAGCGATCCCTATGTGATCATCCGGCCCGAGAGCGATTGGGACCGCCCAGGCGTGCTGGATTTCTCGGCCGAGCGCGAGGTGACTTCGCCGTTGCGTAGCGCCATGGCAGGCACATGAGCCCGGCCGGCCCGGCGCTGAGATTGGAGAATCCGCCGGTCCTCGTCTGCGCCGACTTCCAGGCCCAATATCTAAGCCGGGAACGCGACCGCGATCCCGAAGTCTTGCGGTGTCTTGCCCTGCTTGCATTGTGGCGCACGGAACTGTGGCCGGTGCTGCACCTCAAACGGATCGCGCAGGCCGCATGGTTCGATCCGGCGTCCAACCTCACCGATTGGGTTGCAGCGTTCCGCCCGCAGCCGGGCGAGATGGTGTTCGAGCATCCGCTGCCATCGGCCTACAGCTCGTCACGCTTTGCCGAGTACATGGCAAGCATGAAGGGCGTTCACTGCCTGGTGGCGGGCTGCTGCCTGGACGAAACCATTTTGGCCACTGTCATCGAAGGATTTCATCGCGGCCATCGCTTTTGCGTGGTCGGCGATGCGGTCGCGTGCCTGCCGTCGATCGTTGAGGACGCCGAAAGCTATCGTACCGCGATGATACGCGCGATCGGCAAATTTGCCGGCGTCGAGCAGAGTTCCGACCTGATCGAGGCGGCGGCGAGCGAGGCCTGACGCGGCGGCCTCAGTTCCTGTCCACCCGGACGACGCGGCCTTTCTCGATCGCCAGCGCCAGCTTGCCGTGCTTGAGCGACAGGGCCGCTTCGCCGAACAACTCGCGGCGCCAGCCGTGCAGGGCGGCGACCTCGGCCTGGTCGTTGGCCGCGATCTGCTCGAGGTCGTCGACGGTAGCGATCACCTTGCTGGCCACCGCATGCCGCTCCGAGGTCATGCGCAGCAGCACCTTCAGGAGCTCCACGATGGCCGTGCCATTCGAATTGTTGCGCGGCTTTTCCAGCTTGGGCAGCGAGTGCGGATCACGGGCAAGGCCGCGCTGAACAGCCGCGATGATGTCGCTTCCCCATTTCGAGCGGTCAAAGCCCTTCGGCAGCGAGCGCAAATGGGCGAGCTTCTCCAGCGAGGTCGGGGCGTGGGTGACGATGTCGCCGACCGCATCGTCCTTGAGCACGCGGCTGCGCGGAACGTCACGGCTCTGCGCTTCCTGTTCGCGCCAGGCCGCGACCTCCATCAGGATGGCAAGCTCTTTCGGCTTGCGCACCCGCGTCTTCAGCCGCTCCCAGGCCCGCTCGGGATGGAAGTCGTAGGTGCGGGGCGAGGTGAGGATTTCCATCTCCTCGCTGACCCAGTTGTTGCGGCCGCGCTTCCTCAGGTCGTCATCGAGCCTGGCGAAGACATCGCGCAGATGGGTCACGTCGGATACGGCGTAGAGCATCTGCTCCTTGGAAAGCGGGCGTCGCGACCAGTCGGTGAAGCGGTGGGTCTTGTCGGGCCGGTGACCGGTCACGCGCTCGACCAGCTGGTCGTAGGCAATGCTGTCGCCATAACCGAGCACCATGGCCGCCACCTGGGTATCGAAGATCGGGTGCGGAATGATGCCGGCGAGATGGAAGACGATCTCGATGTCCTGGCGTGCGGCATGAAACACCTTCAGCACCGCCTCATTGGACATCAGGTCGAAGAACGGCTTGAGATCGATCCCTTCGGCCAGCCCGTCGATCACGACGGCTTCCTGGGGGCTCGCCAACTGCACGACGCAGAGCAGCGGGTAATAGGTCGATTCTCGCAGGAATTCGGTATCGACGGTGATGACGGGGAATTCGGCGAGCCGGGCGCAGGCGTCCGCGAGCTCGGAAGTCGTCGTAATCAGGTGGTCCATGCACAGTCCATGACGTTCCCGGTACCGCCGATCGGTCCCGCCGGAGGCGCCTGCGACAGGCAGGGCCGGGAAAGACGGACCGAAAGGCAGCACTGGAATCTTGCCTTCCTGTGCCCAACGGTTTCCGAAGCTCGTCTCAACGGGCCGAAGCGGGCTTCGGAAACCGGGGCACATATCACGCCTCGGCCGAAAGCGCTGATAAGTCAAGGGTCTTGTGGGCAAATTTGAAGATTGCATTTGGTCCGGCCGGCGTTTCGCCAGCCCAGACCGGGCCGTCACGACCGCAGATGAGCGGCCGCAAGTTGCGGCATTGGCCGCTTTTGCGTGAGATCAGTGGTGACGCACGTGCCTGGACGGGCGGCGTCCGGAGGGGACGGCCAGCACGGCAAGGCAAAGGGCGATCATCATCAGACCGATGAACTCGAAGGCAAACGCGTCCATGGAATTTTCCCCTACAGGTCGTTAGCCTTGTCGGGGTCGCGTTGAGTGTTTCTTAATTTTTGGAAGGCCGGACAGCGGCGCGCGGTTCGATGGTGCACGCCGGCTTAACAAGCGCGGTTAACGCTTCACGTGCCGCAGAAGGTCTGCGTCACCCGCTGGTCCGCCTCGGGCGGTTCGGCATAGCCGGCAAACGATGGCTGCTCCTCGAACGGCTTTGACAGCACGGTCAGGAACTCCTCGAAAGGCGCGTAGTCGTCATTGTTCATCGCCGCCTGGATCACCGCTTCGACGCGGTGGTTGCGTGGAATGAAGGCCGGATTGACGCGCTGCATTGCCGTCCGCCGCTCCTCGGGCGATTGCGGCTCCAGCGCGGTGCGTTGCCGCCAGCGCGCCGCCCATCCGTCGAACATGGTGGGATCGATGAAGAGCCCGCGGACCGGCTCGTCGTTATCAGGCCCAAGCGCGGCCTCGCCAAGCCGGCGGAAGGTGAGGGTGAAATCCGCCTGGTTCCTGGTCATGGCATCCAGCAGGTCCTGCACCAGCGCCTCGTCGCCGTCGCGTTGTGTGAACAGGCCGATCTTGGCGCGCAGGCCAGCCTGATAGGCGGCGGTGAATTTTTCCGCGAATTCACCCAGCGCGAACTGCGCCTGCTCGATCGCCTTGTCCTGGTCGTCGGAGAACAGCGGCAGCAGGCACTCGGCGAACCGCGTCAAATTCCACAGTGCGATGCGCGGCTGGTTGCCATAGGCGTAGCGGCCCATCTCGTCGATCGAGGAGAACACCTTTGCCGGATCGTATTCGTCCATGAAGGCGCAGGGGCCATAATCGATGGTCTCGCCCGAGATCGAGGTGTTGTCGGTGTTCATCACGCCGTGGATGAACCCGACCAGGAGCCAGCGCGCGATGAGATCAGCGTGTCGCGCGATCACCGTGTCGAGCAGCGCATGATAGGGGCGCTCGGCCTTGGCGAGTTCGGGGTAGTGGCGCCCGATCGCGTGATCGGCGAGGCGACGCACGCCGTCGGTATCGCCGCGCGCGGCGAAGAACTGGAAGGTGCCGACGCGGATGTGGCTTGCCGCGACGCGCGTAAGCACCGCACCGGGCAGCATGGTCTCGCGCATCACGCTCTCGCCCGACATCACCGCCGCGAGTGAGCGCGTCGTGGGAATGCCGAGCCTGAACATGGCCTCGCTGACGATGTATTCGCGCAAGACCGGTCCGAGCGCCGCGCGGCCGTCGCCCCGGCGCGAAAACGGGGTCGGGCCGGAACCCTTGAGCTGGATGTCGCGGCGGATGCCGTCCTTGTCGATGACCTCGCCGAGCAGGATGGCGCGGCCGTCGCCGAGCTGAGGCACGAATTGCCCGAACTGGTGGCCGGCATAGGCCATGGCGATCGGCTCGGCCCCCTCGGGCAGGCGCTTTCCCGAGAGGATCTCGGCGCCCTCGGGCGTTGCGAGCTGGTCCGGGTCCAGTCCGAGCTGGATGGCCAGCTCCCGGTTCAGCTTGATCAGCCGGGGGGCTGCGACCGGGGTCGGCGCCACGCGGGCGAAGAAATTCGCCGGCAGGGCCGCATAGGTGTGCTCGAAGGGGAATTGCAGCGTCATGGGCTCAAGATAGGCGCGGGAACGGCCTTTTTCGAGCCCAAACAGCCGCCGCACTTGGTTGCCGCCCACCGTTCCCTCGGCTAAACCCTCCCGCAATCTGGACCCGGCCTTAGCCCCCGATTCGATCCCTCCGACAGCTGTTTTCTGGAAATTCCATGCATCGTTACCGGTCCCACACCTGCGGCGCGCTCCGCGAGAGCAACATTGGCGAACAGGTCCGCCTGTCTGGCTGGTGCCACCGCATCCGCGACCATGGCGGTGTGCTGTTCATCGATCTGCGCGACCATTACGGGTTGACCCAGTGCGTCGCCGATCCGGATTCGCCGGCGTTCAAGACCGCCGAAAAGCTGCGCTCGGAATGGGTGGTGCGGATCGACGGCAAGGTGCGCCGCCGCCCCGAAGGCACCGACAACCCGGAACTCGCCACGGGAACGGTCGAGATCTACGTCAGCGAGATCGAAGTTCTGGGCGCCGCCGACGAACTGCCGATGCCGGTGTTCGGCGAGCAGGAATATCCTGAAGACATAAGGCTCAAGTACCGTTTCCTCGACCTGCGTCGCGAGAAGCTGCACCAGAACATCATGACCCGCGGCGCGATCATCGATTCCATGCGCAAGCGGATGAAGGAGGCCGGCTTCTTCGAGTTCCAGACCCCGATCCTGACCGCGTCTTCGCCGGAGGGCGCGCGCGACTTCCTGGTGCCCTCGCGCATCCATCCCGGCAAGTTCTACGCGCTGCCGCAGGCGCCACAGCAGTACAAGCAGCTGCTGATGATGTCGGGCTTCGACCGCTACTTCCAGATCGCGCCTTGCTTTCGCGACGAGGATCCGCGCGCCGACCGCCTGCCGGGCGAGTTCTACCAGCTCGACGTCGAGATGAGCTTTGTCACGCAGGAAGACGTGTTTACGGCGATGGAGCCGGTTGTCACGGGCGTGTTCGAGGATTTCGCCAACGGCAAGCCGGTCACCAAGGGCTGGCCGCGAATTCCCTTCGCCGAAGCGATCCGCAAATACGGCACCGACAAGCCGGACCTGCGCAATCCCATCCACATGCAGGAAGTCTCGGAACACTTCCGCGGCTCCGGTTTCAAGGTCTTTGCGCGCATGCTGGAAGACCCGAAGAACCAGGTGTGGGCGATCCCGGGCAAGGGCGGCGGCTCGCGCGCGTTCTGCGACCGCATGAACTCCTGGGCGCAGGGCGAGGGCCAGCCGGGTCTCGGCTACATCATGTGGCGTGAAGGCGGCGAGGGTGCGGGTCCCCTGGCCAACAATATCGGGCCTGAACGCACGGCAGCGATCCGCGACCAGCTTGGCCTGAAGGAGGGCGACGCGGCGTTCTTCGTCGCCGGCGACCCCGACAAGTTCTGGAAGTTCTCCGGTCTTGCGCGGACAAAGCTCGGCGAGGAGCTGAATCTGATCGACAAGGATCGCTTTGAGCTCGCCTGGATCGTCGATTTTCCGATGTACGAGTACAACGAGGACGACAAGAAGGTCGACTTCTCGCACAACCCGTTCTCGATGCCGCAAGGCGGGCTGGAGGCGTTGCAGACACAGGACCCGCTCACCATCAAGGCGTTCCAGTACGACATCACCTGCAACGGCTATGAGATCGCGTCCGGCGGCATCCGCAACCACCGTCCGGAGGCGATGGCGAAGGCGTTCGAGATCGCAGGCTATGGCGAGAAGGAAGTCGTCGAGCGCTTCGGCGGCATGTACCGCGCATTCCACTATGGCGCTCCGCCGCATGGCGGCATGGCGGCCGGCGTCGACCGCATCGTGATGCTGCTTTGTGGCACGACCAACCTGCGCGAAATCTCGCTGTTCCCGATGAACCAGCAGGCGGTCGACCTCTTGATGGGCGCGCCCTCCGAGGTCGCGCCCAAGCAGCTGCGCGAGCTTCACATCCGGCTCAATCTGCCGAACAAGGAATAGTCAGAGCCCGGTCGATGCCTCGATCCTGAATTGCGCGAGCGCAAGCGACGGATCGCTCTTCAGGAGGTTGAGCAACCGAGCTAAGCAAGGACTTGTGCGCGGCTCAATCGTTTTGTAGCCCAAGCCTGTCGACGGTATTGGCGTCGGGTGTTGCATCCAACTGGCTGCACATGCTTCACATCCGGCGCAATCTGCCGCAAAACTAAGACAAACCTCCGATATCTTGACGTCGGGGTAGAGGAGGCCCGCGGGGGAATCATGCATGTCATCTCATTCTGAAGATCTCCATTCCGCGGCACTGGCCTATCACCGGCTGCCGCGCCCGGGAAAACTTGAAATCCAGGCTACCAAGCCGCTTGCCAACCAGCGCGACCTGGCGCTGGCCTATTCGCCGGGCGTGGCCGCCGCCTGCACCGAGATTGCGAAAAATCCGCCGGAAGCGGCGTCCCTGACCGCGCGCGCGAACCTGGTTGCCGTGGTCTCCAACGGTACCGCCGTGCTTGGCCTCGGCAATATCGGCCCGCTTGCTTCCAAACCCGTCATGGAAGGCAAGGCGGTGTTGTTCAAGAAATTCGCCGGAATCGATGTGTTCGACATCGAGATCGCTGCCGACACCATCGAGCGCGTGGTCGAGACGGTGGCGGCGCTGGAGCCGACCTTCGGCGGCATCAATCTGGAGGACATCCGCGGGCCCGAATGCTTCGAGATCGAGGCGCAGCTGAAAGAGCGGATGAAGATCCCGGTCTTCCACGACGACCAGCACGGCACCGCCATCATCGTGGCGGCTGCGATCGTCAACGCCCTCCAGCTCAATGGCAAGAAGCTGCCCGATGTGAAGATCGTCGCCTCCGGCGCGGGCGCTGCCGCCATCGCCACGCTCAATCTTCTGGTATCTATGGGCGCCCAGCGCAAGAATATCTGGGTCTGCGATATCGACGGCGTCGTGCATGAGGGACGTAACACGCAGATGGACCGCTGGAAGGCGGTCTATGCCCAGAAGACCAATGCGCGTGTGCTGGGCGATGTGATCGGCGGCGCGGACATCTTCATCGGACTGTCGGCACCGAACGTATTGAAGCCCGAGATGGTCAAGCAGATGGCGGACAAGCCGCTGGTGATGGCGCTTGCCAATCCGGTGCCGGAAATCATGCCCGATGAGGCGAGGGCAGCGCGCCCGGACGCGATGATCTGCACCGGCCGGTCCGACTTCCCGAATCAGGTCAACAACGTCCTCTGTTTCCCGTTTATCTTCCGCGGCGCGCTCGATGTCGGCGCAACCGCGATCAATGAGGAGATGAAGCACGCGGCCGTCGATGCGATCGCCCAGCTCGCGCGCGATCCGCCGTCCGACGCGGTCGCGCAGGGTTTCGACACCGGGGAAGCGCAAGGTTTTGGCCCGGGTTCGCTGATCCCGAGTCCGTTCGATCCGCGGCTGATCCTGCGGATCGCCCCCGCGGTGGCGAAAGCGGCGATGGAGTCCGGCGTCGCGACGCGGCCGATCAGGAATTTCGAGGAATATTGCGCCCAGCTTCAGCGCTATTCATTCCGCTCCGGTCTGACCATGAAGCCGGTGTTCGCCAAGGCGAAGACCCAGCCGGTGCGCGTGGTCTATGCGGAAGGCGAAGACGAGCGTGTGCTGCGCGCCACGCAGGTGGTGCTGGAAGAGAAGATCGCGCGGCCGATCCTGGTCGGACGTCCGTCGGTGGTGGAGACGCGGATCAAGCGGTTCGGCCTGTCGATCAAGGCCGGCCGCGATTTCGATCTCGTCAATCCCGAGGATGATCCACGCTACCGCTCCTATGTGCAGTCCTACATCGAGGTCGCAGGCCGGCGCGGCGTGACCCCGGAAGCGGCGCGCACGGTGGTACGCACGAACAATACGGTGATCGCGGCGCTGGCGGTTGCGCGCGGCGAGGCCGACGCCATGCTGTGCGGCGTCGAAGGGCGTTACATGCACCATCTTCGCCACGTGCGCGAAATCGTCGGATTCCTGCCGGGAGTGAGCGACTATGCCGCGCTTTCGCTGCTGATCAGCAGCAAGGGCGCGCACTTCATTGCCGACACCCAGGTGCGGCCGAACCCGAGCGCCGAGGAACTGGCGGAAGTGGCCTCGCTCGCGGCGCTGCATGTCCAGCGCTTCGCCATAAAGCCAAGGATCGCGTTCGTGTCACATTCCGACTTCGGAAGCTATGATACGGACTCCTCGCGCAAGATGCGCCGCGCCACGCAGCTCTTGAAGGACAAGCATCCGGAGATCGAGGCTGACGGCGAGATGCAGGGCGATACTGCGCTGTCGGCCACGGCGCGGAAGCTGGTGCTGCCGCATTCCGGTCTGGAAGGCGATGCCAACATCCTGGTCATGCCGAATCTCGACACCGCCAACGTTGCCTACCAGATGATCAAGTCACTCGCCGATGCTCTGCCGGTGGGGCCGATCCTGATCGGCCCGGCGCGGCCGGCACATATTCTCACTCCTTCGGTGACGGCGCGCGGCATCCTCAATATGACGGCTGTCGCCGCAGTCGAGGCCCAGGAGCGGGCCGGACGGCAGCAGCCGAGCCTGTTTGGCTAAAGAAGGCCCATTGACGATTTGAAAAGTGGAAACGGAACGACCATAATCGTTGCCGCCACGACCGCGTTCCGGATTTCAAGAGGCCTGTCATGCCAGCGTTGATTACTTTCGGGCGGATCCTGTTCGCCGTCCTGTTTGTCTACACCGGCGCCACAAAGCTTTTCGCTATTCAGGCCACCTCCGATTTCATCGCCGCCAAGGTGGCGATCCCGGCAATGCTGGCGCCCTATACCGCGCAGCTCGAGAGCATGACCGGGATGACAACGCCGCAAATGCTGGCGATCGGCATCGGTGCCTTTGAGGTCATCGCGGGGCTGATGATCGCGTTCAACTTCCTGACGAGGTTTTTCGCAATCCTCCTGATCATTTTCGTGCTGGTGGCGACCTTCTACTTCCACGACTTCTGGAACCAGAGTCCGCCCGACAATGCCAGGGTGCTGATCGAGGCGCTGAAGAACCTCTCGCTGATCGGTGCGCTGTTTATCATCGCCGGCTACGGCAAGGGGCCGCGCTCGGTCGAGCCGGCCTACGGCGATGTATAGAGCATGATCCTGACCCGGGGGACCGCATGAGCGTCAAGCGGGAACCGGTCTTCGGCAGAGATCATACCAACAACAGGAAGCCTAGCCTCGCCGCCACGGCGTGACGCTCACGTCGTCCTCGGGATCGAGCATCTCCGCTTCGCCCGGCCTCAAGCCGTGCGTGGCAAGGATTTGCTGCGGCGTGCGCGCACCGACGCCCGGAAAGCATGGCTCGCCGCCGGGCAGCCGTACCTTTGGCGCCACTGACAGCCAGAATGTGTCGTAGCGATCCATGAACATGTCGAACACGCCGGGGCCGCCGATGATGGCGATGGTTCCGGAGGTGACGCCTTGGCGTTCGCAGACCTCTTCAAACGCGGCGCCCGCCGGGTTCCAGAACAGGGCGTTCGGGTTCGACGGATCAGGCGCGGTCGAGGCGACCTTGCGGGTCACGACGATTCGCTTGCGCCTCGGCGAGTTCGGCTGGTCTTCGTGGGAATTGCGGCCGTGCACGATCAGCGCGGCGCGGTCGAGGGCGGCGGTGAAGAATCGCTTGTCGCCCTCGAACTTCAGTTCGTCCGGCATGACATTCCCGGCATCCGCCAGCATGCCATCGCTGGAGACGATGACATAACCTTCGAACCGCAAAGCCAGCATCCGCCGTCTCGGGCTATTGCGTAACGTCCGTCACCACGCTGCTGAGCGGACGGGAGCTCACCGTCGGCAGCTTGAGCTCCTTGATGACGGCTTCGTCATACTGCGGAAGAGTCTGCACGGGCGCCTTGGCGCGCATGGCAACGACCTTGTAGCCGCCTGCCTTCAGCCGCTTCAAGAGCTCGGGTAGCGCTTCGGCGGTATGCTTGTGGAAGTCGTGCATCAGCACGATGCCCTTGCCGTTCTTTTCCAGCTTGCGCATCACGGTGTCGATGATCTGCTGCGCATTGCGGGCCTTGAAGTCGAAGGAGTCGAGATCGCAGGAGAACATCGCGATGTTACGTTCGCCGAGATAGGTGACCATCTCAGGCGGATGCTGCAGTGCGGGGAAGCGGAAGAACGGCGCAGGCGCGACGCCGCCCAGCGCCCATTTGACCGCGCTGATGCCTTTCTCGATTTCTTCCTTGCGTTGATCTTCGCTGAGCTTCTTGTTGACGAGGGCGATGTGCGACCAGGTGTGGGTGCCGATGGTGTGGCCGGCGGCGTAGACCTGCTTCAGGATCTCCGGATAGTACGTCGCGTGCTTGCCGATGATGAAGAAGATGCCGGTGGTGCATTCCTCGGCGAGCGTCTTCAGCACCGAGGGCGTATTGCCGAGCCAAGGGCCATCGTCAAAGGTCAGCACCACTTCCTTCTCTTTCAGGAAGTCCAGCTCCTTGAAATGCTCGAAGCCGAAGCCGGGCCCGCCTGTCGTGTCGATCTCGACGGTACGTCCGACACCGAGCGCGTTCGGATTGGTGCAGGCCGCGCGCGCCGGTTGTGGTGGCTGCGCGGCTGCTGCTGCGGGCGCTGCGGCGGCCGCAGCCGGTGGGGCAGCGGCGGCTGCCTTGGCCGGCGGCGTCTGCGACCATGCTGCGCTCGAGGCGAGCAGCGAAACTGTGCTCGCAACAATAAGACCTGCCGCAATACGCATGTTGTTTTCCCCGAGTTTTCCCTCTGCCCGCGACTGGTCTTAACCCCGTGCGAGTCAATTCCCGCCCCAACAGATATTAGCCTAGTTGGCGCGGTCCCGCCAACGCAACGGCGCGGAAGCCACACCTAAGAATTTGTCGCCGCGCCGGTTAATTCCGGGGCTCTACGAGGCCGCCAGGGCGCGAGCGATCGCGGTCTTCACCCGCGTGTCCGTGGGCTCGACGCTTTCGGCGAAGACGTCCGAAATATATCCCTCGCGGCCGATCAAGTATTTGTGGAAGTTCCAGCGCGGAACTTCCTTGGGACGCGCCTCCGCCGCCCATTTGTAGAACGGATGGGCGTTCGGGCCCTTCACGGCGACCTTGCCTGCAATCGGGAAAGTGACGCCGTAATGGTGCTGCGCCGTCTCGGCGATCTCCTTGGGCCCGCCCGGCTCCTGTCCACCGAAATCGTTGGACGGCACGCCGATGATGACGAATCCGCGGTCGCGAAACTCGCTCCACAATTCCTGCAACCCGGCATATTGCGGAGTGTAGCCGCAGAGCGAAGCGGTATTGACGATCAGCATCGGCCGGCCGGTGAATTCGGCAAGTCTGATGTCGGCTCCAGACAGCGCGGGAAACGAAAAGGCGTAAGCCGATATCTTGCTCATATTGGCTTGCGCGCGTGCGGTGCGAGAGCCCAAGGGCCCGGCAGCTGCAACCAGGGTTGCCGCGATGAATGTCCTGCGGTCGATCATGGTCACCCCCCGATGTTGCGGGATCAAGCATAGCCCGGCGGCACGCCTGCCGGCCTTCAACAAGCCGTTACGACTTCGCCGGACACCAGGGCAGAGCGAGCAACGGCATATAGTGGTTGTTCCACTCGCAGATCGATTGCGGACCGGTGCGCTTGAGCGCGTATTTCACGGGCTCGGCCTGGCCGATGCCGAGGTGGAGGGCGAACAAGACCATCGCAGCCGCATAGGTCCATCTGGCGAGCCGCAGGTCGGGCAGGCGATCCAGCAGGATCGCGCCGGACAGGATGATCAGGGGATCGGTGAAGATGAAGTGCTCCGATTTCAGGCCGCGTCGCACGCCCAGCGTATCGATGCCGATGGCGGCCAGCAGTAGCGTCAGCGCCTGAAGGGCAGCGAGGCGTTTGCCGCGCCGCCATGCACGACGATGCCGGGCACGATCAGCCAGGTCGGGAAGACAGTCGGCCGCGGTGAGGAATGCAGCACGAAGGTGTAGCGCGCGAGCACCGAGCCGATGCCCTCGAGCAGCAGGTGGAGAATGCTGGAGATCCCGAGCCGTTCGCGACGTCGCGGGTCATCGCATCGGCGAAGGTCAGCATTTTCTCGAAGGGGATTGGCGGACCAGTACTTGACCGTGAGGATGGTCAGATAGGCGGTGTGGTCGAAGAAGTGCTGCGGCTTGCCATCGTTCATAGCGAGCGTTGTAGATTACCATGAAGTCCATGTCGGCGTTGGGCCAGTAGATCAGGGCGTAGCCGAACAGGAAGAATGACAGCGCAAGGCCGGCGATGATGGCTGCGAGCCCCGGCGCCAGTCGAGGAAGGTCAGCCTGTCGAATGGGTCCCGGCATGGCCGGGCCGCTGTGACGGAAGAAGGGAAATCATCCATGGCCGCGGTTTAGCACAGGAGCCATGGCCGCCAGAGCGAGCCTACCGCAGCCTGACAATGAAATCGGTGCCTTCGCCGGTCTCGCCCTGGTTGATGCCCTGATCGGACACCACGATCGAGCCGCCGGAGGTCAGCGTCTCCGCGATCTTCGCCATCACGTCCTCCGGGACCGTGATGCGGTCGAGCGCCTCGGCCGGCGTGTTCGACGCCTGCGCCGGCCTGGTTTCGACAGGAAGCACGATCGCGACCTTGCGCCGCCGCTTCGCGCGCTCGCCCGCGTCGCTCCTTTGCGCGTTGCGCGCAGTGACTGGCAGCGACACCACCGACCAGCGCAGCAAATTCGAGTCACCCTTGTCGACTTCGACGGTGAACACATGCGTGCCGAGCAGCTTGTCGCTCGGCGCGATGGTCACGGGAACGTCGAACAGCGGCTTGAAATTCTGGCGGACATAGAGCTTGCCGTCCTTGCGGCTGATGAAGACCGCAACCTGGCCTTCGCGCTTCAGTTCGGGCTTCGCCTTCTCCTGGCCGGGCAGGCGCGAGGCGTCCTTCTTTGCGGGCGCGTCGGTGCCGGCCTTGTCACTAGCAGCCTTGTCAGGCTCGGCAGGCTTTTCAACGGCCTTCGCCGCGTCTGACATCATCGTCTCTGTCTTGACATCTGCCCGCTTGGTTTCCGCCGTCTTGTCGCCGGACATCGCCGCCGACTTGGTGGATTCCGACTTGGTGGCCGTTTCAGGCTTTGCTTGCGCGGCCTTCAACTCCTCCGCCTTTGCGGGCTCCACCTTGGCCGCTGTCTCGGCCTCACCAGATACAGCGGCGGGCGCAGCGTCCGACATGGTGACCGCCGCATTGACCGGGGCCACGCCGGTGGCGTCCGCGGTGTGGGTATGCGCATGGCCGACAGTTGAGCGAAGTTCGGGCTCGGCGTCGGCTGCATCAATGGGCTTGACGAGTTCATGCCCTGCGTCGGCGCCCTTGTCGGATTTGACGCCGAGCGGCGCATCTACCAGCGGAGCTTCGTCAGCGACTGGCTGCGGCACGACCTTTTGCGTGACCAGGAACGGATGGGAGAAGCGCGCCGGCGTCATCTCGCCTGGCGTGACCAGCACGCGCGCACCCATCCTGGTCCAGTTCCACATCTTGACGGCGAAGGCCGCCGGCATGCGAATGCAGCCATGCGAGGCAGGATAGCCCGGCAGCACGCCCTGATGCATCGCGATACCCGACCAGGTGATACGCTGCATATAGGGCATCGGTGCGCCGCTATAGATGTTGGAATGGTGCATCCGGTGCTTCTGGATGACGCTGAAGACACCCATCGGCGTCGGATGACCCTTCATGCCGGTCGAAACCGGACCCTCGGCGAACAGACCGTTGGAATCGTAGACGCGGATCTTCTGTTGATCGAGCGAAATAGAGATGATGAGCGGGCCTTGCGGCTTCGCGCCACTTTCCTTTTCGGCAGCCTGCGTCTTCTTGTCGATCGCGTTGCGCCGGACCTTCGGTCGCCGCGGCTGCACGGGGTGCGCGGGCCGATAATAGCCGGGATCGAAGTCATTCCAGTAGTACAGCGCGGCCTCCGCCTGGGAGGCGCCGGCAACCGCGCCGATAGCGGTCAAGATCACGGCAACGCCGGCAGTGGAAACCCGATGTCCGCTCACGCGTGTATTCCCTAGAATCCCGAACGTACCCTTTAAGTTGGTTGTCGCAGACCCCAACTTTGTTCACCAGCATAAGGCCTAAAATTGCTGCGGTTTTCGCTCCAAGCGTAGCAAAAAAGCCTCACATTCTGTTAAACGCGGCCGGTCGCCGGCTACCAGCGGACTTCCGATGTGGCATCGCTGCATTACATAGGCAGCGAGCATCACCATCGGAGCGATTTCATGCCATTCGAAGCCACCAGTCATGATGACAACCAGCCGAAGACTGGGCGCCTGATTGCGGCGACTCTTGGGCTGGTCCTGGCTGCGTTCTCGGTATTGGGTTTGGCTGCTCCAGCATTTGCTGCGGACGAGCCGGACCTGATCTTCCGCCGCTCCACCGTCTTCAAGCTGCTCAGCCCGAACGACAAGCTCGCGACCTACGGTGTCGACGACCCCGAGATTGAGGGTGTCGCCTGCCATTTCACGGTGCCGGAGAAGGGCGGCTTCAAGGGGTGGCTGGGGTTGGCCGAGGAGGTCTCGGACATTTCGCTGGCCTGCCGCCAGATCGGTCCGATCCGCTTCAAGAACAAGCTGGAGCAGGGCGAGGACATGTTTCGCAAGCGCCGCTCGCTGTTCTTCAAGAAGATGCAAATCGTGCGCGGTTGCGACTCCAAGCGCAACGTGCTCGTCTACATGGTCTATTCGGACAGGCTGATCGAAGGCTCGCCCAAGAATTCCACCTCCTCGGTACCGATCATGCCTTGGGGACCTGCTGACGCCGCTGTGCAGAAATGCGGTGAGTTCATTCAGTAGCTTAGGGCAGGGCGCGCACATCGCGCTTTAGCGCCGTTGCGGCGCCGGCCGGGATTCGGCGCGGACCTTGGGATCGCGGCATCCGACAAGATGCAAGAGCTGCTGCGGCGACGATACATTGCCGTGGTAGCTGAAGCTGCCTTGCTGCGACATGGCCCCGCAATTGGCAGGTTGCCCGGCCTCCATTTGCCTGGTGATTCCCACGTCGGACGAGCCGCTGCCCTTCATTTGCTCAACAATCGGCTTGCCGGTTTCGCGGGTCGAGGTGTCACTGCCAACATCGGTGTTGCCATTGCCCACGACGGCGATCCTTGTGCTGGTGAACGAGTGTGCTGAGGCGCATCTCCAAGGAGCACCTCTAACGCGCCAACTTCCCAAAAGTTGCATGCTACCCTAGGTCGTCCGGGAATTGATTTGAGTTCAGCGCCATCGCCAAAGCGAAATGCGCCAGTGTTTGGCCACTGATCCAGCGCGCTCCGCTGGCGGCCACGATGCAAATGTCATAATTCGCAAGTGCTGAAATCACTGGGCTTTTTGGCACAGTGTTTCGTCGCAGCCGCAGCGACGAAACAATTCTCTGCCGCCACGAAACCATTTTCCGCTTGTGGTGCAGATGTCCGGAAACAGCATTTGGTTATTCAGGCTGCCCAACGAAACGGCGAATCGAGCCGGACCTGGAGACAGATTGATGTGGACCCTCAGCTTCATCCTCGCCTTCGTCTTTGCGCTCGTCGGCCCTTCCATGGCCGGATCGTCCGACAATTTGCCGGCTGCCGGTGCCTTCGCCTATAACGGCGTGCCCGCCGTAAGCTCCGCACCCCTCGTGCTTGCAGCGCGATAGTCGGTCCAAGCCGATCAAGTAAGAGTCCAAGGCCATCATGCTCCTTCGCCTCTGCACCGTCGCGGTAGCCACCTCACTCATCCTCATTGGTTCTGCGCACGCCCAGATGCGTTCTCAGCCCAAGCTTCCGGATCCGCGCGGTGAGTTCGTGCGCCAGTGCGCGCCCCACATGATGGGACGCTGGGCGCATCCGGAATCGGTGTGCGGCTGTCTGCATGACTACGCGGCGGCCACCGTCGAAGACAACGACCTGCGCGAAGCGCTGCTGCGCGGCATCAGCGAAACCGGCGTGCCGACCATCGAGACACACTGGGTGCCGCCGGCCAAGCAATCCCAAATCGCGGCGACCTTCACCAAGATCGCCAAGCCCACATTGCAATGCATGTTCGCGCCGGCAGAGCCGGTGGCGAGCTCCGGCGGTTGAGCGCGCTCGACGCCGCATCAGCGCCGTCGTAACAGTTGGACCCGAAGCGGTGATGCTAGTCTAGCGCGCGCCGAATGGGGGAACGAATGCGCAAAGCCGTGATCCTGGCGCCCGTTCTGGTGCTGCTCGCCCACTCCTTGGCGCAGGCCGCGCCCGACGAGGAACTGCTTGGGAAATCCGCGGGCTACCCGATCGGCACACGCGAGACCTGGTTCTTCGACGAACGCGTCCGGGTCGGGTCGTTCAGCCGCCTCGACGAAATCCTTCCTCACTACACGCTGCAAAAATCGGCGACACCCTCGTCCCTGCCGAAGGCCGCCGATGCGCCGCCGATCAGGTACCGCTTCGAAGGCAAGGAATATTCGCTCGACGATTTCCTCGCGCACCAACGCGTGACCGGCTTCATGCTGATCCGGAACGGCGAAGTCGTTGCGGAGCGCTATCAATATGCGCGCACTCCCGAGAATCGGTTCGTGTCGCACTCGATGGCGAAGTCGATCGTCAGCATTGCGGTTGGAATGGCGCTGGCGGATGGAAAAATCGCCTCGCTCGACGACAAGGTCGCCAAATATGTCCCGGAGCTCTCCGGCCATGCCTATGGCGAGAGCACGATCCGCAACATCCTGCGCATGGCCTCCGGCGTGAAATTCAGCGAGGTGTATGACGGCAACGACGACCTGACGCGTTTCGTCCGAATTCGCATCGCACAGGGCTCGATCGCGGCGCTGAATGCATTCGATGAGCGCGAGGCAGAGCAGGGTACACGCTTCCACTATGCCTCCAGCGAGACAGTGGTGCTGACGGTGCTGCTGCGCGCGGTGACGGGAATGACGCTGAGTGAATATCTGACGCCGCGGCTCTGGCAAGCCATGGGTTCCGAATCGGATGCGACATGGGTGCGCTCCAGCGACGGCACCGAGTCGGGCTTCGGCAATTTCAACGCGACCCTGCGCGACTATGGGCGCCTTGGCATGCTGCTCGCAAATGACGGCGCGCTTGGCGGCAGGCAGATCATCCCGAAGGATTATCTGCTTGAGGCAACCGACTGGCGCCGCCAGCCCGATGCGTTCCAGCCGCAGCGGGCGACGCCCTACTTCGGCTATGGCTATCAGTTCTGGACGTTCCCGGGCGACAAGCGCCGCTTCGCGCTGCTCGGCGTCCATGGGCAGTCGATCTTTGTCGATCCCGAGCTGAAGCTCGTGATGGTGGTCACGGCGGCGACCAAGCATGCCAACATCGTACAAGAATCCTACGCTCGCGAGCGCGGCCTGCTCTGGCGCGGGATCGTTGCGACATACGGCGGCTGGTAACACTTCCACGCGTCGCTTCAGCGTGTAGCTTCAGCGTGTCCTGGCCCCCAGGCGCGGGACGCATTTGCGTGTGCGCACCACGCCAGATGTCGTCATCTGCGCGCCCCGGATTTCCTTGATCTGGCCCGCCGGGCAGGAGCCGTCGTCCACCATGACGCGCTGGCCGAGCCTGAGGTCCACGATGTCCTGCTCGCGCGAGACGATCGCTTGCTGCGCCCACGCCTCGGTGGACAGGACAAGCCCGCCAAGCAGCGTAATCACGATACGCGACGCCGTCATGCTCACTTGCTCTGGATCTTCAGGCCATCGGGCCCGACATTGATCTGCACCCCCTCCGGCTGCTTCCTGGCCTGGTACAGATTGAAGCCCAGCACCGCCACGGCGACGGCGAGCACGCCGATGATCAAATAGAGCACGTTCTTGTTGTCCGACACCCGGTTGTCCGCCATCCGGCCTCTCCACGCGTGGCTGCGGCGAATTGTATGGGCACGTCTGTGATTCTGAAAGGCGGCCCGGCCTCCACAAGATCGGTCGAAATATGCTTTGATCGATCGGCAATTCCGCTTGCAAGGGACAAGAAGCGCCGTGAACGCCGATATCCAACAGCGAATCCTCGATGCCGTCGATGCCGGCTTTGACGCCCAGCTTGCGACCACCGCCGACTTCGTCGCCATCCCCTCGACCCGCGGTGCGGAGGGGCCGTGCCAGGACATGATCGGCGATCTGCTGCGCCAGCGCGGCTATGAGGTCGACGACTGGCATCTCGACCTCGACGATCTCAAGGATTTGCGCGGCTACGGCCTGATCGCGCATGATTTTTCCAGGGCGCGCAGCGTGGTCGGCACCTACCGTCCCGCAACCAATGCCGGAAAGTCGCTGATCCTGCAGGGACACTGCGACGTGGTGCCAGCGGGGCCGCTCGACATGTGGGAGACGCCGCCGTTCTCGCCCGTGATCAAGAATGGCCGCATGTATGGCCGCGGCGCCTGCGACATGAAGTCGGGCACCATCGGCGCGCTCTATGCGCTCGATGCCATCAAGGCGGCGGGCCTGAAGCCGACGGCGCGGATTCACTTCCAGAGCGTGATCGAGGAGGAGAGCACCGGTGTCGGCGCACTCTCGACGTTGCAGCGCGGCTATCGCGCCGATGCCTGCTTCATCCCCGAGCCGACCGGCGGCAAGATGGTGCGCTCGCAGGTCGGCGTGATCTGGTTTCGCCTGCGCGTGCGCGGCATTCCCGTGCATGTAGCCCATGCGGGCTCCGGCTCGAATGCGATCATGGCGGCCTATCACCTCATCCACGCGCTCGAGAGGCTGGAAGCAGAGTGGAACGAGCGCGCCAAGGCCGATCGCCATTTCAAGACGCTGACGCATCCGATCAACTTCAATCCCGGCATCATCAAGGGCGGCGACTGGGCCTCCAGCGTTCCCGCCTGGTGCGACGTCGATTGCCGCATTGCCGTGCTGCCGGGCTGGTCGATCGCCGATTGCCAGAAGGAAATTCTGGCCTGCGTCTCGGCCGCCTCGCGCGATCACCGCTTCCTCTCCAACAACCCGCCCGAGGTCGAATGGTCCGGCTTCCTGTCGGAAGGCTATGAACTGAAGGACTCCGCCGCGCCCGAGGCCGCATTCGGCAAGGCGTTCTCGGCCGTTTATGGCGGCATGGTCGAGGACCTCGTCTTCACCGCGTTGACAGACACGCGCTTCTACGGCCTGAACTACAACATCCCGAGCCTGTGCTTCGGCGCCAGCGGCGAGGCGATGCACGGCTTCAACGAATATGTCGACCTGGAGTCGCTGCGGAAGTCGACCAAAGCGACCGCGCTGTTCATCGCGGAATGGTGCGGGGTGGAGAAGGTCTAGTTGCCCCTCAT
>DASWVJ010000382.1:0-39299 GCA_036406295.1 Bradyrhizobium sp.
TCGAAGGACGGCCGCGACGGGATCATCTTGAACAGCCGCACGCCGAAATTCAGGCCCGAGCCGATCACGATGTCGGCCGCGGAGAAATTTTCCCCGAGCAGCCACGGCCCCTTCTGCAAGGCGGCATCGAGCACGTCGACCACCCGCTGCGCATCGCCCCAGCCGGCGGCGACCGGGTTCATCTCGATCTTGGTGGCAAGCTGCACGATCGCCGGCTCGATGCAGCTCGGCCCGAAGAACAGCCAGTAGAGATATTTCGCCCGCGCGGGATCGCCGAGCGGCGGGGCGAGCCTGGCGTCCGGATAGCGCTCGGCGACATAGGCGCAGATCGCGGCAGCTTCGGCCAGCGTAGCGTCACCATCCTTTAGCGCCGGCACCTTGCCCATCGGATTGATCGCGAGATATTCCGGCGCCCGCTGTGCGCCGGTCGCAATGTCCGTCAGCACGCGCTCGTAAGGCTGTCCGGCCTCCTCCATCAGCCAGAGCGCAGTGAACGAACGCGAGCGCGGCGACCAGTAGAGTTTCATCATCGGACCGTATCCTCTTTCTTCCATCGATAGTATTTCATCATGAAGCCGGTCGCCTGTGCGACCTCTTCCTTCTCGTACTCAAAGCCTTCGCGCTCGTACCAGCGCCAGGCCTTTTCGTTCTCGCGCACGCAGCGCAGCCAGATTTCATCCGGCAATTGTTGCCGCGTGAAGGCAAGCAGCTGACGGCCGATGCCCTTGCCCTGGTGTTCCGGTGCGACGAACAGCTGGTCGAGATATTTGTCAGGCAGATGCAGCGCGAGCATGGCGGCGAAATTTCCGTTGTCGTCCGCCACGAACAGGCTCCAGCCATGCTCGATCTCGAGGCGAACGCGGGCGCGCAGATTGGCGAGCAGGAAATTGCTCGCCTCCGCAAGCCCGGTGGAGACCCAGCTCTCCATCCAGACGCGAGCAACCTCGTCATATTCATGCGAAAGCGCAGGGCGGATGATCAGGCCTGACATCGAGGCTTTCTCCGCCAGAGCAATCCGCGATGCAAGCGCCAAGCAGGCAGTTTAACCCTTCTGACGGCGTGCGGCGTTCTTCCGGCCGCCAGACTTGCCTGCGGACAGGCACACGACCTCGGAGATTTGCGTCAATTGCCGGGCCAGCGGACTGCTCTTGCGCCAGACCATGCCGATGGTGCGTGATGGCTGCGGGTTCTTGAACCGCGCGACCGAGACGGCGGCCGAGCGCGTCTCCACCGCGACCGCCATTTCCGGGATCAGGGTGACGCCGACGCCGGCGCTCACCATCTGCACCAGGGTCGATAGCGAGTTCGCGTCCAGAAGCTCACGCGGCGAGGAGTGCATCTTGCAGAACGACAGCGCCTGGTCGCGAAAGCAATGTCCCTCCTCCAGCAGCAACAGCCGCATCTCGCGCAGCATATCGCGGCTTGGAACCGGCGTTCCCTCGTCCTTGCGGGGACGCACCAGCAAAAAATCCTCGCTGAAGAGGGCGACCTCGGTCAGCGAAGGTTCCGACACCGGCAGTGCAACGATCGCCGTGTCAAGACGGCCTTCGGAAAGTTCCTGGATCAGCTTTGGCGTCAGCGCCTCGCGCACCTGGATATCGAGTTCCGGATGCATCCGCGTGAGGTCGCCGATAATGCGGGGCAGCAGGTAGGGCGCAACCGTCGGGATCATGCCGAGGCGCAGCCGCCCGGCAAAGCGGTCGCGCGAGGCGCGCGCGAAATCGCCGAGCTCGTCGACCGAGCGCAGGATATCGCGGACACGCTCGATCATCTCCTCACCGAGCCGGGTGAGCGCGGCCCGCCGCGCGTTTCGTTCGAACAAGGAACCGCCGAGGGCTTCTTCCATTTCCTTGATCTGCATCGACAACGCCGGTTGCGAAATCGAACATGCGTCGGCCGCGCGGCCGAAATGTCCGTGTCGTGCCAGCGCATCGAAATACCGGAGCTGTCGCAGCGTCAGATTGATCATCAGAATAACTTATTGCGTCCATCATTAAAATCAACTTCACCTGATGAAAGCCGCCGCTTAGATTGTTTCCAATCTGTTGAAGAAACGACCACCGAGGAGTTCACCATGGATGATGTGACCAAAACCAAATGCCCGTTCACGGGCACACGCGGACATTCGAATCGGGAGTGGTGGCCGGACGCCTTGGACGTCTCGGTTCTCCACCGGAATTCCACGCTGTCCGATCCGATGGGCAAAACGTTCGATTATGCCAAGGAGTTCAAGTCTCTCGACCTCAACGCCGTGATGAAGGACCTGCACAAGCTGATGACCAGCTCGCAGGAATGGTGGCCGGCCGACTTCGGTCACTATGGCGGCCTGATGATCCGCATGGCTTGGCACAGCGCCGGTACCTACCGCATCACCGACGGACGCGGCGGTGCGGGTGCCGGGCAGCAGCGCTTCGCGCCGCTGAACAGCTGGCCGGATAACGCCAACCTCGACAAGGCGCGTCGGCTGTTGTGGCCGATCAAGCAGAAGTACGGCCAGAAGATTTCATGGGCCGACCTGTTGATTCTTGCCGGCAACGTCGCCCTGGAATCGATGGGCTTCAAGACGTTCGGCTTTGCCGGCGGCCGCGCCGACGTATGGGAGCCGGAAGAGCTCTACTGGGGCCCGGAAGGCACATGGCTCGGCGACGAACGCTACAGCGGCGAACGCCAGCTGGCGGAGCCGCTCGGCGCCGTGCAGATGGGTCTCATCTATGTCAATCCGGAAGGGCCGAACGGCAATCCGGACCCGATCGCAGCCGCCAAGGACATCCGCGAAACCTTCTTCCGCATGGCGATGAACGACGAGGAGACCGTTGCCCTGATCGCCGGCGGCCACTCCTTCGGCAAGACTCACGGCGCGGGCGATCCGTCGCTGGTGGGGCCGGCCCCGGAAGCCGGTGCCCTGGAAGATCAGGGTCTCGGCTGGAAGAGCACCCACGGCACCGGTGTTGGCGCTGACGCCATCACCGGCGGCCCGGAGGTCACCTGGGTCCAGACGCCGACCAAGTGGAGCAATCTCTTCTTCAAGAACCTGTTCGAAAATGAGTGGGAGCTGACCAAGAGCCCGGCCGGCGCGAAGCAGTGGAAGGCCAAGGACGCCGAAGCCACGATTCCCGACGCCTTCGATCCGTCGAAGAAGCATGTGCCGACCATGCTGACTACGGACCTGTCGCTGCGCCTTGATCCGGCCTACGAAAAGATCTCGCGGCGCTTCTACGAGAACCCGGACCAGTTCGCCGATGCGTTCGCGCGTGCCTGGTTCAAGCTCACGCACCGCGACATGGGCCCCCGTGCGCGCTATCTCGGCAAGCTCGTGCCCAAGGAAGTGCTGATCTGGCAGGATCCCATTCCGGCCGTCGATCACCAGCCGATAACGGACAAGGACGCTGCAGCGCTCAAGGCGAAGCTCGTGTCGGCCTTGTCGGTTTCGCAGCTGGTGTCGACCGCCTGGGCCGCGGCATCGACGTTCCGCGGATCGGACAAGCGCGGCGGCGCCAATGGCGCGCGCATTCGCCTCAGTCCGCAGAAGGATTGGGAAGTGAACAATCCACCTGAACTCGCGAAGGTGCTGAAGAAGCTCGAAGCCATCCAGGCCGACTTCAACAAGTCGGCGAGGGGCGGCAAGAGGATTTCGCTTGCCGACCTGATCGTCCTCGGTGGCTCCGCCGCAATCGAAAAGGCGGCCAAGGGCGCCGGCGTCGACGTGAAGGTGCCGTTCACGCCGGGCCGCATGGACGCTTCGCAGGATCAGACGGACGTCGAATCCTTCGCGCCGCTTGAGCCGCGCGCCGACGGCTTCCGCAACTTTGTCGGCAGCGGACTGCAGTTCATGAAGCCGGAAGAGGCTTTGGTGGACCGTGCACAATTGCTGCGGCTGACGGGACCGGAGATGACGGTGCTGGTCGGAGGCTTGCGCGTACTCGGTGCAAATGCCGCCGGATCCAAGCAGGGCGTCTTCACCAAGCGGGTCGGGACGTTGAGCAACGACTTCTTCGTCAATCTGCTCAGCATGGCCACGGAATGGCACTCGACGGGCGACAATTCGTACGAAGGCCGCGACCGCAAGACCAAGGCGGCCAAGTGGACCGCCAGCCGCGTCGATCTGGTCTTCGGCTCGCACGCGCAGCTCCGCGCCTTTGCGGAAGTCTATGCGTGCGCGGATTCGAAGGAGAAGTTCGTGAAGGATTTTGTGGCGGCGTGGACCAAGGTGATGAACGCCGATCGCTTCTAGAACAGGCGACAGCCCGATAGCGGGCCGGCCGGGTGCGGGGATGACCTGCACCCGGCTTTCTTTTGCCTAAACGCCGAGCGTGCCGGCTTTGGCGGCGGCGTAGCGCTCGCCGACCGTCTTCCAGTTCACCGTATTCCACCATGCCTTGAGATAGTCGGCGCGGCGGTTCTGGTAGTTGAGGTAATAGGCGTGCTCCCAGACGTCGTTGCCAAGCAGCGCGCGCTTACCGTCCATCATCGGGTTGTCCTGGTTGGGGCGGGTCTCGATCGCGAGCTTGCCGTCCTTGCTGACGGTCACGAACACCCAGCCCGAGCCGAACACGCGTCCGCCTGCGGCGTTGAAGTCGGTCTGCATCTTTTCAAGACCGCCGAGATCGCGATCGATGGCGGTGAGTACATCGCCCTCCGCCTTGCCGCCGTTCGGGCCCATGATCTGCCAGAACATGGTGTGATTGGCGTGGCCGCCCAGATTGTTGCGCACGCCGGTGCGGATCGCTTCCGGCACGTCGTTGAGCTTGGCCAGCACTTCAGGAATCGGCTTGGCCGCGATCTGCGGATTGTCCTTGGCAAAATTGTTCACGTTGGTGACATAGGCCTGATGATGCCGGCCATGGTGGATCTCCATCGTCTTGGCATCGATATGCGGCTCTAGTGAATTGGCCGGATAGGGGAGCGGATCGAGCTTGAAGGGACCGCCAGGCGCCATCTGGCCCTGCGCGAACACGATGCGGGGGGCGACGGCAGCGGCAACGATGCCGGTGGCGGCGAACATGAGGCTGCGCCGGGATAGGGTTGACATTGGCTTCTCCTGTCAGGGGCGGGTCTGCCGGCATAACGCGCGACAACGCGATCAGTTACGAGCAATGCATGATGCCGGTTTCAATGGCAGTCACTGTGACGCTGCGGCGGAACGCGCCATCCTAAAGCATGATCCGGAAAAGTGTGCCGCGGTTTTCCGAAAAGATCATGCTCAAACAAAGAGGCGGGACGCACGCGGCGGAACAAACAAAAAGGGCGGCCTTTCGACCGCCCTTTCCGGATTGTGATTTGCGAAAGCTTACTCGCCGGCCGCCTCGCGCGGCGCCGGCTGCTCGGCCGCCTTGGCGTCCTTCGGCTTGGCTTCGAGATCCTCGCCGGTCGTCTGGTCGACCGCCTTCATCGACAGCCGGGTCTTGCCGCGGTCGTCGAAGCCGAGCAGCTTGACCTTGACCTTGTCGCCTTCCTTGACGACGTCGGAAGTCTTCTGCACGCGGTTGGCGGCGAGCTGGCTGATGTGGACCAGGCCGTCGCGGGCGCCGAAGAAGTTCACGAAGGCGCCGAACTCCATCACCTTGACCACGGTGCCGTCGTAGATCTGGCCCACTTCCGGATCGGAGGCGATCGACTTGATCCACTTGATCGCGGCCTTCATCGCTTCGCCGTCGTTGGAGGCGACCTTCACGGTGCCGTCGTCCTCGATGTTGATCTTGGCGCCGGTCTTTTCCACGATCTCGCGGATCACCTTGCCGCCGGTGCCGATCACTTCGCGGATCTTGTCGGTGGCGATCTTGAAGGTCTCGATGCGCGGCGCGTATTCGCCGAGCTCGGCGCGGGCCGCGGTGATGGCCTTGGCCATCTCACCGAGGATGTGCACGCGGCCTTCCCTGGCCTGGGCGAGCGCGACGCGCATGATCTCTTCGGTGATGCCCTCGATTTTGATGTCCATCTGCAGCGAGGTGATGCCGCCCTCGGTGCCCGCCACCTTGAAGTCCATGTCGCCGAGATGGTCCTCGTCGCCGAGGATGTCGGACAGCACGGCAAAGCGCTGATCCTCGAGGATCAGGCCCATGGCGATGCCCGCGGTCGGCCGCTTCAGCGGCACGCCGGCATCCATCAGCGCCAGCGACGAGCCGCAGACGGTCGCCATCGACGAGGAGCCGTTGGACTCCGTGATCTCCGACACCACGCGAATGGTGTAGGGGAATTCGTGGTGCGGCGGCAGCATCGGATGGATCGCGCGCCAGGCGAGCTTGCCGTGGCCGATGTCGCGACGCTTCGGGCTGCCGACGCGGCCGGTCTCACCGACCGAGAACGGCGGGAAGTTGTAGTGCAGCAGGAAAGTTTCCTTGTACGTTCCCGACAGCGCGTCGATGTACTGCTCGTCCTCGCCGGTGCCCAGCGTCGCCACCACCAGCGCCTGCGTCTCGCCGCGCGTGAACAGCGCCGAGCCATGGGCGCGCGGCAGCACGCCGACTTCGGCGACGATGTTGCGCACCGTCTTGACGTCGCGGCCGTCGATGCGGCGGCCGGTGTCGAGGATGTTCCAGCGGACGATCTTGGCTTCGAGCTCCTTGAACACGTCGGCGACGCGGAGCTTCTCATATTTCGGCTCGGCCCCCTCCGGGAAGAAGTGTGCCATCGCCTTTTCCTTGGCGGCGCCGACCGCGGCATAGCGCTCCTGCTTGATCGCGATTGCGTAAGCCTTGCGCAGGTCCTGCTCGACCAGACCGAGCATTTCCTTCTCGATCTCGGAATTGTCGATGACGGTGACCTCGCGCGGCTCCTTCGCCGCCTTCTCCGCGAGCTCGATGATCGCGCTGATCACCGGCTGGAAGTGGCGGTGGCCGAACATCACGGCGCCGAGCATGACGTCTTCGCTCAGCTCCTTGGCTTCCGATTCCACCATCAGCACGGCGTCGGCGGTGCCGGCGACGACGAGGTCGAGCTGCGTCTCGGTCATCTCGTCGAGCGTCGGGTTGAGGATGAACTCGTCATTGGCGAAGCCGACGCGGGCCGCACCGATCGGGCCCTTGAACGGAACGCCCGAGAGCGTCAGCGCGGCGGAAACTGCCACCATCGCCACGATGTCAGGATCGTTCTCCATGTCGTGCGACAGGACGTTGACGATCACCTGGGTCTCGTTGCGCCAGCCGTCGACGAACAGCGGACGAATCGGGCGGTCGATCAGGCGGGAGACCAGCGTCTCCTTTTCGCTCGGCCGTCCTTCGCGCTTGAAGTAGCCGCCGGGGATGCGGCCCGCGGCATAGGCCTTCTCCTGGTAGTCGACGGTGAGCGGCAGGAAGTCGACGCCTTCGCGCGGGGTCTTCGCCGCCACGACGGTGGCGAGCACGACGGTCTCGCCATAGGTCGCGAGCACGGCGCCATCGGCCTGCCGGGCCATTTTTCCGGTCTCAAGCTTGAGGGGACGTCCACCCCAGTCGATTTCCACGGAATGCTTATTGAACATATCGGTCTTCTTTCATGGGTTCACGAGAGAGCGTGCGCCCAAAAACACAAAGACCATGCGCAAGATGGCGAGACGCTGATCGAAATGCGATCAGCAGCTGGCGATCCTGCCATGGTCTTGATGTTTCGGATGGCGTCCATCCTCTCGTCAGTCTCGGGCACCTTGCCCCTTCCAGCGGCCGGATTGCTGCTGGACGCTTGCTTCGCATGACCCGTCAATCTTCTCCGGGTCATGGTCTTGTGCATGATCGTCTTTCGCGAATCGAAAGCCGGATCTTCCGGAAGATCATGCAAGAACGCACGCCAAGGCGCGCGTCGTGACGCGCTCAGCGACGGATGTTGTGCTTTTCGAGCAGCGCCTTGTAACGCGCCTCGTCCTTCTTCTTCAGATAGTCGAGAAGGGCGCGGCGCGTCGACACGAGCTTCAAAAGGCCACGGCGGGAGTGATTGTCCTTCACGTGGGTCTTGAAATGGTCGGTGAGGTTGTTGATGCGTTCCGACAGGATCGCGACCTGGACCTCGGGAGAGCCGGTGTCACCGGCCTTGGTTGCACTCGTCTTGATGACTTCCGCTTTACGATCTGCGGTAATCGACATCGTCAAACTCTTTCATCGTTGCGACTGGAGCTGGCGACCAGCCCGGTCAGGTTGAACACGCGCTTGGGGATGAGTTCGCCATTGCCAAGCTCGGCAAGCGCCAAAAGCCGGCCTGCCACCGTGACATAGACTGTGCCGCTACTATCGGGCGCATCCCGTCCGCGCAACAAAACGGCCTGACCCCGATGGAGCCTTGCCGCATCAGCCCGTGTGACGGCCAGTGCCGGGATGTCGTCCAGCGCGGTCTCAACGGGCAAGAGCGCGTCGGCGAGGCTACCCTCGCCGGACGCGGCTCTATTACACAAAGCCTCCAATTCTTCCAGCGGAATCATGTCCTGTTCGGTAAACGGCCCGACCACGGTCCGGCGCAGCGCGCAGATATGGCCGAAACAGCCCAGAATCCGGCCAATATCGCGGGCCAGGGCTCGGACATAGGTGCCCTTGCCGCACTCGGCTTCGAACACGGACCTGTTGTTATCTAGTTGTTCTACAAGGGATAAATGGTGAATTTCAACCGGGCGGGGCGCCAGTTCCACCTGCTCGCCGTCCCGCGCCAGATCATAGGCCCGCTCGCCCTGCACCTTGATGGCCGAATATTGCGGGGGAATCTGCTCGATCAGGCCGGTGAAGCGGGGCAGGAGCGCCGAAATCGCCTCCGCGGTGGGGCGCAGGTCGCTGGTCTTGACCACCCGGCCCTCGGTATCGTCGGTGTCGCGTTCCTCGCCCCAGCACACCGTGAAGCGGTAGCGCTTGCGGCCGTCCATCACGAAGGGAACGGTCTTGGTGGCCTCGCCGAGCGCAATCGGCAAGCCTCCGGAAGCCAGCGGATCGAGCGTGCCGGCATGTCCCGCGCGCTTGGCGTTGAACAGGCGTTTCACCACGGCGACGGCCTGGGTCGAGGTCATGCCGATCGGCTTGTCGAGCACGACCCAGCCATGGACGTCGCGGCGGTCGCGCTTCACCTGCTGCTGCTTGCCCGCGCGTGGATCGTTGTTGGTGCGGCGCGGCTCGCCGCGTGCATCGGAAAAAATATTTTCGCCAGCGTTGCGCGATTGCGCGTCGCGAGCGCTGTTCGCCGTGGTCGCGGTCATTGTTCTTCGCCCTCTCCGGGTGCGAGGTCTCTCTGCACCGCAGGTGTTCGCAGTAATTTCTCGATCCGTTCCGCTTCGTCGAATCGCTCGTCGACGCGGAATCGAATCTCAGGTGCAAATTTCAGGTTAACGCGATGCGCGATCTCGCCGCGCAGATACTTCTTGTTGCGCTCGAGCGCTGACAGCACGAGCTCGGTATCGCGTCCACCGAGCGGCATGACATAGATTGTCGCAAGTCTTAAGTCCGGCGACATCCGCACCTCGGGCACGGTGATGATGTGACCTTCGAGGTCGGGATCATGCACGCTGCCATGGGCGAGAATGTCGGCCAGCGCATGCCGCACCAGTTCGCCGACGCGCAATTGCCGCTGTGAGCCGCCGGAAGCGGAGCCTTTTTTCTGGTGGTGGCGGGGCATCTGCCAAAAATCCAACTTGCCGTCATCACCCGCAAAAGTGGGTGATCCAGTATTCCGTGAACCAAATTGCTTTCGGGACTACTGGATGCCCCGCCTTCGCGGGGCATGACCGTCAAACAAAAAATCCAGTTGCTTTGTAAGATTCGGACTTACAGCGAGCGCTGGATCGTCTCCACACGATAGCACTCGATGACGTCACCGGCGCGCATGTCGCCGTAGTTCTCGAACGCCATGCCGCACTCCTGGCCAGCCTGCACTTCCTTCACTTCATCCTTGAAGCGCTTCAGCGTCGACAGCTTGCCTTCGTGCACGACAACGTTGTCGCGAATGAGGCGGACATTGGCGCCGCGCTCCACGGTGCCGTCGGTGACGCGGCAACCGGCGACCTTGCCGACCTTGGAAATGTTGAAAATTTCCAGGATCTGGGCATTGCCGAGCATGGTTTCACGCAGCGTCGGCGCGAGCAGGCCCGACATCGCCTTTTTGATGTCGTCCACGAGATCGTAGATGATGTTGTAGTAGCGGATCTCGATGCCGTTGCGCTTGGCCGCTGCCGCAGCCTCCTTGTTGGCGCGGACGGAGAAGCCGATGATCGCGGCGTTGAAACCTTCCGCCAGCGTCACGTCGGATTCGGAGATGCCGCCGACGCCGGCATGCAGGATGCGGGCGGCGACTTCCTCGGTGCCGAGCTTTTCCAGCGAGCCGAGGATCGCCTCCAGCGAGCCCTGCACATCGGCCTTGACGATCAGCGGGAACTCCTTGCGGCCCGCGGTCTTGAGCTGCGACATCATCTGCTCGAGCGAGCCGCGCATGCCAGAGATCGAGGCAGCGGCGTTCTCGCGCTTCTGATGTGCGCGGTAGCTGGTGACCTGGCGGGCGCGGGCTTCGTTCTCGACCACGGCAAGGCGGTCGCCGGCTTCCGGCGGGCCGTTGAAGCCGAGCACCTCGACCGGCACGGAGGGGCCGGCCTCCTCCAGATTCTCGCCCTGGTCGGAGATCAGCGCGCGGACGCGGCCCATTTCGGCGCCGGCCACGATGATGTCGCCGATGCGCAGCGTGCCGCGCTGGACCAGCACGGTCGCCACCGGACCACGGCCGCGGTCGAGCTTGGCTTCGATCACGGTGCCTTCGGCGGGGCGATGCGAATTGGTCTTCAGCTCGAGGATGTCGGCCTGCAGCGCGATCATTTCCAGGAGGCGATCGAGGTTGGTCTTGTTCTTGGCGGAAACCTCGACGTCGACGACTTCGCCGCCGAGCGATTCGACCTGCACCTCGTATTGCAGCAATTCGGTGCGCACGCGCTCGGGCCTGGCGTCGGGCTTGTCGATCTTGTTGATCGCCACGATCATCGGAACCTTCGCGGCCTTGGCGTGGTTGATGGCTTCGACCGTCTGCGGCATGACGCCGTCGTCGGCCGCAACCACGAGCACGACGATGTCGGTCACCTTGGCGCCGCGGGCGCGCATCGCGGTGAACGCGGCGTGGCCGGGCGTATCGATGAAGGTGATTTTCTTGCCGCTTTCGGGCGAGGTCACCTGATAGGCGCCGATATGCTGGGTGATGCCGCCGGCCTCGCCGGACACCACATTGGCGTGACGCAGCGCGTCGAGCAGCGAGGTCTTGCCGTGGTCGACGTGGCCCATCACGGTCACCACCGGCGAACGCGGCTCGGTGTCGGTGGAATCGTCGACGACGTCGAACAGGCCCTCTTCCACGTCGGAAGCGGCGACGCGCTTGACGGTATGGCCCAGTTCTTCGGCGATCAGCTGCGCGGTGTCGGCATCGACCACGTCGGTGATCTTGTGCATCGCGCCCTGCTTCATCAGCATGCGGATGACGTCGACCGCGCGCTCGGACATGCGGTTGGCGAGTTCCTGAATGGTGATCGCCTCAGGAATGATGACTTCGCGGATCAGCTTCTCCTTCGCCTCGTTCGAGGCGTGGCCCTTCAGGCGCTGGGTGCGGCGGCGGAACGAGGCGATCGAGCGCTCGCGCACGTCGTCGGCGTTGAGCGCGGTAGTGACGGTGAGGCGGCCGCGCTGCTTTTGCGGGCCGGGCCTGTGGGTGGTTTTTGGCGCAGCGGCGGGGCGCATCGCGCCGCCGGGGCCGCGGCGGACCTGACGCGGACCTTCATCCTCTTCGGCTTCTACCGCGACGCCCGGCGCCTTCACCGACGCGGCCGGGCGGACGGTTGTCGTCGCCGGCTTTGCGGTGGCTGGAGCGGGCTTGGCTGTAGCAGGCTTGGCTGCAGCAGCAGGCTTGGCTGCAGCAGCCTCGGCTTCGCCGAAGCGGCGCTTGGCTTCCTGCTCGGCCTTGCGCTTGGCCTCCTCTTCTACGCGATGGCGCTCTTCCTCGGCCTTGCGGCGGGCTTCCGCAGCCTCGCGCTCGGCCTGCTCGATGCCTTCGCGGCTGGCGCGGCGCTTGGCTTCCTCCTCGGCGAGGCGGCGCTCTTCTTCCTCGCGAATCTTCGCATCGGCGAGCGCACTGGCGCGGGCCGAGCGCTCGTCCTCGGTCAGCGTGCGCAGCACGACACCGGAACCGCCGCGCGGCGCGGCCGGCGCAGTGGAGCGTCCGCCCGGCGCGGGCTTGGCGGCGGGTGGGGCCTTGGCAACGGGTTCCGGCGCGGCCGTTTCCGCCGGCGCTGCCTCGCCGGGCAGGCGGCGCTTGCCGCGCTTTTCAACCACAACCTGCTTGCTGCGGCCGTGGCTGAAACTCTGGCGCACAGTGCCGGTCTCGACCCGCGGCTTCAGCGTCAGGGTCTTGCTCGGCATGCTCAGGGTCTTGTCGCCAGGCGTTTTGGTATCAACCATTCAGCAGTCCTAATCTCGTTACCTTGTGCGCATCGCGCACATCCATTGCAGCGTGTCGTTCAGTCAGAATTCTTTGCCGCCCCGGCCGTCTTGTCGTCGTCCGCCATCCGGTATCGGACCAGGATCTGGCTACGCGACAGGAAGGTCTTGCCCGCCGGGCCCGCGAGCAGCGCAGCATGTATCACATTTGTCCGTCCTAGTGCCAAATCCAATTCTGCCGATGTCAGCGCGGTGACGACGGGGAATCCAGCGGATTCACCATGATTCCCGCCCCTTTGCCGGAGGATGGCGTCCAATTTGCGGATTCCGTCGGCGGCCCCGTCAGAGGCATGGATCAGGGCCTTGGCCTGCCCCCCGGCGAGGGCGTCCTCGACCTTGGCAAAGCCCGCTACCACCTGGCCGGCCTTGGCAGCCATGGCCAGCGCCTCTACCGCGCTGCGGACCAGCAGATTTTCGGTGTCGGAGGCTAGGCTCGGCGCGGCGCGGACGTCGCGTTTGAACCCACGACTGAATTGGTTACGCTTGACCGCTTCCGCAACCTTCGCCCGCGAGGCCGTGATCCAGAGACCGCGGCCCGGCAGCTTGCGCTTGAGGTCGGGAACCACGGCGCCTTGCGGCGAGAGGACGAAGCGGATCAGCTCGTCGACCGGCCGCACCTCACGGCTGACCGCGCACATCCGCATCGTCGCGGACTTGTCGGTCCGCGGCCCGTTGTCGAGTTCTCCGTCAACGATGGCGAGCATGCGCGGGGCATCTCCCGGCTACCTTAAGCGGCCGGCTGGTCTTCGGAGGCCTCAGCCTCCGCAGACTGCTTGGCCAGCTCTTCCTCGGTGATCCAGCCCGCCTTGACGCGCGCCTGCATGATCAGGGCTTCGGCGTCCTCGCGGGAGACCTCGCTGCCGTCGAGGAATCCGGCATGCTTGACCGGCTCGGTTCCCTCCTTGCGCTCGGTCCAGCCGACAAGGTCGTCGGTGGCGCAGCCCGCGAGATCCTCGACCGTTTTGACGTCGTTCTCGCCGAGCTTGACCAGCATCTTGGAATTGATGCCGGGCACGTCCTTCATGTCGTCGGCAACGCCGAGTTCCTTGCGCCGGCTTTCGAGCTCGGCTTCCAGCCGCTCGAGATATTCCCGGGCGCGGCTCTGCAGCTCGTTGGCGGTTTCCTCGTCGAAGCCCTCGATGCCGGCGAGCTCGCGCACGTCGACCAGCGCCAGTTCCTCGACCGAGGTGAAGCCTTCCGACGCCAGGAGCTGGCCGACGACCTCGTCGACATTGAGCGATTCCATGAAGACGCGGGTCGAGTTCTCGAAGTCGGCCTGGCGGCGCTCGGACTCTTCCTGCTCGGTCAGGATATCGATGTCCCAGCCGGTGAGCTGCGAGGCGAGGCGGACGTTCTGGCCGCGGCGGCCGATCGCCAGCGAGAGCTGGTTGTTGGTGTCGGGCACCACGACCTCGATGCGCTCGCGGTCCTCGTCGATGACGACCTTGGCGACTTCGGCGGGCGCCAGCGCGTTGACCACGAAGGTCGCGATGTCGGGCGACCACGGAATGATGTCGATCTTTTCGCCCTGCAGCTCGTTCACCACGGCCTGCACGCGCGAGCCGCGCATGCCGACGCAGGCGCCGACCGGATCGACCGAGGAATCGCGGGAGACCACGCCGATCTTGGCGCGCGAGCCGGGATCGCGGGCGACCGCCTTGATCTCGACGATGCCGTCATAGATCTCCGGCACTTCCTGCGCGAACAGCTTGGCCATGAACTGCGGATGGGTGCGCGACAGGAATATCTGCGGACCGCGGGTCTCGCGGCGCACGTCGAAGATATAGGCGCGGACGCGGTCGCCGTTTCGGAACACCTCGCGCGGCAGCATCTCATCGCGGCGGATGATGGCCTCGCCGCGGCCGAGGTCGACGATCACGCTGCCATATTCGACGCGCTTGACCGCGCCGTTGACGATGTCGCCGATGCGGTCCTTGAATTCCTGGTACTGCCGGTCGCGCTCGGCCTCGCGCACCTTCTGCACGATCACCTGCTTGGCCGACTGCGCGGCGATGCGGCCATATTCCAACGGCGGCAGGGTGTCGGCGATGGTGTCGCCGATCTGCGCGCCCGGATTGGCGCGGCGGGCATCCGCAAGCGAAATCTGGTTGGAGTGGTTCTCGACGTTCTCGACCACCAGCATGTGGCGCGACAGCCGCAGCTCACCCTTCTTGGCGTCGATTTCGGCATGCACGTCGGTTTCGCTGCCGTAACGGGCGCGCGCCGCCTTGGCGATGGCGTCTTCCATCGCAGCGATCACGATCGAACGGTCGATCGACTTTTCGCGCGCAACGGCGTCTGCGATCTGCAGCAGTTCGAGTTTGTTGGCGCTGACTGCCATGGTCTAGTCTCCTTCGGTAGGATCAATTTCGCCCCTGCGCGCGCGTTCGGCGGCGAGGCGATGTTGCTTGGTATTTTTCGGTAGCGGCTTCTTCTTGGGCTTGTGGTCTTTCGACAAATCGCGCTTGGCATGTTCGGCGAGCGGCGGCGCCAGCCCGAGATCCCTGCGCATCTCGCGCTCGGCGGCCTTGCCGCGCCGCATCGATTCCGCAATCAACTCGTCGGTGAGGACTAGCCGCGCATCCGCGATCTCTTCCATCACCAGCAGTACATCGGCATCTTCGCCCGCAGGCACGTCGTCGCGCTTGAGGCGCACGGCATTGCCTTCGACGCCCGCGATTATACCGCGAAAACGCTTGCGGCCGTGAGCGGCAACCGCCATTTCGATCTTCGCGAGGTGGCCGGCATGGCGCTCGAAATCGGAACGGCGCACCAGCGGGCGGTCGATGCCCGGCGAGGAAATTTCCAGCCGGTAGGCGCGCTCGATGGGGTCGGCGATGTCGAGCACCGGCGACAGCGCCCGCGATACCGCCTCGCAATCCTCGATCAGCATGGTCCCGTCCGGCCGCTCGGCCATGATCTGCACCGTGCAGCCGGCTTCGCCGGAAACCCGGATGCGGACCAGCCGGTAGCCCATGCCCTGCAGCACGGGTTCTGCGACCGCCGACACCCGTGCGGCCAGGCCCGGCTCGACCACGAGGCGCGGTTCGTCCAGCAGTCCGGCATCCACGGAAGGCGCGGTTCGTTCGGTCATCACCAGGGTCAAGTTCGCTTCGTTCTGCTGGTTTGACAGGGCCCTAAGCCTTGGCCCGGCCGGTTCCCCGAACAGCCGCCGGACCCGACCCGGGATCCAGCTTCGTTCAGGTAATAAAAAAGAGCGGGTCCCGGGGGGCCCACTCTCAATACGCGATCGTATGAGACATGTAAGTTGCCGCCGATATAGCGGTTTTGCCGCAATCCGGCAAGGCCCAAGGCCCGTCAAGTCGCCCGTTAAGCAAGAATTTAGCTCGTTTCGAGCCGATTTGCCGCGAAACCCTTCGTTCATCTCGCCTGCCTAGATTGCCCAAAAAACCCGCCAGGAGAGTGCCGAGCAAAGCACCAGGCCCCGGCCGGGTTGAGTAGGTTGGATGAGTTTCGCGACATCGCTGATCCCCGGGTTCGATCAACTCGTCAGGGGTGACGATCCGGAACGTCGTGCCGAGGCGGCGCGGCGGATCGTCGATCTGTTTTTCCAAGGCGCAAGCGGCTTTCGGCCCGAACATGTCGAGTTCTTCGACGGCATCCTGGTCGGCCTCGTGCCGCGCACCGAGCTGACCCTCCGCGCCGACATCGCCGAGCGGCTGGCCTCGCTCGCCAATGCGCCGCGCAACCTGGTCGGCCAGCTCGCGCGGGAGGACGAGATCGTCATCGCCGGCCCGCTGCTTCGCCGGTCACCCGTTATCGACGAGAAAGTGCTGGTCGAGATCGCGCACGAAAAGGGCCAGGAGCATCTGCTTGCGATGGCCGAGCGGCCGACGCTCTCAGCCGGCGTGACCGACGTCATCGTCCGCCGCGGCGACCGCGATGTGGTGCGCCGCGCAGCGGGCAATGTCGGCGCGGCGTTCTCCGCAACCGGCTATTCGGCGTTGATCAAGCGCGCCGGCCAGGACGGGGTGCTGACGCTGACGATCGGCCAGCGCGACGATCTCTCCGACGACAATCTCAAGGAATTGCTCTCCAGCTCGATCGACGTCGTCCGCCGCCGCCTGCTCGAGGCGGCAAAACCGGCGCGGCAGGCCGCGATCAGGCGGGCGATGAGCGATATTTCCGGACTGATGCTGCCGGTCGAAGGCCAGCGCAATTTCGAGCCGGCCCTGCGCGCGATCCTGGCGCTGCATGAGGCCGACAATCTCAACGAAAGCACCCTGCTCGAGTTTGCAAAGGCGCACCAATACGAGGAGTCGATCGCGGCACTCTCGGCGATGTCGGGCGTGAAGATCGCGACCCTCGACCGCCTGATCTCGGGCGACCGTTACGATCCGATCCTGATCGTCAGCAAGGTGATCGGGCTCGAATGGGCGACCGTGCGCGGGCTGATCCTGCTGAGGATCGGTCCCAACCGCGTTCCTTCGCAGGCTGACATTGAAGGCGCCCGCGTCAATTTTGCGCGGCTGATGCCCTCCACCGCCGAGCGTGTGGTGAATTTCTGGAAGACGCGCCATGCGGGGTAGTCAGCTGCTGTCATTCCGGGGCGATGCCAACGGGTCCGCGCGAAGCGCGGCCCGATGACAGGCTCCGCATCGAACTATGGTGCGCACTTGTGCCCCTGAGAATCTCGAGATTCCCCGATACGCATTGCGCATCTGAGGTCTGGTGCTCGCGCACCATCCCGGAATGACTGAGGCCAGATCACCGTTCGCCGCAACGACTGAAGCACTTTTCCTCCTACAGAACCTCGCGCTATTCTCCCAGCCAAGGCGCGCCACTGCGCCGTGAGGGGGAATGCGATGCTGACGGAAGCAGAGGTCCAGGTGCATGCCGATCGCATCCGCGACGACGGCTACACCGTGATCGAGGGGGCGGCATCCGCAACGCTGGTCGACGGCCTCAAACGCGCGCTGGACCGGGTCGAGCGCGAGCACGATCTCGGTTACGCCAAGACCTCGTTCGAGGGATTCAAGACCGTTCGCATCAACAACCTGCTCACCTATGCCGACATTTTCTGGGAAGTGCCGCTGCACGAGAACGTGTTGCCCATTGTCGAGCGCATGCTGGACAAGGAGTGCCTGTTGTCGTCGTTCTGCTCGCTCGTGCTCGGCCCGGGCCAGGAGGCGCAGCCGATCCACGAGGACACCCAGCTGATTCCGCTGCCGCGGCCGCACATCCCGATCACGCTGAATGCGATCTGGGCGCTGTCGGATTTTCGCGACGACAATGGTGCCACGCGCGTCATTCCCGGCAGCCACAAATTCGATTCTTCGCCGGAATATGGCAAGGAATACGACGCCGTCACCGCGACCATGCCGGCCGGCAGCGTGATGCTGTTCGACAGCGCGCTCTGGCATGGCGGCGGTGCGAATACGTCGGACGCGCGACGCTACGCCTTCTCCTGCGCCTATTGCTGGGGCTGGATGCGGCAGCAGGAGAATTTGCAGCTCGGCATTCCCCGCGAAGCCGCCATTCGCTTTCCGCGCCGCCTGCAGGAGCTATGCGGCTACAGCGTTTACAAAGGGCAGTTCGGCCATATCGACAATCACGACCCCATCGAACTGCTCGGCCGCGAGCGGGGCAAGCGCATGGTATGGGAAGCGACCGACGTAAAGAAGGTGCGGATGGGGCAGTAGGATCGTCATTCCGGAGCATGCGAAGCATGAACTATGGGGCGCAATTGCGCCCCTGAGAATCTCGAGGTTCCTCGATGCGCAATTGCGCATCTGAGGTTCGATGCGGAGCCTGTCATCGGGCCGCGCTTCGCGCGGACCCGTTGGCATCGCCGCGGAACGACGCTGGCTAGTTGTTTCGCCTGAACCTCAAATACGCCGTCACGCGTCCCTCGCGCTCGGCCTTCCTGCCGTAGCGCGTCATCGTGTAGCCGTCCCATGGCTGCTGCCAGTCGGTCGCGCGCTCTGCCAGCCAGGCAAAATCCGGCGAGCGCAACAGATGCGCCAGCGTCCAGGCGCAGTAATCGTCGATGTCGCTGACGAAGCGGAATTCACCGCCGGGCTTGATGACGCGCGCCATCGCGGCCACCGTCGCATCCTGCACAAATCGCCGTTTCCAGTGCCGCCGCTTCGGCCAGGGATCGGGATGGATCAGGTCGATCCGCGCCAGCGAACGCGGCGGTGTCCATGCCAATAGTTCCGCCGCATCGCCGGCGAACAGGCGGATGTTGGCGATGTTGTGCGCCTCGATCTGTGCGAGGATCTTTGCCATTCCGTTCACATACGGCTCGCAGCCGATGAAGCCGATGTTCGGAAAGGCCAATGCCTCGGCGACCAGATGCTCGCCGCCGCCGAAACCGATCTCGAGCCTGACATCGTCGAGCTGCCGGCCGAAGATTTCGGCAAGCGGCGCGGGCGCAGGGGAGGAAATGTCCAGCGCCAGCCGCGGCAGCAGGGTCTCGATCAGGTCGGCCTGATAGGCACGCAGTTTGTGGCCCTTGCGCCGGCCGAAGAACGAGCCTTGCCCGTGCGTGTGCGCGCGGTCTGGATTGGAGGGGCGCGTCATCGCAGCGTCTGGAACAGGCGATGCAGCAGCCGCGCCCGCGGCTCGATCGAGGAGATGTACATCTGCTCGTAATGGGTATGCGCGCCTTGGCCGTCGACACCGAGCCCGTCGAGGGTTGCGGTATGCGGCGCGGTGAAATTGCCGTCGGAGCCGCCGCCCGTAGAGGTGTCGACCAGATCGAAGCCGATTTCGGCGGCCAGTCCCTTGGCGTGCTCGAACAGCGCCGCACCGGCGTTGCTCTTTTCATAGGGCGGGCGATTCAGCTCGCCAATGACTTTCACGCCGACGCCTTCGGTGCGCGATTTCAGGCCGAGAATTTTCGGCAGCAGTTCTTCTGCGTCGGCCAGCGTCGGCACGCGCATGTCGACTTCGGCATAGGCTTCTTCGGCGACGACGTTCGGCCGGGTGCCGCCGCGCACGACGCCGACATTCACCGAAATGCCGCGCGACGAATCGTTCAGCGCTTCCAGGGTCTGTATGACGTTGCCGAGTTCGCGAATGGCGCTGCGGCCGTCCTGCGGCCGGGTTCCCGCATGCGCTGGAACGCCCTTCAGGAACACTTCGAAACGCGCGACGCCCTTGCGGCCGGTGACGATCTTGCCGCCGTCGCGCGCAGGCTCCGTCACCAGCACGTATTTTGCCTTGCGTCCTTCCGCCTCGATCAGCGCGCGCGAGGTCGGGCTGCCGATCTCTTCATCGGAGACATAGAGCTGAGTGATGCCGAGCGGCGAGCGCGCCGGCCCGGCGCAGATTTGCCGGAAGGCGTGATAGGCTAGGTAAGCGCCACCCTTCATGTCATAGATGCCGGGGCCATAGGCGCGATCGCCGTCGATCCTGAACGGCAGACGCTCGATGAAGCCGATTGGGTGCACGGTGTCGTGGTGGCTGAGCACCAGAATGCCCGGCGTGTCCTGGCCCCACGCCGAGCGCACGACGAGATGATCGCCGCAGCCGTCGCGTCCCGCGATACGCTCAACATGTGCCGGCAAACCGCCATAGCCCTGAGCAATCAGGTCGCCGAGCCGGTTGACCTGTACCGGAGCCTCCGTTGGCGTCTCGATCTCGACCCAGCGGCGGATGCCGTCGAGGATGTCTCCCGCGTCGAAAGGATTGCTGGATGTCGCTGCCATTGGCCGCCGGCTTGCATTGAAGTCAGGCCAATGTCATGCGCCAGCGCGCCGATGGGCGTCAATCCTGCCGATTCAGGGAGCGTTCAGCGATTTTCTCGCCGTTTTCCGCAGCTTCCCGGTCAGCGATCTGCTCGACGAGGCTGACGATGCTGCGCCGAAGTTTCGCATCGGGAATCCGCGTGAAGGCGCGTGTCAGCGCAAGTCCTTCGGAAGTCGCAAGAAAATCGGCGATATAGGTGGGCGATGCGCCGTCGGCCGAGACCTCGCCGCCGAGCGTGCCGCTCGGACCGCCATCGAACAGAAACGACACCGGCACCTGCAGCACTTCGGAAATCTGCTGTAACCGGCTGGCGCCAACCCGGTTGGTGCCCTTTTCGTACTTCTGGATCTGCTGGAAGGTGAGGCCGAGCGCCTCACCGAGTTTTTCCTGGCTCATCCCGAGCATGATCCGGCGCATCCGCACGCGGCTGCCGACATATTTGTCAACAGGGTTGGGCGCTTTGGTCGACATCTCCAACTCTCCCTGGGGTTTTTGGCGCCGGGAGACGCACGACATGCTCCGGACGCGAAACCGTCAAATTCTGCTCGGAGGGAAAGGAGACTTCGAACAATGAACTGACTGGCTGAATTCGCGCGCACAATGCGAAGTGACACCGCGACCTGTCAACCGCCGCAACTTCGACCAATTCTAAATCTTCGGAAATCGGATTCTGAAATCAATTCAGAATTTTTGTCGGGTCAAACGCCGGTACGTGACGAAAATCAGGGCGAGTAGCAGCATTATTGCGGCAGGAATATTCGGATGCCGAGCATAAACCGTCGGCGCAATCGCTGCGGGCAGGCTGGCATCCAGGACACTTTCGATGCCGAGGCCGAGTTGCGCGACAATTCGTCCCACCGGATCGATCACCGCGGAAATCCCCGTATTGGCGGCGCGCACCACGGGCAGACCTTCTTCGATCGCGCGCAGTCGCGCTTGCTGCAAGTGCTGATAGGGGCCGGTGGAGATTCCGAACCAGCCGTCATTGGTCAGGTTGATGATCCAGCCGGCGCGATCAGCGCTATCGGCCAACTTCCCCGGGAAAATCGCTTCATAACAGATCAGCGGCAGCGCGCGCGGCGCGTTGGGGATGTCGAGCGGGCGCCGAAGCGTGCCGGGAATGTAGCCGCCCTGAACCTTGGTGAGCTGCGTGAAGCCGAGCCTTTCCATCCAGTCCTGGAAGGGCAGATATTCGCCAAACGGAACCAAATGGGTTTTGTCATAGACCGACAGCACGCTGCCGTCATGGTCGATAACATAGATTGAGTTATAGGCGCGCCTGACCGGCACACCCGGCGGCGTATCGTCGGGCACGCGCACTGCGCCCGTGATCAGCACCGTGCCCTTCGGCAGCAGGTCGGCGATCTGCGCCATCGCATCGGCTTCGCGCGTCAGGAAGAAGGGGAACGCGGATTCCGGCCAGATCAGGATGCTGGCGTCGCGCACGCCGGTCGACTGCGGCCCCGAGGCGCGATCCGACAGCGTCAGGTATTTCTGCATCACTTCCCGCTTGGCGGAATAGTTGAATTTGACGTCCTGCTGCAGGTTCGGCTGCATGATGCGCAGCTTGACGTGCGGCACCATCGTGGTCGGCAGCAGAGAGAGCCGGACCATGCCGAAGATGCCCAGCGCCAGCAGGGTGGCGAGCGCGGCGGCCGGAACCAGCCACGGCTTGCGCGATTTGCCGTCGATCAGCACCGCGGGGCTCGCGAAGACTGCGACGGTCAGGAACGTCATGCCCCACAGCCCAATCACGGAGGCGATCTGGGCCAGCGCGAGCGGTTCGGATAGCGCATAGCCGAAGGCGTTCCAGGGAAAGCCCGTGAGCAGATGGCCGCGCAGCCATTCGCTCGCCGTGAGCGCGACCGCGAGTGCAAGAATCCGCGAGGCATCCCTGGTCCACAACAGCCGCGCCAGCGCGAAGCCGAGCGCCGGATAGAGCGCGAGATAGGCGGGCAGGCCCAGTACGGCAAAAGGCGACAGCCACGCAAAGGTCGCCGCATCGACGAAGAAGGCATAACCGGTCCAGTACAGGCCCGGCACGAAATAGCCGAAGCCGAAGCAGAAACCGGTCCACGCCGCCGCCGGCACGCCGCGCCATTTGCCGGCCGCCGCGCCATCGATCAGCCAGACCAGAACGGGAAAGGTCAGGAACAGGATGGGCCATGCATTGAACGGCGCCATGGCGAGCGCCGACAGCATGCCGGCGGCAAGCGCAATGCCGGCGCGCTTCCATCCCCAGGCAAGGATGATCGAGAGAGCGACGGCGCGGAGTTTGTCTCGGGTCTTCACTGGGAGGCGGCTCCGTCGCCGGAGGGCGGCGGCGTATCGCTGCCGGAAGACTGGGGCTGGTCGGAGGCGGCTTCGCGCCGGCTGCGTTCGCGCTCCTTGCGCGGCGCAGGGCGCTCCTTGGCGGGCGCGATGCGCAGCCGCTTGACGCGGCGCGGATCGGCGTCGAGCACCTCGACCTCGAAACTGCCCGGACCCGAGATCAGCTCGCCGCGCACCGGCAACCGGCCGACATGGGAGACGAGGTAGCCGCCCAGCGTCTCGACGTCCTCGCCGGCCTCGCCGGTGACGAATTCCTCGCCGATCACCTTGCGGACGTCGTCGAGGCTCGCGCGCGCATCGGCGATGAAAGAATTGTCGGCCTGGCGAACGATCGACGGCGGCTCGTCGCTGTCGTGCTCGTCGTCGATCTCGCCGACCACCTGTTCGACAATGTCCTCGATCGACACCAGCCCGTCGGTGCCGCCATACTCGTCGACGACCAGCGCGAGGTGGACGCGCGAGGCCTGCATCTGCGCCAGCAGGTCGATCGCCCGCATCGACGGCGGCACATAGAGCAGCTTTCGCGTGATGTTGGCCTCCGACAGCGGCAGCGCGAGATCCACCGCGCGCAGGTCGAGTCCCGCGGGAAACGGCTTCTTGCGCCGCGTCTTGCCTGCCTCGCCGACTCGCGCCCTCGCGGTCATGAAGGCGAGCAGGTCGCGGATGTGCACCATGCCCTCGGGATCGTCGAGGGTCTCATTGTAGACCACGAGCCGCGAATGGGCCGCACTCTCGAACAGGCTCATCAATTCGCCGAGCGGAATGTCGCGCTTGACCGCGACGATGTCGGCGCGATGCACCATCACGTCGGCGATGCGCCGATCGTGAAGCGAGAGGATGTTGCGCAGCAGGGTGCGCTCGATGACGGAGAAGCCGACGTCCTCGGGCGTCGTCGCATCGAGCACCACCTTCAAGTCGTCGCGCACCGAGCCGGACTTCCAGCCGAACAGTGTACGAATGGCACGCAACAGCCAGCTCTCGGCGGCCGGGCGCAGCACCTCGCCTTCCCGCACCACGGCGGGCAGATTGTCCGGGTTGCGGCTTTCCGCGGTCTTCTCTGGGCTAGGCTCGGAGTCCGGCATTTCAGTTCACCCGTTCCCGCTTCCCGCATAGGGGTCGGGAATGCCGAGCTGGGCGAGGATTTCGCGTTCCAGCGTCTCCATCGCCTCGGCGTCGTCGTCCTTCTCGTGATCGTAGCCGATCAGGTGCAGGAAGCCGTGCACCGCCAAGTGACTCAAATGGTGGTCGAACGGCTTGTGTTCGTGGTCGGCTTCCCGCCGCGCCGTTTCATAGGCGATCGCGATGTCGCCGAGCATGCGCGGCATGTCGTCCGGCACCTCGCCGGCCGGCTGCAGCGCGGGGAACGACAGCACATTGGTCGGCTTGTCGATGCCGCGCCAGTTGCAGTTGAGCGTGCGGATGCCGCCGTCGTCGGTCAGCATCACCGCGAGCTCGGCTTCGCCGGTGTCGGCGTCGGCAATCTCGGCGGCGGCATCGATGGCGCGATGAATCACGGCCTCCGCACCCGGCTCCGCCTGCCAGCAATCGGCGGTGACGAGGACTTCAGTCTGGGGAAGCGCAGGGCGTGTCATCGTTTCGAAATGTTGGAGTCTGCCGGAACCTGATTGTCTCAGGTTTCCGGCGGCGGTTTGTCGGGTCAAGATTTGCCGGTTGCCGGTCGCCCCGGCAATCCCTCATAGGCGGCGACGATCCGCGCCACCAGCTCGTGGCGGATGACGTCCTCGGCCGTGAATTTCACCTGCGCGATGCCCTCGACACCGTCGAGCAGCCGGCAGGCTTCCGCAAGGCCGGAGGCCTGCCCGTTCGGCAGGTCGACCTGCGAAGGATCGCCGGTGACGATCATGCGGCTGTTCTCGCCGAGACGGGTCAGAAACATCTTCATCTGCATCGAGGTCGTGTTCTGCGCCTCGTCGAGGATGATCACGGCATTGGTCAGCGTGCGGCCGCGCATGAAGGCAAGCGGCGCGATCTCGATCTCGTTGCCCTGCAGTGCGCGCTCGACGATGCGTGCATCCATCAGGTCATAGAGCGCATCGTAGATCGGACGCAGGTAAGGATCGACTTTCTCGCGCAGGTCGCCCGGCAGGAAGCCGAGGCGCTCGCCGGCTTCCACCGCCGGACGCGTCAGGATGATGCGGTCGACTTCTTTTCGCTCGAACAGTTGCGCCGCATAGGCGACCGCAAGCCAGGTCTTGCCGGTGCCGGCGGGACCGACGCCGAACACCAGTTCATGGCGCTTCAGCGCGCGGATGTAGGAGTCCTGTGCGGCAGTGCGCGCGCGCACCGGGCGCTTGCGCAAGTTGATGGTCTCGAATTGCGACTTCGCAGTCTTGGCGTCGTATTCGAACAGCGAGCCCTGCGCGATCACGGCACGGATCGCGCCTTCGACGTCGCCCTGTGCGAGATCGTGCCCCTGATTGGCCTGCGCATACAGTGTTTCGAGCACGCGGCGCGCGGCGTCGCAGCCGTCGCGGGAGCCCGCGATGGTGATGTGATTGCCGCGGGAGTCGACGACCACGCCGAGCCGGCGCTCGATCAGCGCGAGGTTCTGGCCGTAGGGACCGACGAGGGCGGAAACGGCGCGGTTGTCGTCGAAGTCGATGACGACTTGCGTCTCAGGCGGAATTTGCATGTCGCGGTCGAGTTTGCGGCTGGGAGCGAGCGAAGGCGAATCCGATGGGCTTTTTGCCAAGGGCTCAGGCTCCACTGGTCATCCGGGATTCGGCAGGCTGCGCGGCGGACGCGGGTACCGCGAGATGGCCGAGCAGGCTGTAGCGTTCGAGGCTCTCGACGTGCACGGGGAGGACTTTGCCGATGATGTCGGGCGAGGCCATCACATGGGCGGGCTGCAGATAGGCGGTGCGGCCGACGATCTGGCCCTGCTTGCGCGCAGCCCGCTCGAACAGCACATCGACCGTCGTGCCAATCGCAGCCAGGTTGAAGGCCGATTGCTGGCTGTCGATCAAGTGCTGGAGGCGCTCCAATCGCTCGTCCATCTCTGCCGCTGACACCGTCTCCTGCATGTCCGCCGCCGGCGTTCCGGGCCGCGGCGAATATTTGAACGAATAAGCCGCAGCGTAGCCGATTTGCGTGACCAGCGCGAGGGTGGCGGCAAAATCCTGCTCGGTTTCCCCGGGGAAACCGACGATAAAATCCGATGAAAATGCAATGTCTTGGCGGACGCGCCGGAAACGCTCAATGACCGCATGGTATTCGCCGGCGGTATGCCTGCGATTCATGGCCGACAGGATACGGTCGGAACCGGACTGCACCGGCAGATGCAGGAAGGGCATCAGCGCCGGATTGTCACGATGCGATTCGATCAGAGAATCCTCGACATCGAGCGGGTGGCTGGTCGAATAGCGCAGCCGCAGGACGCCTGGAATTTCAGCGAGACGGTCGAGCAGTTTGCCGAGCGGCCAGCTCCGCCCGTCCGGCCCTTCGCCGTGATAGCCGTTAACGTTCTGTCCGATCAGCGTGATCTCGCGCACGCCGTTGTCGGCAAGCCGCTTCACGTCATCGATGATCCTTGCCACCGGCCGCGAGACTTCCGCGCCGCGCGTGTACGGCACCACGCAGAAGGTGCAGAACTTGTCGCAACCTTCCTGCACGGTGACGAAAGCGGAGATGCCGCGCGCGCGGATCGCATCCGGCTTCGGTGCGGGCAGGAAGCCGAACTTGTCCTTGACCGGAAACTCCGTCTCCAGCGCCCGTCCGCCGGACTTCGCGCGCGCCAGGAGTTGCGGCAGATGATGATAGCTTTGCGGCCCCACCACGATATCGACCACGGGGGCGCGGCGGATGATCTCATCACCCTCGGCCTGCGCCACGCAGCCGGCTACCGCAATGTTGACCTGCCGGCCGTCGCGGGCGGCGTCCTCCTTCATCGCGCGCAGCCGTCCCAGCTCGGAATAGACTTTTTCCGAGGCCTTCTCGCGGATGTGGCAGGTGTTGAGGATGACGAGGTCGGCATCTTCTGCGCTCCCCGTCTCGACAAAGCCCTCAGGCGCCAGCGTGTCCACCATGCGCTGCGCATCGTAGACGTTCATCTGGCAGCCATAGGACTTTATGTGCAGCTTGCGCGGCGAGGTCATGGAACCTTGGTTAGGGAACAAACGGCGCCATCCGCGCCGCAGGGGTCAAATATAGCCTAAGGCGCTGAAAATCCAGCCGCTTGGACACTGATTGTTGTCTCGCGACCGCCGAACCATCTTGCTGAAATCTCAAAAATGAGATATATCTACGCTGGTGGCTTGGCGGGTAGAAATCCTCAATGAAACTGTCACCGGGGAAATCGCCGCCCTTCCAGCCGACATGCAGGCGCGCTTCTTGCGGCTTGCCGAGCGCATCGCCTCCGTCGGGCTGGAAAGCCTGAGCGAGCCGCACGTCAAGCATTTGGAAGGGAAGCTGTGGGAGTTGCGGCTGACGGGCCGAGACGGAATCGCCCGCGCGCTTTACGTTACAGCGATTGGGCGCAGGGTCGTCGTGGTTCGCGCATTCATCAAGAAGACACAGAAAACGCCACGGGCCGAGATCGAGCTTGCGCTGCGGCGAGCGAAGGAGATCGCATGACCATCCCGTTCGAAAAGCTCAAGGCTCGTCTTCTGGCCAATCCAAAAGTCAAGGCTGAGTACGATGCGCTCGCACCAGAGTTCGAGATTGCTGCCGAACTGCTTAGAGCGCGTCGGCGTGCAGGTCTCTCACAAGCTGATCTGGCTGCGCGAATGGGTACCAGTCAATCCACAATTGCGCGGCTGGAGAGCGGACAAACTCTGCCGACCACGAAGACTTTGCTGCGCTATGCAGAGGCAACTGGCAGCAAGTTTCACGTGCGGCTATCAGCGGCGTAATGCAAATCGACAGATCTAGCCAGCGATCGTAGCCGCCCCGAGCCGGAGCACCAGATCCGGCAATTCCCGCATGTCGTCGAACAGCGCGGCCGCTCCGGCCGCGCGCAGCTTGTCGGCATGGCCCGGCAGGCAATGGCTGCCGCCGTGGAAGCCCAGCACGGTCATGCCGGCTGCGAGTGCGCCGGTGACGCCGGGGACGCTGTCCTCGATCACAAGGCAGCGCTCCGGCGCGGCGCGCATCTTTGAAGCGGCAAACAAGAACAGATCCGGCGCCGGCTTGCCGCGCTTGACCTGGGTCGCCGAGAAAATGTGCGGTGAGAGTTGCTCGAATAACCCGGCGCATTCCAGGCCATGGCGGATCTTTTCCGGGGTGCCGCTCGACGCCACGCATTTCGGCGCGGCAATCGCGGCAATCGCCGCAGCGACGCCGGCAATCGCCTTGAGGTCCCCGGCATAGAATTTCAGCGTCGCTTCCTTTACCTGCGCTTCGAAACCGTCCGGCAGGCTGCGGCCGATCTCGCGCTCGATTATTTGACGCGCCTCGCGGTCGGAGACGCCGAGGAAACGATGCAGCACCTGCTCTTCGGTGATCGGATAGCCGTGGCGCGTCAATGTCTCGGCGTGCGCGCGGCAGGAGATGACCTCGCTGTCGACCAGCACGCCGTCGCAATCAAAGATGACGAGGTCGAGGTTCACGTGGGGCAGTTGACGCGTCGTCAGTTCTTGTCGTCTTCGAGCGGAACGCAATAAAGCTCCAGCCGGTGATCCACCAGCTTGTAGCCGAGCTTGCGGGCGATCTCGGCCTGCAGCTTCTCGATCTCTTCCGAGGTGAATTCGATCACCTTGCCGTCGCGCAGATTGATCAGGTGATCATGATGGCTGTCGCGCATCTGCTCATAGCGGGCGCGCCCCTCGCGGAAATCATGCCGCTCGATGATCCCGGCATCCTCGAACAGCTTGACCGTGCGATAGACCGTCGAGATCGAGATCTTGTCATCGACCGCAACGCAGCGGCGATACAACTCCTCGACGTCGGGGTGGTCTTCCGCTTCTGCCAGCACGCGCGCGATCACGCGGCGTTGCTCGGTCATGCGCATGCCGGTGGCGGAACAGCGCGCCTCGATGCCGGTGGCCTTCGAAGTTGGCGCGGAAGACGGTTTCAGTGCGGTCATGGTGTGGGCCCTGAGGAGATAGCGATGGTTTGCCATCTCCCGGAGTTTACGACAAGTCTCGCCGCATCAGAAGCGCATTCAGCTGTTCCCCGTCGCTTTGCTTGTAATACCTTTCGCGGCGGCCGACCACGGCAAAGCCCAGGCGTTCATAGAGCCTTCGAGCCGGCTGGTTATTCTCTTCGACCTCAAGAAATATTGTTCGCACGCCCCTCCCGGCGAGGTGGCCGAGATGGGTGAGCAGCAAGTTGCGTGAGAGGCCGCGGCCGCGATGGCGTTCGTCCACCGCAATCGACAGGATCTCCGCTTCATCGGCGGCCATGCGCGACACCGCAAAGCCGATCACCTTGCTCCCGAGCCGCAGGCGATGCGCCAGCGTGTTGCGCTCGCGCAGCATCACTTCGAACTCGCCTTCACCCCAGCCACGATGAAATGACGCGCTATGCAGCTGCGCCAGCCGGGCCGCATCGCGCGGCATCGCGGGCTCGACGACGGCGGTGCCGCCGCCCCACCAGTCCGACAGCCAGCCCATCATGTGGGCTGCGTCGCAGCGGTGCGCGGCAATTGATCGGCCGGCGGCTTGGCGTCCGGCGCGCGCAGATAAAATGGCCGCGGCGTCGCCACTTGGGGATCGACTGCGGCGGCGAGCCACGCCACCCAGGCGATGTCGGGCGCGGCCTGCTGATCGACCTTGGCCGGCGCCGGCGCTTCCTTCGGCCAGCGCTCGGCGACAAGGTTGGCGGCATTGCCAGCCAGATGCGGCGCGCCGAAGCGCGAGGCCGCGAGGGCTTCCGCCATCGGCGCCACGCGCGGCGTCACCAGCGATTCGCCGCGGCCGCTGACGATCTGCAGATAGACATGGTCGTGCCGCGCATCGATGACGGAGATGATCGGATGCTCGCCGTGCTCGCTGACATGCGGTGCGGCATAGGCGGCGAGTGTGGTGATGCCGACCGCGGGCTTGTTTGCCGCCAGCGCGATCCCGCGTGCGGCGGAAAGGCCGACGCGCAATCCGGTGAAGCTGCCGGGACCGGTGGTGGCGGCAATCCGGTCGAGCGCAGCGAAGGCAATGCCGGCTTGCTTCATCACCCGCGCCACCAGCGGCATCAGCGCCTCGGCATGGCCGCGCTTCATCGCCTGCGATTCCTGCGCGATCATCTTGTTGCTGGCGGTGTCGAGGACCGCCGCGGCGCAGGCATCGAGCGCGGTATCGATGGCGAGAATCAGCATGGGAAGGCGAATAGTGAGTGACGAATAGCGAATGGAATATTCGAGTTAATCCCTATTCGCCATTCCCTATTCGCCATTCGCGCCTCTCAGATCGGCCGGACTTCGACGACGTCGGGCACGAAGTGGCGCAGCAGGTTCTGGATGCCGTGTTGCAGCGTCGCGGTCGAGGAGGGGCAGCCGGCGCAAGAGCCCTTCATGTTGAGATAGACGATGCCGTCCTTGAAGCCACGGAAGGTGATGTCGCCGCCGTCATTGGCGACCGCGGGCCGCACGCGTGTCTCGATCAGGTCCTTGATCTGGGCAACGGTGTCGGCGTCTTCCTCGCGGAAGAATTCGTCGGCCTCGTCTGCTTCGTCGTCACTGGCGGCGGAGCCGTCGGCGAGCAGCGGCTCTCCGGACATATAGTGTTCCATGATTGCGCCGAGGATCGCGGGCTTCAGATGCTGCCAGTCGCCGTCGGCCTTGGTCACCGTGACGAAGTCCGAGCCGAAGAATACGCCGGTGACGCCGGGTACTTCGAACAGGCGCGCGGCAAGGGGCGAGCGGTGGGCGGAATCCCGATTGGCGAACTCCATCGTGCCGGAATCGAGGACGATACGGCCCGGGATGAATTTGAGCGTGGCGGGATTGGGGGTGGCTTCGGTCTGGATGAACATGGTTTTCTCCGGCGGCGCCGGTTCAAGGCCGGCGCGTGAGGTCTCCTTAGCAGATGGCGTCGTGTGGCGCACGGTCAAGGGGCGCAAACCAGCCGTTCCCGCGCTGCATCAAGGACTTATAAGCACGATTTCGGCCCGGCCGGCTTGCGTTGGCGCAAGAGCGGGCCTGCGGGCGGACCAGCTACGACAGGCCATCGATTTCTGCATCCGTCAGCGCGCCCGAGATGACCATCAGGGGAATCGGGAACGAGCCGACCGTCTTGGCCATCGTGGATATGATCGGCCCCGGGCCTTCCGGGCCGGGATTGGCGGCCAGTACCAGCATGGAAATGTCGGGGTCCTTGTCGATGACGTCGAGGATCTGCTCGCCCGGATCGCCCTCGCGGATCACCCGCTCCGGCGTGATGGCGGCAACCCCATTGGCGCGGCCGGAGGCGCGGTCGAGCGCTTCGTTCGCCGCTTCATGGGCTTCCGCGCGCATCACCTCGGCAACCCCCAGCCATTGCTGGTTGGCGTCTTCGGTCTCGATCACCCGCAGCATGACCACGCCGCCGCTGACCCGCATCGCCCAGCGCGCGGCATAGTAGACGGCGCGGTCCCATTCCGCGGTGTCGTCAACGATGACAAGGCATTTTGGCTTGTGACCCGATTCGTAAGCGTGTCGCTGACTGGTCATGCATGTCCCGGTGCTGCCAAACCGATGCATGCTGCCACACTCCCTCCGCCTTTGGGTAGAGGCAGCATAGGTTCCGCCGCTGGCCTCGCTCAACTAGCGCTGGTGGACGAAGCCGACGATGTCCTTGGTTTTGCGCATGGTTTCGTCGGCAATCGCCCGCGCGCGGCCAGCGCCGTCGACGAGGATGGCATCGACATGGCCGGGATCGGCGACCAGGCGCTTCATCTCGGCGGCGATCGGCGACAATTTTGCGACGCACAGTTCGACCAGCGCGTTCTTGAAGCTGGAGAATTGCCCGCCGCCAAAATCCTTCAGCACCGCCTGCTTGGAGACGCCGGCGAGCGCCGCATAGATGCCGACGAGATTGTCCGCTTCGGGACGCGGATCGAGGCCCTTCTCTTCGGTCGGCAGCGGCTCCGGATCGGTCTTTGCCCTGCGGATCTTCTGGGCGATGAGGTCGGCATCGTCGGTGAGGTTGATGCGCGAATTGTCCGATGCATCGGACTTCGACATCTTCTTGGTGCCGTCGCGCAGGCTCATCACCCGCGTCGCCGGCCCCGTGATCAATGGTTCCGGCAAAGGAAAGAACAGGCCGTCATTGATGCCGTGGCCGCGGATCGAGTCGCCGAAATCGTTGTTGAACTTTTGCGCGATGTCGCGCGAGAGCTCCAGGTGCTGCTTCTGATCCTCGCCGACTGGCACGTGCGTGGCGCGGTACAGCAGGATGTCGGCCGCCATCAGCACGGGATAGTCGTACAGGCCGACCGAAGCGGCCTCGCGATCCTTGCCGGCCTTCTCCTTGAACTGCGTCATGCGGTTGAGCCAGCCGATGCGGGCGACGCAGTTGAAGATCCAGGCAAGCTCGGCATGGCCCGCGACCTGGCTCTGGTTGAACACGATGTGCTTCTTCGGGTCGATGCCGGCGGCGATGAACGCCGCGGTCACCTCGCGCGTGTTGCGCGCCAGCTCGGCAGGTCCGCCCCAGACGTCCAGGCCTTGCGTGATCGCGTGCATGTCGACGACGCAATAGATGCAGTTGTGCGTTTCCTGCAGCTTCACGAAGTTGACGATCGCGCCGAGATAGTTGCCGAGATGCAGATTGCCCGTCGGCTGGACGCCTGAAAAAACCCGTTCCACGAACGCCATGTTTCTCGTTCCCGTCTGTATACGGGGCGTCGTTTGCCACGGGTATTTTAGCCGCGCAAGTCGCGTTGGCGCCCTTTGAGTGCGTTAACCGCTTCGCGCCAGCCCGCGACGCCGAAAAGCTGCAAAAGCAAGCCGTAAAGTGTGACGCCGGCGACGATGAGGGCGATCAGGCTGGCCGCCTGGGCAAGGCCCTGCAGCTTCGCGATCGGCGCCAGCCAAAGCGCCGCGCCCATCGCAAGCGCAGCCGCCACGATGCGCGGCAGCCTTCGGCGCGCCGCCGCATCGATGCCGAAGCCGAACCGCATGGCGCCCTCGCGGATCAACCCGAGCGCGCTGCCCCATGCGCCCAGCGCAATGCCGGCGGCGATGCCTTCCGCGCCGAAGAAGTGGCCGAACAGGTACGCGCTCGCCATCGCAAGCAGGATCCCCTTGAGCACGGCGGCAAGCGGCGTCGTGGTGTTCTCGCGAGCGAAGAAGGCCGGCGCCAGCGCCTTGAACAGCACCTGCGCGGGCAGTCCCAGCGCGAGCCACATCAGCGCGCGGGCGGTAGCGGCCGTATCACCGGCGGTGAAGGCGCCATGCTCGAACAGCAGGCGCACGATCGGCTCGGCCAGCACGATCAGCCCCAGCGTTGCCGGCAGCGCCAGCCCTGCGGCCAGTTCGACCGCGCGCGATTGTGCATGCGCCATCGCGACGGCATCGCCGCCCCGTACCGCGTGCGACAATTCTCTCACCAGCACCGTGCCCATGGCGACGCCGACGAGGCCAAGCGGCAGCTCGATCAGGCGGCCCGCGAAATAGAGCCACGAGACGGCGGATGGCGAGGACGACGCGATGACCGCCGCCGCAATCATCAGAAGCTGCGGCCCGCTGCTGGCGATCATGCCGGGTATGGCCCTGGCGAGAAAGCTGCGCATGTCGGCGTCGAATGAAACGCGCAGCGGCGTGGCGGTCTTCTCGCCCCGGCTCAGCATCAGGATCGACAGTTGCAGCAGTCCGGCAATGCCGATGACGGCGGCGAGGATCAACGCGGCACGCGCGGCGTCCTGCCGCCAGAGCAGCAGCACGGCCATGGCGGCGATCAGCGTAATGTTGAACAGCAGCGGCGAGAAGGCAGCCGGCGCAAAGCGCCCCTGCGCGTTCATCACGGACATCAGCACGGTCACGGGGCCGGCAAAGGCAAGATAAGGCAGCATCAGCCGGGCATCGGCTGCGGCCATCGCCAGAGCGTCGCTGCCCATAAATCCCGGCGCCAGCGCCATGATGACCAGCGGCATGACAAGTGCGATCAGCGCGGTGACGGCTGCCAGCACGCAGCTCACCGTACCCAGCAGCGTTCCGACAAAGGCGGCCGCTGCCGCTGCACCTTTCGTGTCCCGCAGGCGCAGCCAGGCCGGAACCAGCGCGGCATTCAGCGCGCCCTCGGTGAGCAGACGCCGCACCACATTGACGAGCTGAAATGCCACCAGAAAGGCGTCTGCCACGGGACCAGCCCCGAGCAGCGCGGCGACCATGGAGTCGCGCACGAAACCAAGCAGCCGTGAGGCCAGGGTGCCGGAGGAGACGGTGACGAAAGACCGGATCATTGGCCCCTGTATAGAGCATGATCCGGAAAAGTGGGCACCGGTTTTGCGATCAGACCATGCTCCAACAAAAAGGGGCGCTTCCCTTGATGCCACGCGGACGAACGTGATAACCGCGAACCGCGATGTCACAACCGGGACAGGGTAGATGGCCGAGGCAAAATACGACGTGCTCGGGATCGGCAATGCGATCTTCGACGTGCTGGTGCGCACCGACGAGAAGTTTCTGGCCGACCACGGCATGACCAAGGGCGGCATGGCGCTGATCGACGAGGCGCGCGCGGCGTCGATCTACCGCGACATGGGCCCAGCCACGGAAATGTCCGGCGGCTCGGCCGCCAACACCATTGTCGGCATCGCCAATCTCGGCGCACGCGCCGCCTATGTCGGCAAGATCAAGGACGACCAGATCGGCAATCTCTACAGCCACGACATCCGTGCCGCCGGTGTCGCCTATGAGACGAAGCCTGCCGCAGGCGGCCCCGCCACCGGCTGCTCCTACATCCTGGTGACGCCGGACGGCGAGCGCACCATGAACACCTATCTCGGCGCCGCGCAGGACCTGACGCCCGCCGATATCAACCCTGCGCAGATCGAAGCTTCGCGCATCGTCTATCTCGAAGGCTATCTGTGGGATCCGAGCAGCGCCAAGGAAGCCTTTGTGAAGGCCGCGACGATTGCGCATGGCGCCGGCCGCCAGGTCGCGCTGACGCTGTCGGACTCCTTCTGCGTCGACCGCTATCGCGATGAATTTCTCGAGCTGATGCGCAAGGGCACGGTCGATCTGATTTTTGCCAACGAGTCCGAGCTGCATTCGCTGTATCAGACGGCCGACTTCGACACCGCGCTGAAGCAGCTCTCCGCCGACACCAGGCTCGGTGTCGTCACCCGCAGCGAAAAGGGCTGTGTCGTTGTCTCCAATGGCGGCGTCGTTGCCGTTCCCGCCTCCCCCATCAGGGACCTGGTGGACACCACCGGCGCCGGCGATCTCTTTGCCGCCGGCTTCCTGTTCGGCCTTGTGCGCAATGCCGGTCATGAAAACGCCGGCCGTCTCGGCGCGCTCGCCGCCGCCGAAGTGATCCAGCACATCGGCGCCCGCCCGCTGGTCTCGCTGAAGGAGCTGGCGCAGCAGAACGGATTGCCGGTGTAATTTTCTCAACTCATCATGGCCGGGACAAGCCCGGCCATGATGCATGTTGAGGCCTAACGCTCACGCCGCCTTCTGTCCGCTGCCGGCGCCGAGCCCGGCATAGATGCCGCGCTCGAATCCGGCGAACGCTTCCAGGCAACTGCCATCCCAGAACGGCAACAGCTGCATCAGGATCACGCCGGTGACGTTGCGCACGGGATCGATCCAGAAATAGGTGTTGGCCAATCCCGCCCAGGCGAGGCTGCCGGCGCTGCGGCCTTCTGCCGTCTGCGCGGTGTTGATCAGGAAGCTCAGCCCCCATTTCTTCACCATGCCGGGGAAGAGGTCGACGTCGTTGGTGTAGATCGGGGTCGCCGTGAGCAGCTTGCCCACTTCCAGCGCGCCGATGTTGTTCTGGCCCATCAGCGCCACGGTCTCGGGCTTCAGCACCTGGTTGCCGCCTCCCTTGCCCTTGTTGAGGATCATCTGGGTGAATTTGATGTAGTCGGCCGCCGTGCCGTAGAGCCCGCCGCCGCCCATGTGGAACTCGGGGTTCTGCTCCATTTCGAACGGGATCGGCGCCAGCCCTTCCGGCGTGCGCGCATGCATGCCGACCAGCCGCTTGCGCATGGAATCGCTGATCTTGAAGGCGGTGTCGTTCATGCCTAGCGGCGCGAACAGGTTGTCGCGCAGATAGGCATCAAGCCGCTGGCCGCTGACGGCTTCCACCGCCTTGCCGACGAAATCGATGTTGGTGCCGTAGTCCCAGCGCGTGCCGGGATCGCTTGCCAGGTGTGTCTTCAGCGCAGCGTTCTGGCAGGTGGTGATGACGGGCGTTCCCGTCTTCTCGAGATAGAGCGCGTTGTCGCTGTTCCACATGTTGTAGACGAAGCCCGCAGTGTGCGTCATCAGCTGGCGCAGCGTGATCTCACCCTTCGCCGGGCGCAGCTTTGGTGCGCCGCTGGCATCGAAACCTTCCAGCACCTGCGGCGAAGCGAGATCGGGCAGCAGCTTGCCGATTGGTTCGTCCAGCGAGAGCTTGCCCTGCTCGACCAGCTGCATGCCGGCGGTGGCCGTGATCGCCTTGGTCATCGAGGCGATCCAGAACACGCTGTCGGCGGTCATCGCATCGTCCTTGCCGAGGTCGCGCTTGCCGAACGCGCCCTGATAAATCGTCTCGCTTCCGGTGGCCGCCATCGCAACGACACCGGGGATTTCCTTCGCGTCGCACTTCTGTCGCAACAGCTGGTCGATCTCAGACTTGGTCTGCATGGGGTCGCCTCCGTAAGATTATTGTTATGGAGAGCGGCGATCCTCCTCCCGTGCCTGGCGTCCGGCAAGCGCGCGCGAGTCGCACGCGGCGCAAGGTCGCGATTTCGTGATGGCTGGCGGGGACAGGTGGCGGCGCGGCCATACTGCAACACTTCGCCACAATCGGCGGTGGACGGGTTGCAAGGTCGATGACCGCCCATATCTGAGGCGGTATGGTTTCCGATGTGCTGATGCGGCGGCGTTGGTTGTATAAGGTATTCAGATTACAGCACAAAAATGTGTATCCGGGACCGTTTGTCCCGACTCAATCGATTCCGATAATTCGTTGCAGAGGTAGGTCATGATTTCCAAGTGGAGCGAGTGGAAGCGATATCCGCGGCCGGGCCGCGGCGAGAACATCGAAGCCCCGATCACGCCAGGCATTTATGAGGTCCGCGTCGCCGGGTCAGGCGCGTTGCATTCTTTTGACGCGGTCGACAACGTCGCGGCGTCCTTGGCCCAGCTGCAAGTCGGTTCGCGCTCCTGGTTCGGCCGCCGCGATCCCGCCTCGCTCCCCGAGCTTGAATACCGCACCTGCGCAACCTCAACGCGCGCCGACGCCAAGGCTGCCGCCGAGCGCATGATCGGCCGCCGCGAAACCTATATGAGCGGCGCGGCGTGATTTGACGCCATCGTTCCAGGGCATCGAACCTCAGATGCGCAATTGCGCATCGGGGAACCTCGAGATTCCGGGTTCGTGTCTGCGACGCGCCACGGAATGACAGCAATGACCTAAAATTTGCTCGAAACGGCCACCCTCGGGCGGGCGATGCATTGTTGCGGCTTTGCGCCTATATTGGAGAGCCATCCCAAGAAAATCCGAGGAGCAGCCCATGACCCCGACCGCCGCCGCCCGCGCCCAGACTTCCGCCCCCTCACTGCGCGACCGGTTGAAGGACCCTTCGCTCCTCAAGGATCGCTGCTACATCGACGGCGCCTGGGTCGGTACCCCCTCGCGCCCGGTCACCAACCCCGTCAACGGCGTTGAACTGGCAAAAGTGCCGGTCATGAGCACGGCGGAGACGACGCAGGCGGTCGAAGCCGCCGAGCGCGCCTTTCCCGCCTGGGCGAAGCTCACCGCCAAACAGCGCTCCAACACCTTGCGAAAGTGGTTCGAACTGATCGCGGCCAACCGCGAGGACCTCGCGCTGATCCTCACCTCCGAGCAGGGCAAGCCGCTGGCGGAGGCGCTCGGCGAAGTCGATATCGGCGGCGCCTATGTCGAGTTCTTTGCGGAAGAGGCCCGCCGCGTCTATGGCGAGACCATCCCGACGCAGCGGCCGGATGCGCGTCTGCTCGCGATCAGGCAACCGATCGGCGTCTGCGGCGCCATCACGCCGTGGAATTTCCCCTGTTCGATGATCACGCGCAAAGTGTCGCCCGCGCTCGCCGCCGGCTGCACCGTGGTGCTGAAGCCCGCCAATGAGACTCCGCTTACCGCGCTGGCGCTGGTCGCGCTTGCTGAAAAGGCCGGCGTGCCGAAGGGCGTATTCAACATCCTCACCGGCAATTCGTCGGCGATCGGCAAGGTGCTGTGCGAGCATCCCGCCGTGCGCTTCGTCGGCTTCACGGGCTCGACCGAGGTCGGCAAGATCCTTTATCAGCAGGCTTCCGTCGGCGTGAAGAAGCTTGGCCTCGAGCTCGGCGGCAACGCGCCCTTCGTGGTGTTCGATGATGCCGACATCGACGCCGCCGTCGAAGGCGCCATCGTCTCGAAGTACCGCAACATGGGTCAGACCTGCGTCTGCGCCAACCGCATGTACGCCCAGGATAAGATCTACGACGAGTTCGTGCAGAAACTCTCCAAGAAGGTTGCGGCGATGAAGATCGGCGACGGCACGGAAGCCGGCGTGGTGCAGGGGCCGCTGATCAACATGGATGCGGTGCTCAAGGTCGAGAAGCATATCGATGATGCCGTGAAGGGCGGCGCCAAGGTCATCACCGGCGGCAAGCGCCACGCGCTCGGCGGCAGCTTCTTCGAGCCGACCGTGCTCGCCAACGTCAAGCCCGACGCGCTGGTCGCGCATGAAGAAACCTTCGGCCCGCTTGCGCCGGTGTTCCGCTTCAAGGACGAGGCTGAGGTGATTGCGATGTGCAACAACTCGCCGTTCGGCCTTGCCTCCTACTTCTACGCCCGCGACCTGGGGCGTGTCTGGCGCGTAGCGGAAGCGCTGGAGTCAGGCATGGTCGGCGTCAACACCGGCCTCATCACCACCGAAGTCGCCCCCTTCGGCGGCGTGAAGGAATCGGGTTTGGGTCGCGAAGGCTCGCATCACGGCATGGAAGAATATGTCGAGATCAAATACGTGATGATGGCGGGGGTGTAAGCCCTTCTTGCCTTCTCCCTTGTGGGAGAAGGCGGCGCGGACGAAGTCCGCGACGGATGAGGGGTTCTATCCGCGAAGATGAATGTTTCGGTCAGGACATAGTCTGCGGAGACGGACCCCTCACCCCGCTTCGCTTTGCGAAGCGGCCCTCTCCCGCAAGGGGAGAGGGTAAGCCCGCGTCAGCCTTCCTTTGTTCCCCAAAAGCCTTGCCCGCTGCCGCCACGCCCTGCTAATGGGAGGTAATTAGGTCGCGTTTTGTTTTTGGGGCGTTTTTCATGAGATATTTGCTGCTGGCCGTCATCGGCCTTGTCCTTGCTGCGTGCGATCAGACCACCCAGACAAGCTCCACACTCCCGGCTTCATCGACAGCAACGGCCAGCGACGAACAGTTGCCGCCGATTTATGAGCCGCTGGTCGACATGCATCGCGTCAATCCCGACAAGTATCGCCGCGACCTCGCCGAGTGCCGCCAGCAGGCGGCGCCGCAGGAAGCCGCGGCGCGCGCGGCACGCGAGCAGCAGGCCGCCGGTACGGGACTGTCCATTGCCGGTGCCGTTGCCGGCTACATACCGGTGTCAACATTCCAGCAGGCGCGGGCGGTTGGCGCGGCGTCCGACACGGCGCAGATCGTCGGCGGCAACACGGCGGCGACGGGCGCGGCCAAGGCGGATGCGGCCACCGCCGACTATGCGCTGGTCGTGAACACCTGCCTGCAGCACAAGAAGTACCGCCTGCTTCGCGGCTAGC
>DASWVJ010000383.1:0-4145 GCA_036406295.1 Bradyrhizobium sp.
CCCGTCACCGACGTCGTCGGCAATTTCGCCGACGGAAGCGAGAACGGCCGCTTTCCCTCGCGCAGCGAGAATGCCGAAGGCTATTTCCTGTCGCGCGCGGTGATGGAGTGGTTCTGCGGGCATTATCTTCAGGACAAGGCCCACGGCGCCGACTGGCGGGTCTCGCCGCTGCGCGCAACGAACCTCAAAGGCGTTGCGCCTGCGGTCGTCACCACCGCCTGGTTCGATCCGCTGCGCGACGAGGGCAGGGCCTATGCCGATGCGCTTGAGAAGGCGGGCGTGGCGGTGAAGTATCATCCGGGCGAGGGCCTGATCCACGGCTATTTCGGCCTCGTCGATGCGTCCGACACCGCCCGCGCCGAAGCGCAGCGCGCCCGCGCGGATTTTCGCGCGATGCTGGAGCAGGGAGCGTAGGGCGGATTAGCCGAAGCCGTAATCCGCCGCACTGGGCGGAGCATTACGCTGCGCCAATGCGCCCTACGAATCTTGCTCCGCCGCATGCACCGGCGGCTCCACCGGCATGTCGACGATCCTGTAGCGCTTCGGCAGATTGACCGGCTTGTAATCCTTGCGCGCCTCCATGCGCTGGGCCACGGATTCGTGGATCATGGCGCCTTCCGGGATGAAGCGCGGTTCGCAGCAGGGGATGTAGAAGCCGAGCCGCGACGTCCGCTCCGGCCATTCCTTGTACTTGTCCTTCTTCGGCACGGCCTCGAGCAGGCGCCAGGCGAAGTTCATGGAGTCGTGGGCATCGGCCGCAACGTCAGGCGCGACGTACCGGAACGGGCTGTTCTTGCGCGAGCGGCCCCAGGCGAGCTGGTTCACGCTGCTGGTGTTGACGGTGAGCTTTTCCTTGCAGGCCTCATCGATCATCCAGAGCAGCGGATATTTCGAGATCTGGCTCTGTGCTTCCGGATAGCCGCCGCCGATATCGCCATGCACGCCGGCAAACCACACCTGCAGGATGTCCTGCTCCTTCCAGCTGGTGTCGGGAGCGTAGGGATTGCTCATGAAGACCTGCGGATCGTCCCACGGCTTGAGGCGGAACATGCGGCGCCGCTCGTCGATGGCGATTGCCTGGCGGAACACCTTCACACTCGGATTGACGATCGTGAACGCCAGCTCCTCCGTGCTCAGCACGTAGACCCAGCGATCGAACCGCGGCACGAACACGCTGGCGACCGTGTCCCACACCCCGACGAAATCGATCACCGGCCAGCGCGCCGAGGTGATGCGGGCAAACTGCGCGGCGTTGTCGAAGGCGCCTGCCGGCAGCGGCCCGTTCTCGTCGCTGGGCGCATCGGTGAGCGCCTTCAGGTCGAGGCCGTGCTCCGGCGCATCGGTGGAGAACTGCTTGTAGGCGATCTGGCCCGAGCCTGCGAGATTGACCTGCTCCGGCGAGATCAGCCCGATCTTGTGGATCAGCCCCGCCAGCACGCGCACCGTATAGGCGCCGCGCGAGAAGCCGAACAGATAGATGCGGTCGCCTTCCTGCCAGTGGTTGACCAGGAATTGGTAGGCCGCGAGCACGTTGGCATCCAGCCCGTAGCCGGTGGCGAGCCCGAGCACGAGGCTGATATTGGCGCGGATCCTGTGCCAGGTGCTCGGCTGCGCCAGCGTGCCGACGCCAGGATCGTAATAGACGAACTGGCGCGGCGATGTCTTCGCCGTCTTGCGCAGACAGCGATAGAGCTTGAGCACGTTGGAGATGTTCTCGCTGATCTCGTTGCCCGTGCCGTCGCACAGGATGACGATGTTGCGGCCGGTGATTTCGGTCATCTCCGTCCCCCTCCACCCTGTCGTCCCGGGGCGCCGCGACGCGGCGAACTATGGGGCGCAATTGCGCCCCAGAGGACCCATAACCACAGGAATGAGTCATTGAGCAGGCCGGGACCCCAGCGCGTCAGGAGCGCCGCTGTCTTGCCTCATGGTGAGGAGCGCGAAGGGCGTCTCGAACCATGAGGCCTTAATCTTGCTGCGGGATTGGTCGGACAGTAGGGCTGTACGAACATCCATAGGTCTAAAAACAAAAAACGGCCGGGTCGTCTCCGACCCGGCCGCTACTAACTCAACTCTGACGCTTAAGCTCTCACGCTACTGGACGCTTACTTGCCCCAGTCAGCCCCAAGCTCCGTAATCTCAGCTCGCCTTCTTCTCGGCCCCAGTGCCGAGCTTCTTCTCGATCTGGCGCTTCAGCTCCAGCGCCTTCGGCGAGAGCGCGTCGGCGCGGGCCTTCAGCAGGTATGCATCGAGGCCGCCATTGTGGTCGACGCTCTTGAGCGCATTGGTCGAGACGCGCAGGCGCACGTTGCGACCGAGCGCGTCCGAGATGAAGGTGATGTTGCACAGGTTCGGCAGGAAGCGCCGCTTGGTCTTGATGTTCGAGTGGCTCACCTTGTGGCCCACCTGCGGGGCCTTGGCCGTCAGTTCACAGCGCCGCGACATGATCGCAAAATCCTCTTCCATCCCCGCATCACCGGCGCGCGCGTCGCGCCCGCGGGGGTCCAAAATCTCGTCCATTTCCAGGAACGGGCGGACGTATAGGGTGCGGGCGGCGTGGCGTCAAGGTTTTAAGCTACGAAAACTCGCGTCGAATTGGCGGTTTCGCTGCAAAATCAGAGTCTTAACCTACCATATAAAGGGCGCAATCGCGCCCGACATGAAAGGGGCCGTTATTTTAGAGAGTTGCCGGGCCGCATTTGCTGCTAGACGACTGACAGCTCGCGCCCAGAACAGGACCGCTGCGTGCCTCTCGGGATACCAAACCGCGCCAACCTGCCGCGCCTGGCCAACGCCCGGCTCGTCGGTCTTTGCGCGGCTGCCTTGCTCCTGCTGGCGCCGCTGCCGGCATCAGCCCAAGGCAGGCTCGAGGCGCATTACGAGGCCTCGCTGGCCGGTATCGCTGTCGGCAAGGGCACCTGGGGCATCGAGATCACCGAGGATTACTATTCGGCCAGCGCGCAAGGCGCGACCGCGGGGCTCCTGAAGGCGTTTTCCGGCGGCACCGGCACCGGCTCGGCGCAGGGGCGGATCATCAACGGTGCGCTGGTGCCGACGAACTATACCGCGACCATCTCGTCGAAGAAATCCGAGACCATCAAGATCAACCTTGCCAATGGCGGCGTGAAGGATTTTTCCATCGACCCGGAACCGCCGGTCGATCCCGATCGCATCGTCGTGACCGAGGCGCACAAGAAGGGCGTGATTGATCCCATGACGAGCTCGCTGGTGCGCGTGCCCGGCAATGGCGAAGTGCTCGGCCCCGACGCCTGCCGCGGCGGTAGCTCCGTGTTCGACGGAAGGCTGCGCTACGACCTCAAGCTCGATTTCAAGCGTATGGAAACGGTGAAGGCGGACAAGGGCTATCACGGCCCGGCCGTGGTCTGCGCCATCTACTTCACGCCGCTTGCGGGCTACATCCCCGACCGGCCCGTGATCAGATATCTCGCCAACGAGCGGCGCATGGAAATCGTGCTGGTGCCGATCGCGGGCACGCGCGTGCTGGTGCCGTTCCGCCTGACCATCCCGACGCCGTTCGGCGCCGCCGTGCTGGAGGCGACGCAGTTCAACACCGTCGCCATGCCGCCGCGGGTAGCGAAGACGCAGTGACATCCGTCATGGCCGGGATGAACGGGCATGACGAGTGCAATGGCAATCGTCGTTCCGGGGCGATGCGCCAGCATCGAACCCGGAACCTCGAGATTCCGGGTTCGCGCTTCGCGCGCCCCGGAATGACGGTGTCTCCGAATCCCCATTGACTCTTGCCCCATTCTGATTCGACTCGGGGCCGCACAAATTTTAAGGAATCGCAGTCGAAAGCTGAGCCTTGTTCGCCCCTCCGAAACTTGATCTAGTGCCACCATCTGCACTAGGACCCCTGATGTTGCGGTGAACGAAGCGGGAGCCGGAAGGAGTCAGCGATTCGGACGCCTTTCGTTCCAGACTCGTTCGCAAGGCTTAAAATGTCGGGCAGGAATCGGTTCCCGCCGTCGCAAAGTGAGACCGATCGAGCGCAAATGGCGCCAATGAATCAATGAGTTCCTGACCAGCCGTCATTGCGGGTCACCCGGTTGGGCGCGTAACGCCGCCGGATCTAAAGGCTTCCGCAAAGCCATCCATGCCGCAACGGAAGTATGGATTGCTTC
>DASWVJ010000384.1:0-9862 GCA_036406295.1 Bradyrhizobium sp.
TTCGAGTTGCGCGCGCCCACGCGATAGCGGTTGCAGTAGGAATCGTGGCAGAGGAACGAGCCGCCGCGCAGCGAGCGGTTCGGCGCTGGCGCATCGTGGAAAGGATTGTCGGCCGCCGTCACCTGGTGGTAGCGCGGAGAGAACGTGTCCTCGCACCATTCCCAGACATTGCCGGCGACGTTGTGCAGGCCGTAGCCATTGGGCCTGAAGGCGTGAACCGGCGCGGTGCCGAGATAGCCGTCTTCCATGGTGTTGAGGTCGGGGAAATTTCCTTGCCAGACGTTGCAATAGTGTTCGCCCGCGGGCGTCAGTTCGTCTCCCCACGGGAAGATGGCCTGCTCCAGCCCGCCGCGCGCGCTCATTTCCCATTCGGCCTCGGTAGGCAGCCGCGTTCCCGACCACTGACAGTAAGCCTTGGCGTCATTCCATGACACATGCACGACGGGATGATCGCTCCGGTTGAGGATGGTCGAGTGCGGCCCCTCAGGCTGCGCCCAATAGGCGTGCGGCACCGCCACCCACCACGGCGTCTCGGCGGCGCGATTGTCCCGCATGCGCTTGGCTTCGTCGGACAGCAGGGCCTCGAACACAAAGCTCCAGCTGTAGCGCTCGGCGTCGGTCGTGTAGGCGGTTTGCCTGACGAACTCCGCAAATTGCAGATTGCTGACGGCGTGGCAGGCGATGGCGAAGGAGGCGACGGTCACCTTGCGCACGGGACCTTCGCCGTCATCGGGAAAACGCTTGTCGTTTGAGCCCATCAGGAACGAGCCGCCGATCATCGGGCTCCAGCGCCGCGCAATCGGCGTTTTGCTGCGCGTGATCGCCGCTGCCGCGGGCGCCGCGGCCGGCTCGCCAGCCTGACGCTTTGCGCAGCAACGGGGATCTCCGCCGGTCATCTGAGCCGTTACTTCTGCTTCTCTTCTTCCCAGAACGCCGTCTCGCCCTGCGCTTCCATCAGCGCGAGAATCTTCTCGCGCGGGATCACGCCGCAGCGGTCAGCCCAGCGCTGGTATTGCTCGGCCATGTCGCGGACGCGTTCCGGATGCTCTGCGGCGAGATCGTGCATCTCGGTGCGGTCGAGCTCCATGTCATAGAGTTCCCACGTATCAGGATACTTCCGCACCAGCTTCCATTTGCCGACGCGAACCGCGGCGTTGCCCTCGTGCTCCCAGAACAACGGGCCGCGGCCGCCATAGGCCGACGAGAACGAAGGCACCAGGCTCTCACCCTCGCAAGGTTGGATGGCGTTGCCGTTGTATTCCTTCGGATAGGTCGCGCCGGACACATCGAGAATCGTCGCCATCACGTCTGGCAGCTGGCTCGGATTGTGGCGCAGCCCGCCGCGCTCCTTGATGCCGCGCGGCCAGTGCACGATGAAGGGCGTCGCGATGCCGCCTTCATGGATCCAGTGCTTGTAGAGGCGGAACGGTGCGTTGGAAAGGTTCGCCCAGGCGGTGCCGTAGCTCTGATAGGTGTGCTCGCCGCCCGGCATCAGGTTGGGATCGTTGCCGAACTGCACCGGCTCGCCCTTGCGCGTCTTGGCCTTGGCAATCATCAGCTGGTCGACCAGCTCGCGCGCGGTGACGCCTTGCGGAATGTCCTCGGCGCAGGCGCCGTTGTCGGACAGGAAGATGATCAGCGTGTTATCCATCTGGCCGGTTTCTTCCAGCGTCTTGAGGATGCGGCCGATGCCCTGGTCCATGCGATCGATCTGCGCGGCATAGACCTCCATGCAGCGCAGCGTCCATTCGCGGTGTTTTGCTTCGTCGAACGGCGGCTGGGTCGGATCGCGGTCGGTGAGCTGCCAGTTCGGATGGATGATGCCGTCATCGACCAGCCGCTTCAGCCGCTGCTCGCGCAGGCGATCCCAGCCGGCGTCGAAGCGGCCCTTGTATTTGGCGATGTCCTCGTCATGCGCATGCAGCGGCCAGTGCGGCGCGGTGTAGGCGACGTACTGGAAGAACGGCTGTTGCGGGTTCTCGTTCTTGTGCTGCCTGATATAGGCGGCTGCCTGATCGCTGATCGCATCGGTATAGAAGAACGACGGGTCGTTCTCCGCCTCGTGCTCGATGTTGTCGTTGCCGCGCGTCAGCGTGTTCGGATTGTAGAAGCTGCCGGCGCCGATGACGGTGCCGTAGAAATGGTCGAAGCCGCGCTGCATCGGCCAGGCGTCGGTCGGCTCGGTCAAGTTGCTTGCGATGTGCCACTTGCCACTGAGATACGACTTGTACTTCTTCTGCTTCAGCACTTCCGCAATCGTCACGCAGCTCCTGTTCAGATTGCCGGCATAGCCCTCCGGCCCGTTGCTGTAGGTGAGAATGCCGATGCCGGTCTGGTGCGGATGCAGTCCTGTCAGCAGCGAGGCGCGCGACGGGCTGCAACGGGCGGTGTTGTAGAATTGCGAATAGCGCAGGCCACCCGCCGCGAGGCGGTCGAGGTTCGGTGTCTCGATCTCGCCGCCGTAGCAGCCGATGTCCGAGAACCCCATGTCGTCGTTGAGGATGAGGAGAATGTTGGGGAGCTCGGAAGCCTTGCCGCCATTTGCCATGGTTTTCGGTCCTTCTTGGGTCGCGGATAATCAGGAATGTTGCCGCGTCAGGCTGATGCTGAGGCGGAAATAGTCGGGGAGGTACACGGAGCGCAGCAGTTCGAGCGGACGTCCCTCGGTGCCGAGCGTCAGGCGCTCGATGGCCAGCAGGGGGCTGCCGGCCTTCACGCCCAGCAATTTGGCGCTGGTGGAATCCGCCAGCGAGGCGCTGATGGTCTGCCTCGCCTCCTTGATGGGGTGGCCGAGCTCTTCCTCGAACACCCGGTACATGATGATGGAGGTGAGGTCGCGCTTCTCGAGCTCCAGGCCGATGTCCGGCGGGTAGAACGCATGTTCGATCGCGATCGGCGTGTCGTCGGCGAGCCGCAGCCGCTTGAGCTGCCATACCGCGCGCTCGCGGAGCTGCTCGCGCACCTCGGCATCGTGCCGGTTGGTCATGCCCTGCTGCAGCACCCTGGCGCCGGCCTGGTAGCCGGCGTCGCGGATGGTTTCCGAAAAGCCCATCAGCCGGCCGACCCAGTTCTCCGGCTGGTTGGAGCGCAGGAAGGTGCCGCGGCCGCGCGTGCGTGCGAACATGCCTTCGCTCACCAGCGGCGAGATGGCATTGCGGATGGTGATGCGACTGACGCCGAAATGCCGCCCCAGCTCGGCCTCGGTCATCAGGCGGCCGGTCTTGTCGATCAGCAGGCCGTCGCGAACCTGGCGGCGGATCGCCTCGCGGATCTGGATGTGCAGCGGCACGGATCCCACGGCGGCCGCGGCCGTCGCGCTGGCGGAAAGTGGAACAGGTTTCTTGCGGGTGCGGGCGGTCATGGGCTCAAAGCCGCTTTCGTGTCTCGGGATCGAATAGATGGATGTCATGCGGCCGCGCGGTCACCGAGATCGCGTCGCCTTCGCGCGGCATGTCCTCATGGTTGACGCGCACGCGCATCAACGTGCCGGCGCAGTCGATGTCGAGCACGGCGGTGTCGCCGAGATCCTCGATGAGATCGACCTTGGCCTTCAGCCCGTCCGATGCAAGGCGCAGTGCGCCGGGCCGGATGCCGGCGATGACGTCGCGCTCGCCTGCGATCGCCGCATTGGTCTTCAGCGCATGTCCGGCGATGACGACGCTGCCGTTGGCATAACGCGCGGGCACCAGGTTCATCGGCGGATTGCCGATGAAGCCGGCGATCTCGATCGAGTTCGGCCGTGCGAACACTTCCGCAGGCGTGCCGACCTGCTGGATTTCGCCGGCCATGAACACGGCCATGCGGTCGGCGAGCGTCATTGCCTCTTCCTGGTCGTGGGTGACGTAAACGGCGGTGACGCCGAGCGAGCGTTGCAGCTTCTTCAGCTCCGCACGCGTCTCGATCCGCAATTTGGCGTCGAGGTTGGACAGCGGCTCGTCGAGCAGGAACAGGCGCGCCTTGCGGACGATGGCGCGCGCCAGCGCGCAGCGTTGCTGCTGTCCGCCGGAGAGTTGCCCGGGCTTGCGGTCGAGCAGATGGTCGATTTTCACTTTTCGCGCGGCTTCCTTCACCGCGGGCCCGATCTCCTTTTTCGGCAGATTGCCCATCTCGAGCGGAAAGGCGATGTTTTCCGCGACCGTCATATGCGGATAGAGCGCGTAGCTCTGGAACACCATGGCGATGTCGCGATCGCGCGCATCCACCGACGTCACGTCCTTGCCGTCGATGAAGACGCGGCCGGCGGTCGGTGCATCAAGCCCGGCGAGAATCCGCAAGGTCGTGCTCTTGCCGGAACCGGAGGGACCCAGCAGGGCGAAGAACTCGCCGGGCTTGATTTCGAAATTGACGCTCCTGAGCGCGGCGAACTCGCCGTGCATCTTGACGATGTCCTGGAAACGCACTTCTCCGTGACCGCTCATCGGCGACCTCCACCCTTGACGGCGCCGACCGTCAGTCCTTTCACGATATGCTTTTGTGCGACCACGCCGAGCACGACCACCGGCAGCATCGCCAGCACCGATACCGCGGCGAGCTTCGCCCACAGCGTCTGCTCGACGGAAACGAAGTTGAACATCGCGACCGTCACCGGCCGCACCGTGTTGCCGCTCAGCACGACCGCGAACAGGAATTCGTTCCAGGCATTGAGGAACACGAACACGATGGTGACGGCGATGCCGCCCCGCACCTGCGGGATGATGATGCGCCACAGCGTGCGCATCCGGCTCGCGCCGTCGAGATAGGCGGCTTCCTCCATCTCGAACGGAATGTCCTCGAAGTAGGAGACCAAAAGCCAGATCGCGAAAGGCAACGAGAACGACAGGTAGATCAGGATGATGCCCTGATAGGTGTCGATCCAGCCAATGTTCCGCAGCACCAGGAAGTAGGGGATGATGATGCCGACCGGCGGCAGCATTTGCGTTGCCAGCACGTAGAACCCGGAGAACCGCTTGCCGCGGAAGCGCAGCCGCGCCAGCGCATAGGCCGCCGGCACCGCCATCAGCATGGTGACGACGGTGGTGCCGACCGAGATGATCATGCTGGAGATCAGGTTCGGCAGGATCGAGCCGGAGCCGAACAGCACGTCGCGATAGGCCTCGAGTGTCGGCGAGAAGAGCAGCTTTGGCGGATAGGCCAGCGCATCGCGATCGGTCTTCAGCGAGTTCAGCACGCTCCAGACTACCGGGAACGCCCAGGCCAGCAGGAACACCAGCGAGATCGCCAGCAGCGCAAAGAAGCGGAGGCGTTTCGCGCTCATTTTGCCCTCCGCATCGCGAACAGGATTGCTGAGATGAGGATGGTGACGATCAGCAGCGCCACCGCCAGCGCCGAGCCGTAGCCGATCGAAAGCTCGGTGAAGGACTTGCGGTAGGCGTAGAGATTGAGGATTTCCGTCGCCGTGCCGGGACCGCCCCCGGTCACCGTGAAGATCGCCGCGAACGCGGTGAGCGCCACCATGGTGCGCATGATGATCACCATCACGATCGCCGGGCGCAGCAAAGGAAGCGTGATGCGGCGGAAGCGCTGCCACGCCGTGGCGCGATCGAGCCGCGCTGCTTCATAGATATCTTCAGGAAGCGCCGCGAGCGAGGCCAGCAGCACCATGAAGGCGAACGGCGTCCACTGCCAGGTATGGATCACGATGACCGAGACCGTCGCCAGGAAGGGATCGCCGAGCCAGTTCTTGCTGCCGAGGCCGGCATTGATGGCAAGGAAATCGACGATGCCGAATTCCGGCGCCAGCATGAAGGTGCGCCAGATCATGCCGACCACGGCCGGCGAGAGCACGACAGGCAGGATCGCGATGACGCGAAACCAGCCCTGGCCGCGCTTCATGTCCATCACCAGCAGCGCCAGCGCGAGCCCAATGACGACCTGCAGAATGACGGTCGAGCCGGTGTAGATCAGGCTGATCAGGAGCGAGGACCAGAACCGCTCGTCGGTCAGCAATACCTTGTAGTTCTCGAGCCCGACGAAGCCGTTGGTGAACGGCATCGCCAGGTCAATGCGGAATGCGCTGGTCCAGACCAGGAACAGCAGCGGAAAGGTGGTCGTCGCCAACAGCGCCAGGAACGCCGGCGCTAGCAATGCGGCGGCGAACCGGCGCTCACGCTGCGCCAGCACGCGGCCGTAATCGCTGGCGGGAAGCGTGGTCGCTTTGTCGGTCACGGCTGTTGCCGCCGGCGCCATCGAACTGCCGCGCAACTTCAGCCGCGCATCATCGGCTCGATGCGCTTTTGCGCGTCGTCGAGTGCGGCCTTCACCGTGGCCTGGCCGGAGAGGGCGGACTGGATGGCCGTCGCCATGGTGTCGCCGATGGCCGGCCATTGCGGCACGCGCGGCCGCCAGTCGACGTCGGTGTCCTCCTGCAACGCCTGCATGGTGGCTTCGACGAAGTTCTGGCCGAAGCCGCTCATCAGCTTCACATACTCAGGATCTTTCCAGATTGAGGTGCGGTTGACGCCGGAACGTTTCGTGGGACCGGCAAAGCGATGCGCGGTGCGCGCCTGCGTCTCGGTACTCGCCGCCCACTGGATGAACAGCCAGGTCGCCTTCTTCTTCTTGTCCGACAGTGCGGCGTTGATCGGGAAACCCCAGTTCCAGATCGAGGTGACGCGCTTTCCGGACGGCCCCTTGGGCCAGCGGGCATAGGCGACCTTGCCGATCACCTTGGACTTTTCGGGATTGTTGACGACGGACGCGGATGAATGCGCGTCGATATAGTTCGCCACCGTGCCTTGCGAGAATGCGTCGGCGATATCCGGCCAGTTCCAGTTCGCCGCCGCTGCCGGTGCATATTTGCGCATCACGTCGACATACCAGGCGAGGGCCGCTTCCGCCTCGGGTCCGTTGACCGTGAGCTTGCCGTCCTTCATCCAGTTGCCGCCGAACTCGCGGAAGATCGAGGGGTAGATGTACATGTTCTGGCCTGCGCCGGCGACGCCGCGCAGCGCGCATCCCCAGACGCGGTCGTTCGGATTGTTGAGCGCCGCTGCATTGGCCACATAGGCCTCGAGCGTGTCAGCCGGCTTCAGGCCCTTGGCGTCGTAGAGATCCTTGCGATAGACCTGGATGGTGACTTCGCCGTCGTAAGGCACGCCGTAGACCTTGCCGTCGACGCTGTCGGCGCTGCGCCAGGCCGGAATGATGTCGTCGAACTTGAACCAGGCGTCATCGGTCAGGGACTTGTCTTTCAGATAGGCGTCGAGCGGCTCCACCCATTTGTTCGCGGCATAGAGCGAATAGTACATGGGGTCCGCGGCATGCGTGGCGTAGGTGCCGGTCTTCGAGGTGAGGTCGATGACGCATTTCTGGCGGATCTGCGCCGGCGGGATCTTCTCGAAGCGCACGTCGATGCCAGTCAGCGTCTTGAACTGCGGCGCCAGCGTAATGAGGTTCTCGAAATAGCTCGCGGGGATCACGGCGACCGTGATGGTCTCGCCTGAAGCCTGCTGCCAGTCGATCTTGGCTGACTTGTAGGGCGCCAGATCCGCGTCCTGCGCTGCGGCCTGCCGCAGCAGGGCAGGGCCCATCCCGATCAGGGCGGCGGCTGCCGTACCGGTCTTGAGGAACGTACGTCTCGTCGGCCTGAATGACCGCATGTCCTGTCTCCCTAGATGTTTTCTTGGCTCTTGCTCTGACCCGGCTTCGGCCAGTTAGTTAAGACATTGTGCGAAATGTTATAACAAGTCAAACGGCAGGGCCGCCGAGGCTGTGCACAGGATGTCGCAGGGCGCCTGCGAAAATTCAAAAAATCAGAAATCGGACTGCGCTGCAATTTACGGCGCGCAGGCGAGCTTCCTGTAGGGATTGTCCGGCGCCAGGGTACGTTACAGCGGCGTGTCGCTCGGCTACAATCTCGCCTCGATACGCCGGTGCCCAGCCGCGGATCACCATCGTCTCGGCTTACTTCGCCACCGAAACAAGGAGGAGGGCCGGGGCTTAACGGGAGGAACGTCGTGACCCAGCATCCGGCGCTGCCATATCTGCGCAATTCCGAGAAGGGAAAGATTGTGACGGCCGCCGAGGCCGTCCTTCTGATCCGCGATGGCGACACGGTCGCCACCGGCGGCTTTGTCGGCATCGGATTTGCGGAGGAGATCGCGGTCGCGCTCGAGGAGCTCCATCTCGCCAATGAGGGCGAGGCGCCCTACGCGCAGGGCAAGCCGCGCAATCTGACGCTGGTCTACGCGGCGGGGCAGGGTGACGGCAGAGATCGCGGTCTCAACCATTTTGCCCATGAGGGGCTCGTCAAACGCGTGATCGGTGGGCATTGGGGCCTCGTGCCCAAGCTGCAGCAGCTTGCGATTGCCAACCAGATCGAGGCCTACAATCTGCCGCAGGGCGTCATCACGCATCTGTTCCGCGACATCGCCGCAAGGCGTCCGGGCCATGTCTCGCGCGTCGGCCTCGGCACCTTCGTCGACCCGCGGCAGGGCGGCGGCAAGCTCAACTCCCGCACCATCGAGGACATGGTCGAGCTGATCAGCCTCGGCGGGCAGGAATGCCTGCATTACAAGACGTTCCCGATCAATGTCGGGATCATCCGCGCCACCACCGGCGATCCCGAGGGCAACCTCACCATGGAAAAAGAGGCGTTGACGCTGGAGGCGCTGGCGATCGCCATGGCGGCCCATAATTCCAACGGCATCGTCATCGCCCAGGTGGAGCGGGTCGCCGAAAGCGGCAGCCTCAATCCGCGGCAGGTCAAGATACCCGGCATCCTCGTCGATTGCGTCGTGGTGGCCAGGCCCGAGCACCACTGGCAGACTTTCGGCACGCCATACAATCCCGCGTTCTCCGGCGAGATCAGGGTGCGTGCCGGCTCGTTGCCGCCGATGCCGATGAGCGAGCGCAAGATCATCGCGCGCCGCGCCGCCTTCGAACTCAAGGCCAACAGCGTCGTCAATCTTGGCATCGGCATGCCCGAGGGCATTGCGGCTGTGGCCAACGAGGAGCGGATCATCGACCTGATCACGTTGACCGCCGAGCCCGGCATCATCGGCGGCATCCCGGCCAGCGGGATCGATTTCGGCGCCGCCATCAATACCCAGGCGGTGATCGACCAGCCCTACCAGTTCGATTTCTACGACGGTGGCGGCCTCGACGTGGCCTTCCTCGGCCTTGCGCAGGTCGACCGCTCAGGCAATCTCAATGTCAGCAAGTTCGGCCCGAAACTCGCCGGCGCCGGCGGCTTCATCAACATCAGCCAGAATGCCAAGAAGGTCGTCTTCGTCGGCACGTTTGGTGCCGGACGTCTGCGCGTCTCTGCGGCCGATGGAAAGTTGCTGGTCCTGGAGGAGGCGAGGGCGCGCAAATTCGTCGAGGCCGTCGAACATGTCACCTTCAGCGGACAATTTGCCGCCGCACGGGGACAGACGGTGCTGTACGTCACCGAACGCTGCGTCTTCACGCTGCGACCCGACGGACTCGAGCTGATCGAGGTGGCGCCGGGAATCGACATCGAACGCGATATCCTCGCGCTGATGGACTTCAAGCCGGTCATCCGGCGCGACCCGCTTCTGATGGATGCGCGCATCTTCCGCGAAGGTCCGATGGAGCTGCGTGAGGATCTGCTGTCGATCCCGCTCGAGCAGCGCTTCACCTATGACGGCGAGCAGAACCTGTTCTTCGTCAATCTGGAGCGCTTTGCGCTGCGCAGCCAAGCTGATATCGAGAAGATCGCGACAACCGTCGAAGCCAGGCTGGGCGGGCTGGACAGGCGCGTCTACGCGATCGTCAACTACGATCACTTCTCGATCCTGCCGGAGTTGCTTGACGACTATTCAGCCATGGTGCGGCAGTTGACCGACCGCTTCTATTCCGGCGTGTCCCGCTACACGACTTCCGGGTTCCTGCGCATGAA
>DASWVJ010000385.1:0-10718 GCA_036406295.1 Bradyrhizobium sp.
CGAGGGCAACCAGCTGCTCGGATTATTCGAGGGGCTGCGCGACGTCTCTACGCGCTGGGTGAGGACGCACGATATCGCCCATTGGAAGGGCGAGATCGCCTGGATGTCGCTCTATTTCAGCGGTGCGGTGTGGGCGAGTCTCGCGCTTTGCGTACTCTACTCACTCGAGGGCGAGCTGCCGCAGTATCGCACCGTGGCGGCCGCCATCAGCGCGCCCGCACAGCGCGCCGTGACGACATCGGCCGAAGCCGCTGCCGCCCCGGTCGCGCGCCGCAGTGAAGCGGCGATCAGGGCAACGGCGTCATCCTTCTAGTTCTTTCCGTAGTCGTAGAAGCCCCGGCCGCTCTTGCGGCCGAGGCGGCCGGCATCGACCATTTCCTTCAGCAGCGGCGCCGGCCGGTACTTCGGATCGTTGAAGCCGGTATAGAAGACCTCCATCACCGACAACATGGTGTCGAGACCAATCAGATCGGCGAGCGCCAGCGGCCCGATCGGATGATTGCAGCCGAGCTTCATGCCGGCATCGATCTCCTCGGCCGTCGCGATGCCTTCCTGCAGCGCGAACACCGCCTCGTTGATCATCGGGCAGAGAATGCGGTTGACGGCAAAGCCCGGGCTGTTGCGCGCCGTGATCGGCACCTTGCCGACCCGCTTGGCGAAGGCCTCCGCCTTGGCGTGGGTGTCGTCGGAGGTCTGCAAGCCCCGGATCAGCTCCAGCAGCGCCATCACCGGCACGGGATTGAAGAAGTGCATGCCGATGAAGCGGTCGGGACGGTCGGTCGCAGCGGCTAGCTTGGTGATCGAGATCGACGAAGTGTTGGTCGCAATCAGCGCCTGCGGCCGCAGCGCGGCGCAGAGGTCTTTCAGGATCTTGACCTTCAGCTCCTCGTTCTCGGTCGCAGCCTCGATGACGAGATCGCAATTGGCAAGATTCGCCTTGTCGGTGGTCGCATTGATCCGCGCCAGCGCGGCCTCGCGATCGGCGGCGCTCATCTTCTCCTTCTTGACCAGGCGGTCGAGGCTGCCGTCGATGGTGGAAAGCCCGCGCTTCACCGCGGCATCCGAGATATCGACCATGGTCACGCTGAGCCCGGCCGCCGCGCAGACCTGCGTGATGCCGTTGCCCATGGTGCCTGCCCCGATGATGCCTACCGATTCAATCATTTGTCGTGTCCTCTTCTCGCGCGCGGCTGGACGCCCGCACCTCATCATGCCGACCTGATATCAGAGCCGGGCGGCCACCGGAACCGCCCGATCGGCCTGCAGCCAGCCGGCGATCCGGGGCCAGGCCGTAGCCAGCGTCTGGCCGCCAAGAAAGAGGCCAAGGTGGCTGGAGTGCACGACGGCACGCTCGACAAGGCCGGCCGGCGTGCCGAGCCGCTCGGCGGTCGCCATCGCCTGCGCCGCGGGGACGATCTCGTCGTCGCTGCCGGCCAGCAGGAAGACGGGTATCCTGACGTCATCGGGGCGGACTGTCCGGCCAAGCGCGACGAACGCCCCGTTCGCAATCCGGTTCTCCCGATAGATCCAGTGTACCACCTGCAGGTAATAGGTGCCCGGCAGGTCAACGGTCTCGTCATGCCAGCGCACGTATCGCTCGTGCAATTCCAGGTCGGCGGCCACTTCCGGCGACAGGTCCCGTTGCAGCACCAGCCCACTGTCGGAGGCGCGGCTCCAGAAGCGCAATATATGTGCGCCCCTGACGATGCCGCCGCCGCTTTCGACCAAAGCCTCGAATGCCGTTTGCGGCGCGTTGCCGACCAGCCGCACCAATCCGGAGTCCACGGAAGCGTCCACCGGAGCACCCGCGAGCACCAACCGCCGCACCTTCTCCGGAAAACGCGCGGCATAGACCAGCGACAGCCATCCGCCCTGGCACAGGCCGATCAGATCGACCGGTGCGCCGATCTCGTCCACGGCAACGTTGAGGTCGGCAAGATACTGGTCGATGGCGAGGTAACGCATGTCCGGCGAGGCGGAGCGCCAGTCGGTCAGGAAGATGCGATCGAGCCCACTCTGCTGCAGCCGTTCGACGATGCTGTGGCCGGGCGCGAAATCGGCAATCAAGGTGCTGTGCAGCGCATAGGGGCCGCAGATCAGAACTGGCCGTCCACCTTGCCTTCGCGAAAAATCGCGCAGGCGCATGGTCGCCAGTTCAAGCGCAACGCTGTTCGGTGTCGTCCACGGCAACGGCGGCAGGTCGCTGGACGCCGCATGTTCGGCGCCACGATCGGCCCACCAGAAGAACGCATCCATGGCGAATTTGGTGGCCGCATAGGGCCACAGCGTCGGATCGTGCGGCCAGGATGCGCCGCCCGAAGGAGGCCGCCCTGGAGATTTTTCCGATGGTTCGCCCATGCGCATGCTTCCATGGGTCCAGCGATTTCAAAGCAAACCAGGCGCGTTCGCGCCTGCGGCACCGCCGGCTCGCACCGCTGGGTTGGGCAAGCCTGGCCGCGCAGGAACCATCCCCTTACCTGCCCGATTGTTCAATGCGGTCATTTGACTTCCCTCAAGCGATCGAGCCCGGCAGCCGCTACGTTAACTGCAATTGCTGCCCAAGGGAGCCAGGCATGAAGAAAATTCCCGATCTCGTGATCTCGCCGGAGAAGGTCGCCGCAATCCTCACCAAGGCGCGCCAGTTCGACGTCAAGGACGTGGTGACCGATCCCGATTCCGGTTCGAATGCCAGCGACGACGCGATGCTGTCGGTTCTGGAAGATCACGCATCCGATCCGACGCGCACCGAGTTGAGCGCCATGATCCGCGGGTTGAACGAGGATGAGCAGATCGACCTCGTCGCGCTGGCCTGGCTCGGCCGCGGCGATGGCGACATCAGCGACTGGCGGGAAATCCGTCTCGAAGCGGATCGCGCGCACAACAGGCGGACCGCTCAGTACCTGATCGGCATACCGCTGCTGAGCGACTACCTTGAAGAGGCGCTTTCCCAATTCGGCCATTCGGCCGAGGAGTTCGAACGGCCCCTCTAGAAGGCGCAACGGCAATGCCCTATCGCAGCAATGCCGGCCTTCCCGCGTCCGTCCGCAACCATTTGCCGCCGCACGCACAGGACATCTATCGCGAGGCCTTCAACCACGCCTTTGCGTCCCATGCCGGCGACCGCCGGCAGGAGGAGATCTCCCATCGCACCGCCTGGGCGGCGGTGAAGCATTCGTATGTGAAGATCGGCGATGTGTGGGTCCCCTCGGACCACACCTCGCCCGGCAAAGGCCGGCACCTCAGCCGCCGGTGAGGTGCTTCTCGATCTCTCCCACCGGATGACGGGTGAGATCCTTGTTGATCTCCGCGATCACGCGCGCGGCAACGTCGGCATGCAGCGCACTCCGCAGATCCGCCAGCGTCCGCGGCGGCGCCACGATCACCAGCGCCGGGACCTTTCTCTCCCGCATCACCTGCTCCATCGCCCCGGCGACCGTCTTCGCAAAGCGATGCTCGTTGAGATCATGCCAATCGGCATGCTCGACTGCACTGCGCCGGCCTGAATCCATCGCCTTGCCGAGGTGACCGGGCCTGTCGGTGCCCTGCTCGCGGGTCGGCGGGTTGTTGTCATCCTCGAACACCTGCTCGGTCTTCAGGTTCGGGTACTTCTCGTCGCCCTCGTTGCGCAGGAAGATGGCCTTGCGGCCGTCGCCCACGAACACGAATGCATCATGTGGAATTTTCAGCTTGTTCATTCCCGAAGGCTCCAATTGAACGGGACCCGACACACCCCGAAGCGACAGGCACCGGGAAGGCCCCTGATCCTGGCGGTACCACCGCGCAGATGTTGTCTGACCAAACGTAACCGCCGAGCGCGCGTGCCTGTTTGACGCGGATCAACCCACCCGTGGTGGTCCCGAAATATCAGTAACAGCTGCGCCGCAAAGGAGGCTCTCATGAACGCTCAAGACGTGATGGTTTCGCCTGTCATTACGGTCGGTGAAAATGCGACGGTCCAGGAGGTCGCCAAGCTTCTGATCAGCGAGCGCATCAGTGCCGTTCCCGTCGTCGATGCGGCCGGAAAGCTCGCCGGCATCGTCACCGAATCCGACCTGATGCGGCGCGCGGAGATCGGGACGGAACGCCACTACTCCTGGTGGCTGTGGCTGCTTTCGGACGCGCGCACGCTCGCGGCAGACTATGTCAAAGCCCACGCCAAAAGCGTCAAGGACGTGATGACGCCGAACGTCAAGACGGCGGCCCCCGATACGCCCTTGCACGAGGTCGCCGAGCTGTTCGAAAGGAATCACATCAAGCGCGTGCCCATTGTGGACAAGGATGGAGAACTGGTCGGCATTGTCAGCCGAGCCAATATTATCCAGGCCGTCGCCAGCGTGGGGCCGCGGCTCGAGATCAGGCTTCCGGACGCCACGATCCGCAGCCGGCTGCTCGAGGAGCTCAAGAAGCAACCCTGGGCCCATGCGCGCAAGCTGAACGTCACGGTGACCGACGGCGTCGTCGATCTCTGGGGCTTCGTCGAAACCGAGCAGGAGCGCCAGGCCGTCAAGGTGGCCGCCGAATCCATTGCAGGCGTGACCAGCATCACCGATCACCTGATGCGCTCTCCGCCGTTCGGATATTAGTTCGGCCCGCGCTAGCCGATCAGGCGTATCGGATCGCTGCCGTTCCGCTCCAGGGCGGCTGCCCTGAGGCGCACAAAGAAGCGGCCCTTGCAGCCGCTGACATCGGAAATCCCGATCGCCGTTCCGGCATGTCCGGCCGTCTCGAAATAGGCAAATCGTCCCTTGGGACCGCAGCCGGTCACGCGGTCCTGCCATGCTGCCCGTGCCCTTGAGTCGGCGCCGCGAGCCGGGCATAAGGACGGCAATTCGACAAAAATCCCGAAACAACCCAAGGATTTATGATGCCGCCCTATCGTTCCCGCACCACCACCCACGGTCGCAACATGGCGGGCGCCCGCGGCCTCTGGCGCGCGACCGGCATGAAGAACGAGGATTTTGGCAAGCCGATCATCGCGGTGGTGAATTCCTTCACTCAGTTCGTGCCCGGCCACGTGCATCTGCAAAATCTCGGGCAGCTCGTGGCGCGCGAGATCGAGAAGGCCGGCGGCGTTGCCAAGGAGTTCAATACCATCGCCGTCGACGACGGCATCGCGATGGGTCACGACGGCATGCTCTACAGCCTGCCCTCGCGCGAGCTGATCGCCGACAGCGTCGAGTACATGGTCAACGCGCATTGCGCCGATGCCATGGTCTGCATCTCCAACTGCGACAAGATCACGCCCGGCATGCTGATGGCATCGCTGCGCATCAACATTCCGACCGTTTTCGTGTCCGGCGGCCCGATGGAGTCGGGCAAGATCGTGCTGGATGGCAAGAAGCGCGCGGTCGACCTGATCGACGCCATGGTGGCGGCGGCTGACTCGTCCATCACCGATACCGATGTCGAGGTGATCGAGCGCTCGGCCTGCCCGACCTGCGGCTCCTGCTCGGGCATGTTCACCGCCAATTCCATGAACTGCCTGACCGAGGCGCTGGGCCTGGCCCTGCCCGGCAACGGCTCGGTACTGGCGACGCATGCCGACCGCAAGAGCCTGTTCGTCGAGGCCGGCCATCTGATCGTCGATCTCGCGCGCCGCTGCTATGAGCAGGACGACGCAAGCGTGCTGCCGCGCGGCATCGCCGGCTTCAAGGCGTTCGAGAACGCCATGACGCTCGACATCGCCATGGGCGGCTCGACCAACACCGTGCTGCATCTGCTGGCTGCCGCGCATGAAGGCCAGGTGCCCTTCACCATGAGCGATATCGACCGCCTGTCGCGCAAGGTGCCGGTGCTGTGCAAGGTCGCGCCCTCCGTGCAGGACGTGCACATGGAAGACGTGCATCACGCCGGCGGCATCATGGGCGTCCTCGGCGAGCTCGACCGCGCCGGGCTGATCACCACCAATCTCCCGACGGTGCATGCAGCCACGCTGGCCGACGCGCTCGACCGCTGGGACATCGCCCGCACCTCCAGCGAGAAAGTGCGCAATTTCTACAAGGCCGCGCCCGGCGGCGTGGCGACGCAGGTCGCCTTCAGCCAGGACCGCCGCTTCGACGACGTCGATCTCGACCGCAAGAATGGCGTGATCCGCGACGCCGCGCATGCCTACTCCAAGGACGGCGGCCTTGCCGTGCTGTTCGGCAACCTCGCCAAGGACGGCTGCATCGTGAAGACCGCCGGCGTCGACGAGAGCATTCTGAAATTCTCGGGCCCTGCCCGCATCTTCGAAAGCCAGGACGCGGCGGTGGAAGCCATCCTCGGCAACAAAGTGAAGGCCGGCGATGTCGTCGTGGTCCGCTATGAAGGCCCGCGCGGAGGCCCCGGCATGCAGGAGATGCTGTATCCGACCAGTTATCTGAAATCGAAGGGGCTCGGCAAAGCCTGCGCGCTGATCACCGACGGCCGCTTCTCGGGCGGCTCGTCGGGCCTGTCGATCGGCCACATCTCACCGGAAGCGGCCGAGGGCGGATTGATCGGACTTGTCGAGGAAGGCGACACCATCGAGCTCGACATTCCCAACCGCAAGATCAACCTCGCGGTGCCGGAAGCCGATCTCGAGCGCCGCCGTGCGGCCATGGTGGCGAAGGGCAAAGCGGCCTGGAAGCCGGCGCCGCGCAAGCGCGCGGTATCGACCGCGCTCAAGTCCTACGCAGCGTTCGCCAGCAGCGCGGCGCGTGGCGCTGTCCGCATCGTGCCGGAGTGATATCGAGGATTGGCCTAAGCGCCAGCCGACGGCAGGCTGGCGGCGGCGATGGCGACGAACTCGGCGAACCGACGCCCGATCCGGCCCGGTACCGTCGCCAGCAATTTGCGTACTTTTGCCATCGCTCAAATTCCCTGTGAGGCCGGGACAACCGGCCACACCGGGAAAATGAGCTTTCGGCCTTAAGTAGTCGAGATATCAGCAAAAATAGCAATGAGCGTGTCGCCGGAGCCGGGTTCGGCAGCAGGTTTGTTGCCCAATTCAAGCCGGCGGCGGAGAAAATCTTCTCGTCCGATTTTGCGGCCGGAAGTGCATCGGGGGCTCCCTGTGCACCGTGCAGTGGCGCGCATGGAAAGACATCACTGCGGTGAGCTCGGAGGTGATGGCCGAGCAACTGCGTCTCTTGAGCACGGACGGTCGCAGCAACGCGGCAGCGTTCAGCGCGTCTGGCACCGAAGCGCGCCATGGGAGTAAATGCCGCAAGCTGGTTCCAATGCATGAAGTGATACATTGAGTTGGAAAAGGTGCATTGATGCCGGAAGGACACATTGACGCCGCACGCGCCGCAATTCGTGCACGATACTGCTCTGAATTGCACAACGCTTGGCCACGAACTAATGTGTTCATCTGCTCGACAGACTATCGGGCATCATTACAACGAGTGACCTGAAGTCGGCGAACCGGCGCCTGCAAGAAACCAGAGAGGTATTTGAGCTAAGCCAGTTGGGAGTTCTGTTATGCGTGCTATATCGCATTTGAATTCAGGCATTGAAGCAACCGACGATTTTGCCAAGCCTTCGAACAACAGGCAGGAACAGCGCGCATTGCATTCGCGCCCTGCGCTCGGCACCAGACAAGCAGACGATCGGAGTTCCGCCGGCGAGGCTCCGGCGAGGTCAAAACTGCCGAGATCGCGTGACAGCCGCGAAGCTACCGGCAATCGAACCAATGCCAAGGTCGATTTCCCCAGGATACAGGATTTCCCCGAGGGGGATGAAGAAGGGTCGCAGCCGAAGGAATCGACAAGTTCGGTCTTCGTCATCATCCACAGCCGCACCGTTTTTCGCGATTGCCTGGCGCAATGTCTGCAGATGGCCTACGTCGATCACGACGTCCTTTCCTTTTCGAACATTGCCGAGTGGCTGGCTTACCGGGAGCCGCGTGCGCTCGACGCCGCGGTAGTCATCGTCGTCTTCGATGCCGCCAGCGGACCTAGCGCGGCCGACCTGGACATCCTCCAGACTGCCGTGACAGATCCGGTAGTAATCGTCTCTGACACCGATGACCTGAACCACATCATTCGTGTTCTGAAGAGCGGCGTGCGCGGCTATATCCCGACCAGCCTGAGCTTCAACGTCGCGGTCGAAGCTCTACGTCTAGTGAAGGCCGGCGGGGTTTTCATTCCCGCCAGCAGCATCGTTGCCGATGGCGATGAGCCTGCACAGTCGAAGTACAGCACGTTGCTCACCCACCGCCAGATGGAAGTCGTCGAGGAAATCCGCCACGGCAAGGCCAACAAGCAAATCGCCTACGAGCTCAACATGAGCGAACACACCGTCAAGGTCCACCTTCGCCACATCATGCGGAAATTGAAGGCGCGCAACCGTACCGAAGTCGCTGTGCTATTCGGAAATCTTCTTGCAAGCCACAAGGATACTCCGAGGACGGAGCACCACGTCCACTCCGGAAATGACACGAGCGAAGACCCCGCGTCGTAGAGGGGCCACGCAAATCCAGGCCGCTACTTTGGCGTCGCGCCAAAGGCCGCAGCGAACCGCTTGGCGTAATCGGGCCACACCTCGGGATTGATGATGCGCGGCGGGCGCTTGCCGTCCAGAGTATCGAGCAATTGCTCGGCAGCGATGCGGCCCATATTGATCCGCGCTTCCCTGGTGACGCCGGCCGTGTGCGGGCTTGCCAGCACATTGTCGAACTGCAAGAGCGGATGCTCCGGCGGCGGCGGCTCCTTGTCCCAGACATCGAGACCGGCACCCGCAATGCGCTTCTCCTTCAGCGCATCATACAGCGCGCGCTCGTCGTGAATGAAGCCGCGGGCCGTGGTGATGAAGAAGGCGTGCGGCTGCATCAGCGCAAATTCCCGCGCACCGATCATGCCGCGGCTTCCGGCATCAAGCGGGCAGCTGATCGAGACGAAGTCGGAGCGTTGCAGGAGATCGTCGAGCTCGACCTTCTCCCCGCCCCGCGCCGCCATCTCTTCCGCGGTCAGATAGGGATCATAGGCGATCACCTTCATGTGCAGCAGGCCGTTGCAAAGCTCGGCGATGCGGCGGCCGACATTGCCGAGCCCGACGATGCCGATAGTCTTGCCCCTGGCCTCGTTGCCGATCAGCGCATTTCGGTTGACGTTGCGCTCGCGCCGCAGCGCGCGGTCGGATTCCAGGATGCGCTTCGACAGAGTCAGCAGCATGCCGAGCGCATGCTCGGCGACGGAATTGGCGTTGCCGCCGGACTGGTTGAGGACAAGCACGCCTGCCTCGGTGCAGGCGGCGACATCGACGGGGTCGAACCCCGCGCCGTTGGAAGAGACGACCAGGAGGTTCGGCGTGCGCTTCAGGAAATCCTTGTCGACATGAAAGTGCCGCGCCAGCTCGTCGCGTGCCGCGCCAATCTGGTAGGCGTGCGCCGCCGACAGGATCGGCGTGAACACATCCGCCGGGCTTTCATTCTCGAGCCGATCGAGCCGCACGTCGGGGCGGCCTTTCATGATCTCGGCATAGATGTCGTGGGCGAGGTATTTGACGTAGAACACGCGCTTGTTGTTGACGGACATTGAGTGACTTTCAGTTTGGGAAATCATAGAGGCTGGCCGGATTGGCGACGAGAATGCGCTGCTGCACCTGCAAATCCGGCGTCCATTGCTGGAACAGTTCGAAGAGGTGACCGGCATCGGGCATCTCGCCTTCGACGCGCGGATGCGGCCAGTCACCACCCCAGACCAGCCGCTCGGGGTTGGCCTTGACCAGCGCTGCATGAAACGGCTGCGCGTCGGGGTAATCGGGGGCGCGAAGGCTGAGGCGATGCGCACCGGACAGCTTTGACCAGCACCAGCCCTCGCCCACCGCGCGCAACAGGCTTTGAAAGCCCGGCGTGTTCGTGCCGGCGCGCGCATCGGTGCGACCCATATGGTCGATCACGACCGGCAGGCCGAACGACTTCAAAGTCAGAACCGTGTCCGGCAGATCCTTGACATCGATCCAGAGCTGCAGATGCCAGCCAAGCTCCGCCATCACCGGAGCCAAAGTCCTTGCGGCTTGCAACGGCACGCCGCCGCGATAATGCAGCTGCCCGCCGCGGAAGAAATGGTTGAAGCGCAGGCCGCGCACGCCGAGCCGGTGCCATTCCCGCAAGGTCGCCGGCGCAACGTCGGCATCCGCCGCCGCAACGCCGCGCAACCGCTCCGGCTGGCGGTGCAGCGCATCCAGCATGGCGGAATTGTCGCGGCCATGCGCGCTGCCCTGCACCAGTACGCCGCGCGCAAAGCCGATGGCATCGAGCATGCCCAGATATTTTTCCAGCGGCGCATCCGGCGGCGTATAGCTGCGGTCTTCGGCATAGGCAAAGCGCTCCGCCGGCCCGAAGACGTGGGCATGGGTGTCGCAGGCGTTCGGCGGCGGCGGAATTTTGGGCCGCGTGACCTCTCGCGGCGGCAGGCAGGGCGGCGCGGCCATGGTCTCAGTCCGCCTTGATCCCGGCGGCCTTGAAGATCGGCCCCCACTTCTCATAGTCGGCGCGGATCTTGGCATCGAATTCCTGCGGCGAGCTGCCGATCGGCGTGGCGCCGAGTTTCGTCAGCCGATCCTTGACCGCGTCGTAGTTGAGCGCGTCGATGAAGTCGCGCGAGAGCTTTGCGACGACATCGCCCGGCATGCCGGCGGGGCCGAGCAGGCCCCACCACACTTCGGTGTCGTAGCCGGGAACGGTTTCGCCCATGCTGGGCACGTCGGGCAGGAACGGCGCACGCCGGGCGGTGGTGACTGCAAGCGCCCTCACC
>DASWVJ010000386.1:0-6131 GCA_036406295.1 Bradyrhizobium sp.
CTGTTCCCCGTCATTGCGCTCCTCGCAATGACGATCTCTCCGTCGTCATGCCCTGCTTGTTCCTGCCGCGACGAGAACCTCACGATATCTCGATCTTCTTCCTCACCGATGCCCCGATCACCTCGATACCGCGGGTGCCGATCAAATGCGTGAACTCGATCACCGCGCTGTAGGGGCCCGGTTGCGGCAGGCCGATGCCGTTCTGGCAGCCGACCACCTCGATGGCGGTATAGTCCGGGCGCGTGGCGTAGGGCAGCGGGTGCAGGCCGACATCCATGGTGACCCACGGCTTGGTGCCCTTCACGATCAGGAAGTAGGTCCGCAGGATGGTGCCGGGGATCACCTGCACGTCGTCGAAATCGATCAGGCGGCAGGAGGATGGTTGCGGCAGGGCGTTGAACGCTGCGACACGCTTTTCGTCCACGATGCTCCCCCGCAAATCCCCGCGATCGGCGTCACGGTAGAGCACTCCGCATTTGACGGCAACCGCGGGGCCGCCAGGCGGATTTGTGCGCGGCGAACAGCCTTTCAGCATCGGCGCCAGAATCTACGGCTGCATCGCCAACATCTACTTTTGCGACATGACCATGCCGCCGATGCGCTTTATGGTTGCGCACGGCAACATCGTGCGGCGCCGCAGTGCAATTCACGCGCAGAATTATTCAATTTTGTGTTGCGGCAATTTGAACCGCTCACGTTTTCGACACACTCAATGAGTGCCCGGATCATTCGATTTCATGGGCGCCGCCCTCACCGCATTCCCCATGCATCAAGTGAGGGCCGGTCAACTTTTCCCGATAGGAGCATTGAGCATGCGTCGTGTTTTCGCCCTTTGTGCAGTTTCCAGCCTTGCGCTCTGCGCGCTCGCCTTCAGCCCCGCGCAGGCGGCCCCCTACCACGTCATCAAGTGGAGCGGCAACGACCTCTGCCAGGTCTGGGACAACGGCGTCCCCACCAAGCCGATGCCGGCGAACTACAAGGCCGTGAGCAAGCCGGTAACAACCTTCGATGCCGCGCTCGGCGTCAAGGCCGGCCTGATGAAAAAGGGCGTCTGCAAGATCTGACGCGCAGCATCGTACAATTGAAGAAGGGCGGATCGGCGGCGACGTCATCCGCCCTTTTTGCCGGGCGCATGCATCAGCGCATCGCGCGCGGCGGCCAGCGCCAGGAAGGCGTGCGCATCACCGCCGGCATCGGGATGAACGCGCTTGGCGCTGCGGCGGTACGCCTGGTGAATTTCCGCTGTGGCGAGCTGGCCGCCGAGCGGCAGGCCAAGCATCTCACGACAGCGCTCCTCCGCCGTCAGCGCCCTGGGCTCGGCGCCGCGGCGGCCGAATTTCGGCGTCACCAGTTCGTGCAGCACGTCGCGGATGACGCCGAGTCGGCGCCGCGCCACCACCCGCGTCATGTGGTCCTGGGGACTTGCGGCAGCGTTGCGGATGCTGGGCTGCGCCTGGGTCGCGGCATAGCGCAGGTCGGCCTCTTCGGCCGTCGCGGCAATGCTCGCCACGACATGCGCGACCTCGGTCCAGTCAGGTCCTTCCGCCTGCCAGAACCGGTCCACCGCATGCTTCCATTCGCCGAGATGCCGATCCATGGCTCATACAAAACGGAATGCGTGCCACGCGCAAGCAACGATCCATGTTTTGGTTTCCGACAATTTGAATTAGCCTGACCGCAATAACCATAACCAAGAGGAAATGCCGATGCCGCTTCTTGCCAATCACATCGCTGTCGTCACCGGGGCGGGCTCCGGCATCGGGCGCGCCATCGCTGTGGGCTATGCGCGGGAAGGCGCGCACGTGGTCGCGCTCGACATCAACAAGGATGCGGCGGTGGCGACGGCGCAGCAGATCCTCAACGCCAAGGGCAAGGCGGAGAGCTTTGCCCTCGATGTCACCAAACGCGACGACTGCATCGCGATGGCAAGGCAGGTCGCCGACAAGGTCGGCAAGGTCTCCATCCTCGTCAACAATGCCGGCATCGTCGGCCGCAACGGCATGACCGGCGCCGATGACGCTGTCATCAGGGACTGGGAGAGCATCATCTCGGTCAACCTCACCGGCGTGTTCAACGTCACCCACGCCTTTCTGGCTCCGTTGCGCGCCAACAAGGGCCGCATCGTCAATATCGGCTCGATCCAGTCGTTCCTGCATCTGAAGACGCCGAGCTCGCCGGCCTATACCGCCTCCAAGCATGGCGTGCTTGGCTTCACCAAGGCGCTCGCCGCCGAGCTCGGCAAGGATGGCGTGCGTGTCAACGCGATCGGCCCGGGCTTCATCGAGACCGCGATCAACGAGAAGGTGCGCGCCAGCAATCCGGAGCTGGTCAAGACATTCCTCGCCCACACGCCGCTCGGCCGTACCGGCAAGCCCGAGGATATCGTGGGGCCTGCGATCTTCCTTGCGTCCGATCTGTCGGCCTTCGTTACCGGATCGATCGTGATGGCGGACGGCGGTTACCTCACGGTCTGAGGCACGTGATTGACGCGCGTTGGCTCAGCGCGACGGCGTCAGCTCCGCGGCAGGAGGCCGATGCGGCGGAAATACCAGCGCATGCCGAGAAACCAGAGCCAGGCGGCAAGCACGCCGCAGGCCGCCAGGATGCCGATATTGACGAGATTGAAGACGCCACTCCACCAGACCATCCAGGCGATCCAGAGGATGGCGAACGCAATCGAGCTCATTTTCAGAGGCGTCTCGGGCTTCATGGCGCAGCTCCAATGGCTCAAAAGTTGCGGCCATTGTGCCAGAGACGTGGGTTCCCCACCGTGAGCTGGCTCACTTTGCCCGCAGAATTAGCCCTGCCCAAACCGCAGGCGCGAGCGCTCCCTCGCCTTTTCGGCCTCTACCGCCCGGTCGCGCGCGGGCGCGTGGGTATGCAGCGAGGTCAACAGCCGCCGCGCCGCGTCGGAAACTTCCGCGACCGCACGGTCGAAAGCCGCCTCGTTCGCTTGCGAGGGCTTGTTGAAGCCGGAAAGCTTGCGCACGAACTGCAGCGCGGAGGCGTGGACCTCTTCCTCCGTCGCCGGCGGTTCGAAGTTGAACAGCGTCTTGATGTTGCGGCACATGAACTTGCTCCTGTCCAGTCATCCCGAGGACGAACGACGGGTCACGAAATCCGACATATCCGCGCCCATTATTCCATTCGATTTTCACGCGTGGCGACAAAATTTTGCATGGCTCCCTCCCGGTCCCGCTCGGAGACCGCAGGCCGGCGTGCTAGCCTGCCGGCAAGCAGCTCAACCAAGTGGCTGCATTCGGGGAGGCTCTCATGAAGTTCCTTGTTGCCGCCGTTTCGGCAGCGTTCGCACTCATCGCATCGGCAGCCTTCGCCGCCGACTATCCGCGCCGAAGCAAGGCGCCTGGGTCGCGAAGGATTTCCGCTTCCACAGCGGCGAGACCATGCCGGAGCTGCGGCTGCACTACACGACCATCGGCGAGCCGACCGGACAGCCGGTGCTGGTGCTGCACGGCTCCGGCCAGTCAGGAGCTGCGATGCTGACGCCGGCCTTTGCCGGCGAATTGTTCGGCGCCGGCCAGCCGCTCGATGCAACGAAGTATTTCATCATCATTCCCGACGGCATCGGTCACGGCAAATCCTCAAAGCCGTCGGACGGGATGAAGACCGCATTCCCGAAATACAATTACGAGGACATGGTCGATGCGCAGCATCGCCTGGTGAAGGAAGGGCTCGGCATCAGGCATCTGCGGCTGGTGATCGGCAATTCCATGGGCGGCATGCACAGCTGGATCTGGGGCGTGAAATACCCTGACATGATGGACGCGCTGGCGCCGATGGCATCGCAGCCGACCGCGATGGCCTCGCGCAACTGGATGCTGCGGCGAATGATGCTTGAGACGATCCGCAACGATCCCGACTACAATGGCGGCAACTACACCGGCCAGCCGCGCATGATGAAATACGCGATCAATGCCTTTGCGATCGCGACTACCGGCGGCACGCTGGCCTTGCAGGCGCAGGCGCCGACGGCGGCCAAGGCCGACAAGCTGGTCGAGGACCGGCTGGCGATGCCGATCACCGCCGATGCCAACGACTTCATCTATCAGTGGGAAGCCTCGCGCGATTACGATCCGTCCACGGGACTGGAGAAGATCGAAGCCGCCACGCTTCTCATCAACGCTGCCGATGACGAGCGCAACCCGCCTGAAACCGGCATCACCGAGGCTGCGCTGAAGCGGATCAGGAATGCAAAGCTGCATCTGATCCCGGCGAGCACGCAGACGCGCGGCCATTCCACCACGGGCGCCGCGTCGTTCTACACCCAGCCGTTGCGCGAATTGCTGCAGACGGCGCCGCAGCGGACCATGTGAGGCGAATGTCCGATGACCTTGCCGTCAGCTGGTGGTAACCTCGCAAGACGATATACGGGAGGACGACCTTGACCAATCTTGCAGCCTGCGATCTTGCCTCGATCTATCCGAAGCCGACCGAGCGTGTCCTCGCCAAGGCGCGTCCTTCGCTCGATGCGCATTCGAAGAAGTTCATCGACATGTCGCCGTTCTGCGTGCTGGCAACGTCAGCCTCCGACGGCAGCGTCGATGCCTCGCCGCGTGGCGGCACGCCGGGATTCGTTCACGTCGCAGGCCCGAACAGGCTGTTGATGCCGGACCGTTCCGGCAACAACCGCATCGACAGCTTTCGTAATATCGTCGAGGGAACGGGCTTTCTGCAGCTCATATTCTTCGTTCCCGGTATCGACGAGACGCTGCGCGTCGGAGGCCGCGGCGCGCTGACGGCCGATCCCGCGCTGATGGCAACGATGGTGGAGTTCGGCAAGCCGCCGCGCGCGGTGCTCGTGATCGACGTCAAGGAAGCCTATTTCCACTGCGGCAAGGCGCTGATGCGCTCGAAGCTGTGGACTGCGGAGCGGGTCGAACGCAAGGTCATGCCCAGCATCGGCGAAGTGATCCACGACCAGACCGGGCTCGGCGAGCGGGAAAGCCAGGAGGCGATCTACGAGCGCTACAAGACGCAGCTGTAGGAGAGCGAAGTATCAAGATGCTCCGCAGCGCCATGGCCGGACTTGTCCCAGCGATCCACGTTCTCAGCGCTGCACCAAAGACGTGCATGCCCGGGACGAGCCCGGGCACAACGAATAGTGAAAGCTCCGCGCAGTCGCTTGCAGGCTCGCAAGCGCCTCAGTCGCCACCCTCGAGATGGCCGATGTGCTTTTGGGTGTAGAGCTCCAGCCCGACGCGCTTGATCAGGTCCAGCTGGGTCTCGAGGAAGTCGATGTGGTGCTCCTCATCCTTCATCAGGCTCTCGAACAGGTCGCGCGAGACGTAGTCCTTGACGCCATGGCAGTAGGTCGCAGCTTCCTGGTAGAGCGCGCGAGCGGAGTGCTCGGCGGCGAGATCGCACTCGAGGATCTCCTTGACGTTCTGTCCGATCCGCAGGGGGTCGAGCACCTGCATGTTCGGAAAGCCTTCGAGGAACAGGATGCGGGCGGTGATCTTGTCCGCGTGCTCCATCTCCTCGATGCTCTCCTTGCGCCAGACCTTGGCCATCTCCCGGAGGCCCCAATTGTCCATGATCCGGTAGTGCAGCCAGTACTGATTGATCGCCGTCAGTTCGTGACGCAGGCCCTTGTTCAGGTAGTCGATGACTTTGGCGTCGCCCTGCATGATGTCACTCCCAACGTTTGTGGCCGATCCGGCCGGAATCAATTTAGAACGCTTCTAAGTCAGAAAGCGAGCAAGAGCAACCGTACAGCAGTAAGCCGCGGAGCGCTCGAACAGGGTTATGTTTGGGAAACTTCAGGCCGCTGCCAGGGCGTATTCGACCTGGGCTTGAACTTGGATGTCGCCTTCTTCGGACGCGCTGTGCGGGCAGCCGGCGCAGCAGGCCTTGGCGCAGGGACCCAGCGCGTCGTCGATGATCGTCTTGATGGTGCGGGCGCAGCGGCCGCATTCGGCGCTGCAGCCGAGGCAGCCATAGACTTGCTTGGCGTTGCGCGGAAGGTCCGAAGCGACATTCACGGCATTGCGGACATCATGGTCGCTGAGGACGTTGCAGGAACAGACGATCATGAAACCGGCGGCCCTTTGGGTGATGCTTGCTGACCTATCGATATTGAAGGCAACAGCGCGATGCAAAGGGAAAACTAG
>DASWVJ010000387.1:0-5092 GCA_036406295.1 Bradyrhizobium sp.
CTGCTTCAGCGCCATCAGCGTGGCATCCCCCATGCCCTGCATGCGCTGGGTCAGCATGTTGAGCGTCTCGGTGGCGGTGGCGTTGCCCCAGTTCACCCGCTCGTGCAGCCGCGCGATATGCAGGTCGGTGCGATCGTTGAGCACCTGGTTGATGACCGCAAGGCCGATCGCGCCGCCAAGATTGCGCATCAGGTTGAACAGGCCGGAAGCGTTCTTGACCCGCTCCGGCGGCAGCGTTCCCAGGGCAATGGTGTTGGTCGGCACCATCGCGCACATCATGCCGACGCCGCGCAGCACCTGCGGCACGAACAGCTCCCAGAAATCGTAGTCCTTGGTGATCCACGTCATCTGGTAGGAGCCGAGCGCGAAGATGATCAGGCCGGCGGCGATGATCAGGCGCATGTCGATTCTGGTCATCAGCCGCCCAATCAGCGGTGCGACCAGGAACATGGTGATCCCCGAGACGAACATGGTCTCGCCGATCATCAGCGCGCTATGGCCGCGCACTTCCGCGAGATAGCGCGGATACATGTAGGTCAGGCCATAGAGCCCGACGCCGATGAAGAGCGCGATCAGACAGCCGATGCCGAAATTGCGGTCGGCAAACGTGGTGAGGTCGACGATCGGCTCCCTCGCCGTGAACACGCGCCAGAAAAAGGCGATGGCCGAGATGGCGCAAATCGCGGCACAGACCGCGATCGTGGTGTCCTGCAGCCATTCATAGCGCGGCCCCTCCTCAAGCACATATTCCAGCGTGCCGAGGAAACCGGCCATGAACAGCAGGCCCCACCAGTCGAAATGCTCGAGCAGCTCGAATTGCGGCCGGTCGAAATCGCACAGGATGAGGACGCCGACGGTGATGCCGATGCCGGGGACGATGTTGATGAAGAACAGCCAGTGCCACGACATCCAGTCGGTGATCAGGCCGCCGACCGTGGGACCGATGGTCGGCGCCAGCGTCGCGACCAGGCCGATAATGGGACCCACGATGTAGAACTTCGAGCGCGGGAACACGGTGTAGGCCGAAGCAAACACCGTCGGGATCATGCCGGCGCCCAAGAAACCCTGGATCGCGCGCCAGATGATCATCTGCTCCAGCGTCGAGGCGAAGCCGCAGAAAAAGCTCGCGACGGTGAAGCCGGAGGCCGAGATCGCGAACAGCAAGCGCGTGCCGAGCGCGCGCGACATGAAGCCGGACAAGGGAATCGCGATCACCTCGGCAATCAGATACGAGGTCTGCACCCAGGACACTTCGCTCTGGCTCGCCGAAAGGCCGGCCTGGATTTCGTTGAGCGAGGCCGAGACGACCTGGATGTCCAGGATGGACATGAACATCCCGAACACCATGATGAGGAACGCGAGCAGCCGTCTTGGCGGAATCCTTTCGGACGCCATCGCCGGGTTCATCATCGCAGGCGTCGCAGTGGTGGCATCAGCCATGATCGAGCCAGCCCATCGCCGTCGTTGCAGCGTTCTTCAGCATGAGCACGTCGTAGCCCAACAGAACGCTCGAATAGCCACGGGCAACGGCGGATTTCACCTCATCAGGCGTGAGGGCCAGCGCGCTCATCGGTATTTTGGCTGCCTTGGCAGCCCTTTCGAATTTCTCGGCCGCCGCCAATAACTCCGGAGCGTCAAAGCGGCCAGGGCAACCCAAATCTACCGACAGGTCCAGGCGAGCAAATACCACCGCGCTGATACCCGGTACGGCGCAAATGGCTTCAATGTTGTCTATCGCCGCCTTCGTCTCGATCAGAAGATTGCAGCGGGCGTTGTCGCTCAAATGGGTCAGGCTCTCGTCAAAGGTTCGCCCCCAGCGGGAATGCGCGACGAACGGACCAAAGCCCCTGCGGCCATGCGGGGGATACCGAGTCATGGCGACGCATTCGGCGGCCTCCTCCGCGGTATTGGTGAGCGGAAACACAATTCCGGCAGCACCGAGATCCAGGGCCAGCTTGACCATGGCTTCGTCGCGCTTGGTGACGCGCACGAGCGGTAAACAATTCGTGCCCGCCGTGGAGGCGATCATGGCGTGAAGGTTTTCCGGACCGACGGGCGCGTGTTCCTGGTCGATCACGATGGCGTCCGCGCCTGCACTTGCAAGAGCCTGGGTCACGACTGCGGACGGGATGATGTTGAAGAATGTCGCCCGTATTTTTCTGGCGGTCGCAACCATGGCAGCGGCTCCAATACAAGGAGATTCGATGTCTACGTCTACTTCGGATGTGTCATCTCGGGCGCGTCGAGATCGGTCTCGTCGTCGGCGTCATGCGCGCCCTCGCGGGTGTCGACGGTGGCGTAGACCGACATGCCGGCGCGCAGCAAATGCTGCCTGGCGACGTCCTTGGGCACGCGGATCCGCACCGGCACGCGCTGCACGATCTTGGTGAAGTTGCCGGTGGCGTTGTCCGGCGGCAGCAGCGTGAACACCGAGCCCGCGCCTGCCGAAATGCTGTCGACGACGCCCTTGAACTTGCGGAAGCCGTAGGCGTCGACCTTGATCGTCACCGGCTGGCCGGGACGGATGCGCCTCAGCTGCGTCTCCTTGTAGTTGGCGTCGATGAAGACCTCATCGAGCGGCACGACATTGCCGAGCCGCTGGCCGGCCTGGATCATGTCGCCGACATTGACCAGGCGGTTGGAGAAGAGGCCGTCGACCGGCGAGCGCACATAGGTGAAGTCGAGATCGCGCTCGGCCTTGGCGAGCGCGGTCTGAAATTCCGCAAGCTGCGCGCGCGCCTCGTTCTGCTGCGCCCTGGTCACCTCGACATTGTCGCGCGCGGCGTCGAAGGCTGCCTGCGCGGATTTCACGGCGGCCGCGCCCTGGTCGCGGCTGGCTTCCGAGACCTCGAACGTCGCGCGCGAGGCAAAGCCCTTGGTGGAGAGTTGCTGCTGGCGCTCGAAATCGAGCCCGGCGCGCTTCAAGGCCGCTTCCGCCGAGACGAGCTGGGCCTTGGCCTGCTCCACTGCGCTCTCCAGCGCGGTGACCTGGCGGCCGATGCGATCGATGGTCGCCTGCTGGGTCGCGATCCTGCTGCGCGCGGAATCCACGGCGATGCGGTAGTCGCCATCGTCGATGCGGAAGATGACGTTGCCCTTCTTCACGAGGCTGTTGTCGGCCGGCACGACCGAAGTGATGTGGCCAGCGACGCGCGCCCCCAGCATGGTGTTGTTGGCGCGCACATAGGCATCGTCAGTCGAGATATAGAAGCGGCCGATGAAGACGAAATAGACGGCGTAGCTGGCGATCGCGAGCGCGATCAGGCCTACAATGCCCATCGCGACAAATTTGCGCTTGCCCGGTTTCGGCGCGTCCGCCGCGGCTGGCGCTCCGGATGGATTCGCGGCCGGAGGTGCATGCGGCGGCTCGGACGGAACAGGTCTGGTCTCATCGGACACATGACTGCGAAGCGGTTCGCCAGGACCCGATGGAGTTTGGCCAGCGGCGTCGCCATCCGCGATGCCGGCGTCGGGCCGGATCACGCGGGCGGCTTGGTCTCTCGTCGCGGCCATCGCGGCCTCCTCACAAACGGTGTCGCGGTGCTGACCAAAGCCCGAACGGACCTTTGCCACGTTGCTAAAGCACAAATTACCATTGACCGAACCGTTCGGTCAATATAGATTCGCACGAGGTGGAACATAAGGCCAAAATCGCTGCCGCCCCTTCGCAGGCGCAAAATCTTTCCCGGAATCCTGAACCAATGGTTGCAATCCATCCGAACCAGCACCCGCCTTCCGGCGAGGAGGAAAGCGCCAAGCGCCGCCAGATTCTCGCCGGCGCGCGCAAGGTGTTCATGGATCTCGGCTTTGACGGCGCCAGCATGGGCGAGATCGCGCGCGCCTGCGGCGTCTCAAAGGGTACGCTTTATGTCTACTTTGCCGACAAGTACCACCTGTTCGAGGCGATCCTCGAGGAGGAGCAGATCGAGCAGGGCAAGAGCGCCTTCAAGTTCGACCCTGCCCGCGACATCGAGAGCATGCTGCGCGAATTCGGCCGCGCCTATATCGGCGTGCTGTGCCGTCCCGGCGGCGGCTCGGCAATCCGCACAGTGATGGCGATTGCCGAACGCATGCCGGAGGTCGGCCGCCGCTTTTACGAGAACGTGCTCGATCTGAACATCACGCGACTGGCCGCCTATCTTGAGGCGCATGTGAAGTCCGGCGACCTCGCGATAGCAGACTGCCGGTTGGCTGCCTCGCAATTCATGATGGTGTGCCAGGCCGGCCTGTTCCTGCCCTTCGTCTTCCAGGCCGAGCCCGCGCCCTCGTCTGCGCGCATCAACGAGGTGGCCGAGAGCGCGGTGCGGATGTTTTTGGCGGCGTATAGGGCAAGGTGAACCATCATTGCGAACCAATGGTCGCGCTACGCACCCGGTGCCTCGCAATGATGCGGCCCACGCTCGACAATCCCGGAACCGTGATTTGACGTTTTGACCACGAGTGTCAAAATCGTCAAATGAGCCCGCGCGATCGCATTCTTCAGGCTGCGATGACGGTGTTCCGCCGCCACGGATTCCGGCGTTCCTCGATCGAGGAGACGGCGGAGGCCGCTGGGCTGACGCGGCAGGCGCTCTATCATCACTTCAAGTCCAAGGAGGCACTGTTCCGCGCGGTGATCGAGCGCGTGCATGATAATGCGCTCGCCGATGGCGCGGCGGCGGCCGAAACCGCCGAAGCCGCGGGGAAAACGCTCGCCGATATCATCGTTGCGCAGGTCGCCGCGCGACTGAAGGCATTCATCGCCTGCTTTGATGGCTCGCCGCATGTGGAGGAACTATTCTCGGAACATCTGAACCATGCGCGCGACCTCTATCAGCATTACGCCGCGTTGCATGATGCGCAGGTCGCCGCGACCGTCGAACGCACCGTCAAACGCCGGAAGCTCGCTCTCGCCCCCGGCATGACCGCAGCGAAACTCGCCCGCTATGTCGAACTGGCCGTCACCGGCACAAAGTCCGCATATCCCTCGATGCGCCCTGCCGACGCATTTCTGCGCGATGCCGAGGCGATACTGCGCACGCTGATCGCCGGCGCCGTCGTACCGGCAAAACCGAAGAAGCCAAGCCCATCCGCCCGTCCCGTCCGCCGCAAA
>DASWVJ010000388.1:0-35949 GCA_036406295.1 Bradyrhizobium sp.
CTTCTTCAGTTGTCCCTTCGCCAAGTCACCATAGAACCCATCGGGATACGAGCGGATAAATGCTTCCCAGCCGTCCCGCGTGCCGAGTTGCAGTGCAAGTTCATAGTCCTTTCGGACAGCGGCATTGGGATCGGCCTGAGGTACGGTCGCCACGGGCTTCGCCGGCACCAATGGCACGTCATCACCACCGAGAGAGCCGTAGACGTATGGTTCCTGACGGTTGCCGGTGGATTTCAGCACATCGTCGCGCACGTAGCCAAAGGCCTTGCGAAGATCGAGGCCGGGCTTGGTGACGTGCTTGACCAGAGCCGTGGTGAACGGACTGTTTTTGCCGTCACCGTCAGAAGCGGTCGAACCAGCTTTGGAAGCATACGCGATCAACGTATTCGGGCTGGTCGGCTCGACCTTGGCTAATCCTCTGCCAACAGCCCGAGACGCCATGGTGCGCTTCATCGAGCGCGTAAAAGGATTGTCTCGGCAGGCATCAAGGATAACGAGCCTGAGCTGCTTGGCAGGCTCTACAGAAACCAACACCCGTTCAAGGGTGAGTGCCTCATCGTAAACGTCAACGTCTCGTTCCAGCACCGCATCAACCGGAACAAGATAGTTGGTGCCATCGACCTCGATGCCATGACCGGCGTAGTAGACCACCGCCACGTCCGCCTCGCGCGACCTGTCCATGAAATCCCGCAGCGCACGGCGCATGTCGCCAACCTTCAGGTCGCGACGGAGTTCAACATTGTCGAAACCGGCCGACTTGAATGTCTCGGCGATCAACGCAGCGTCGTTGGCTGGATTAGGAAGCCGCGCCACCTTCTCGTAGTTCGAATTGCCGATGATGAGCGCGACGTGCTTCTCCGCGAAGGCATAACCCGTGCTGAGGCACCATCCCGCCAGCAGCAGGAACAAGTAGGTCGTCTGGCGAAGCGCGCGCATCATGATCTCCCTCAGCCCTCCTATCGCGCATTGAAGGTACCTAAGGCTATGATATTCGCAAGATTTCTCTGTGAGGAAGATCACTCTGGCGCGCAAGTGGACTTTCTCGGCCTCCCACCGGTCGAATGTCGACACGATTTCGTCGGTTCGAGCTTGCGCTAATAGCCGTTGAAGTCGTCTACACTGTGCTGGAGCCGCCGATCGGGGACACGTCGCCTCCTGTTCGCAACAGCGGGCCTCTCAATTGCCCGGATAAGGCCGCGCGCTGCGCCCCGGCCGCAAACGGGGTCCGAAGAAGCTATTACATGGCGAATGCATTGCCTTCGCGGATAGAGCAGCTCTCGCCGGAGACGCTTTGGGAAACGACTTCCAGCGTCATGCCGCGTCGCTGAATGATGACCTTGCCGGTGCTTCGTCCGACGATGATGCTGACCGTGCAGCTCGAAAAGGATTGATCGAACCTGATTTCCATCCGACCTGCACGGCCGCCGTCCAGCTCGGCAATGCCGACGAGCCTCCCATTTTGAAGACTGACGTTTCTGGCCCGACCGCCAGCAGCCGGGGCGCCGGGTGCCAGTTCGGCTGAGTTGCTGCCTCTCGGACCACTGAAGGAAGCCTTCACAAATATTCGACCCGCAGAGCTCACATAGATTACTCGCTGCTGATGAACCGATCCTGTTACGGTTTTTCCGTTCGGAGCGACAAAAGTATTGTTCACCGACCATGAGGCCGTGATGGTCTTGTTCTGAATTTGCTGAGCCGAGGCTGACGCAAAGGAATTCGTCAGAACAAGGACTACAACCGGCAAAATGAACGCCTTCGTCAACTCGCTCATTTCTCCCTCCAAGAACTGTGGCCCCAGGCTACGGTCGGCGGGAAGATGATAATGCGGCTCTGCGGCTCAATAAAGAAGGACGCTCGTCGCCGGTACATCCGCGGCGACAGGCTAGGTACTGGCCCGCCGAAAAGAGCGGCGTTCCGAGCTGCCGGTGTTTTCCGCCAGTTGCCGCCTTGGCGTGCCCGAAGCAGAAGCCAACCTTCGGGCCCTTAAGACGCGCGCCATGTCGAAGAACACGCGCCTTGGCTCAATTACTTCAGCACGGCAATCGGAGGCGTCGGCATCTTTGGGCTGTACGCCTGGATGGTCGATTCCTACTTTCCGTCGATGATCTCGCAGTTGAGTTGGTGCGCCAGGCCATAGACCTGCCACTTACCCAGCAACAGGACCGAGCTTTCGACCTCAACTTTTTGGCCGAAACCTATCGTCGAATCGTAGAGATTTCGAAACATGATCCCCATAGCGGTATACGCCGGGTACGGCCGCCATTACCGACGGGTGTGCAGTCGGGGCCGAGTACGGTCGATGCGCTCGGATCGATCATCGACGGGGTGGATCTTCTCGGATTCGACGGGCGATCGCCGTGCGACACGTGCGACATGGCGGTGTCGCAAGACTACGGCCTGCCAGACCGCGAAGCAGGATATCCCACGCATTCGCCAAGAGTCGTCTTTGGTGAAGGGCATTATCCTGCGATCTACCGCCCGCCGGCGCGCGGCGCGATCCGGGGCAACACGAGCTGAACGCTTGTGCCGGCGCCGGGCTCGCTGGTCAGCGTTACGCGGCCGCCGAGCTTTTCCACGACGATCGTGTGGACGGTATGCAGGCCAAGTCCGGTGGCTCCCTCGCGTCGCCTTGTGGTGAAGAATGGATCGAACGCCTGGCGCTTGACCTCGGGTGTCATGCCGCAGCCGTCGTCGGCAACGAGCAGTTCGACGTGGTCGGCGTCCATTCCGCGCAACGTGACGTCGATGCGGCCCTTGCGGTCGTCAGGAAATGCGTGGTTCAGGGAATTGGTAACCAGGTTGACCAGCACCTGTCCGAACGGCCCGGGGAAGCTGTCGAGCTCGAGAGCCGGCTCCAGGCCGAGGTCCAGCGCCGTTCCGCGATCGGCCAGCTCTCGCTTCAGATGCGAAAGCACCTGCTCGGTCATCTCGGCAGCGTCGAAGCTGTGCCGGTGTGATTGACCTTGATCCTTTGCCACCTGCTTGAACGATTCGACTAGTTCAGCCGCGCGGTTGAGATTCGACACCAGTTGCGTTGAAGCTTGCTGAACCAGATCGACGAATTCGCCGAGACTTGATCGTTTCAGATGTCCGCGCGCGACTTCCGAGGCGAACAGCTTCGCCTTGCGCTGAAGAGCCGAGGCCACCGTCAGGCCGCTGCCGACGGGACTGTTCACTTCATGGGCAACGCCGGCCACCATGCGGCCGAGCGCGGCAAGCTTCTCGGCTTCGATCAGCGATTCCTGGGTCTTTCGCAAATGCCGGAGCGCAGTCTCGGCCGCGTCCCTGGCGCGTACCATCTCCTGTTCGGTTCGCTTGCGCTCGGTAATCTCCTCGGCAGCGACGTTGACGGCGACAATCTCGCCGCTTGCCGCGCGAAGCGGGTGCCAATAGGTGATCCAGAAGCGTTCCTCGGGCTGATCGGTGCGCTGGCCCTTTACCTCGATGCCGATGACGGGCTCGCCGGTCTCGACGATCGACTGCACGATCTGCTCGACGGCGTCGGCGAGAGCAGGGACGCAATCCCGCACCGAGCGTCCGAGATGATCCTCAACCGAGATGCCGCATATTTCGGTGAGCCGATGGTTGATCCGCAGGTAGCGGCAATCCCGCGAGAGACAGGCAAGGCCAATGGGCGCGGTGTCGTAGATGAGCTGAAGCGCAGGCTGGTGCGGGAACAGCAAAACATCCGCGTCATGCCATGATCGCGCTGCACTTGCAGAATGGTCCGGCCCATATGCCACGACTGTCCCCGAGGCTGGAACAGCAATCCTAACCAAAACTTAGCGGCATTTCTGCGGAATTTCGTGGGCTTGCAGGGCCGTCGGCTCGACCTGATCAAGAAATCAGGATGTTGCCGGCGAGCCGTCTCGAGTTGTCTCGGGGAAAGCAGGTGGCATGCGCATTGCGCGCCGAAGCATTCGCCGCGCAGGCACAACCGCTGCAGGACATCGACCTGATTGCCGACCCCGGCAGGAATTTCAAGGTCATCATGAAGGACGGCAAGATCTACAAGAACACGCTAGGGCGACGGGACTCGAGCATCGGGTGCGACGAAGTGCTCAGATCGGTTTGCGCAACGGCCTGAACGCCGCGCGGACTTCCTCCGAGAACAGTTTTGGTTGCTCCCACGCTGCGTAATGGCCGCCATCCGCAACGCGGTTGTAGTAGATCAGCTTGTGATAGGCGCGCTCGGCCCAGCTCCGCGGCGCTTCATAATTCTCTCCCGGAAACACGCTCACTGCAGCCGGGATCGAAACGTTGGCCGGGAGATAAAGGTTGATCTTGTTCTCCCAATACAGGCGGGCGGAGGAGACTCCCGTGTTCGTCAACCAATAGAGCGTGATGTCGTCGAGCACATCGTCCCGAGTCAGCGCGCCTGCCGAATGTCGATTGACCGTGCGTCCTGTTATCGCCGCAGTGATCGGCACCGCCGGCTGGCCCCAGCCGTCGCCGTGGTCGATCAGCCAGGCGGCAAGTCCAACGGGCGAGTCGGCTATCCCATACAGCGTTTGCGGGCGCGTCGCCATGAAGGCCGCATAAGCACGCCGCTTTCCGAATGACACCTTGATCTCATCGAACGCGCGGCGCTCGTCGTCCGCAAGACCGGCCGGGGCCGGATCGCCGCTCTGTATAGCCTTGAAGACCTCGGGTGGGACGGTGCCGGGCAGGTTGACGTGAATGCCCAGCAATTCCGGAGGCGCGAGTTTTCCCATTTCATTCGTGACAGGCGAGCCCCAGTCGCCGCCTTGTGCCACGAAGCGCGTGTATCCAAGCCGCTTCATCAGCACGACCCAGGCGCGGGCGATGCGGGCCGGATCCCAGCCGGTGGTGGTCGGCTTGCCGGAAAAGCCATAGCCCGGCATCGAGGGGATCACGAGATGAAAGGCGTCCGATGCGGGTGCGCCATGGGTGGTCGGATTGGTCAGGGGATCGATGATCTTCAATTGCTCGATGATCGAGCCGGGCCAGCCATGCGTGACGATCAGCGGCAGCGCGTCTTCATGTTTCGAGCGGACGTGGATGAAATGAATATCCACGCCGTCGATCTCGGTGATGAACTGCGGCAGCGCATTCAGCCGCGCCTCAACCTTGCGCCAGTCGTAATCCGTCGACCAGTAGCGCGCGAGTTCCTGCATGGTCGCAAGCGGCACGCCTTGCGAGTCGTCGACGACTGTTTCCCGATCGGGCCACCGGGTCGCCTTGATACGTGCGCGCAGATCGGCGAGCGCGGATTCCGCAATGTCGGTGCGGAAGGGCCGGATTTCCTCGGTCGTGGCGGCTCGCGCCGGCTCTGCCGAAATCAGGCTGGTGGCGCCTGCACTGGCGATTCCCATCGCCGCTGCAGTCAGGAACTGTCGCCGATTGTGGACGATGGTATTCGCTTGCGTGCGCATCGATGCCTCCACCAGTGAAAGGCGTAAGAGGTGTGACCGGCCGGCTTGACGCGCCATTTCGGCTGCGCCTGGGCCTTGCAATCTTGCCGCAGGCGTCGGCGCGCCGCCGTTCAAAACGTCGAGATCGGGATGAAGGCAGGAGCCTTGCGAATGCGTGACGGACGGCAGACGGCCTTCCGCGCCCCGCACCAATGGATTCGCGCGTTGCTGCAGGTCCTGTGTCGAAACCCTTGGCCCAGCGTGCGAATTGGCGCTTCAGCCGGGGGCGTTGCAAAAGCTCGCAGATATGTGAGTGAATACGACGGCGCTGCGAAAGAAGATTGCCCGGCTGATGACCCCGTCCAATCCCGATCTCATCGAAATGCGGCGGTTGGAAACGCTCTCCAACACCATCTTCGGTGTTGCGATGACGCTCCTGGCCTACGACCTTCCGAAGACCGGCGCCTTCACGAGTCTGCCGGGCTGGGCCGATCTCTACCACCTTTACGCCGGCAAGCTGTCGGCGCTGGTGCTCTCCTTCATCATCGCCGGCCTGTTCTGGTTCAGCCATCACCGCAGGCTGGCGCGGCAGCCGGAGGCCGGCCGCGGCATCGTGATCCTCAATCTGCTCTTTCTGCTCTCGATCATCCTGCTGCCGGTGACCAACGGCCTCTACGGCAACTACCGGCTCTCCAGCGCGGTTGCTGTGCTCTATGGAATCCATCTCACCGTGATCGCAGCTCTTAACGGCCTCTTATGGTGGCTCACCCCGAAGCACAGCCGCCATGAAGTCGCCGCCGCGGTCTTTCTGCTGCTGGTGTTTGTGCCGTGCACGGTGATTGCGGCGTTCGTCCCGCAATATGTGCAGTATTTCTGGTGTCTTGCATTCCTGGTGCTGCTGGTGCGCCGCTTTGCCACGCCGACGGGCGCGGAGGATACCGCGCAGGGGCGTTGAACCCGGTGCTTGCCCCGGACGACCAAGGCGGCGGAGATCAACATGCTTGGCTGGCTTATCATCGCAGGGATTGTGATCCTGGTTGCGGCCCTGGTGCTCGCTTATTTCGACATGGCTGATGTCGTGGTCGATCTGGTGACCGCGCTGTTTCAGCTGGCCGTCGCCGCGGTCACGCTGATTTTCACGGCGCTTGCGGTTCTGCTCAATACGCTGAAGCGCTTGTTGAACCGGCAGCACAAGGCAATCATTCCCTGAACACGCATAAAGAAAAAGGCGGAAGGCTTGCGCCTTCCGCCTGATTTGTCGCGCCGCTGCGCGGATTGACTACGGGCAGTAATCCCAGAAGCCCGAGCGGCGGTACGCATCGGTATAGTACCAGCACATGCCCGGCGCCGGCGCGGGGGCCGTCGCATAGGCGGCAGCGCCGGCCGCGGCGATGAAGCCAATCGCCGCACCGGCGGCAATCGCGCCGCCCGGTCCCCAGCGGTACCAGCCGGGACGCGCCCATGCGCCATAGCGGACGCCGGGGCGCACGGCCGGGCGCACCACGGTGGCGCCGCGATAGCGGTAGACGCCGCCGCGCGGTCCGACCGCCACACCACGGCGCACGACGGCGGCAACTTCGCTGACATCGGAGGCGTCGTTCGCCTGCGCGTTGAGCGCACCGGTCGGCGCGAGCGGCGCGGCCTGGGCCGGCGCGCCGGCTACGAGCAGCCCGACCGCCGCGGATACCGCGACGAGTAGGGAAGCGTGACGTTGTTTTGAATTGGCCATCAAAAATTCCTCCGGCTCATTGTAAAATTACCCTCAACGGGCGGAAGATAGGATTTAGTTGCTGAACCACCCATTAACGGATCCGCACGAAGGCTAGGAGGATGAAACCGCCTTGGCAAGCTTGCCGGACGAGTAGGGGCATTGACGAAAACGCAGGAAATGCAGCGCTTGTCAATTTTCAGCCGCAGTCTCCGGGAAGCCATGGCCGGGGATGAAGAGTCGAATCGGCCTGACCTCGTAGACCGCACCCGGATTGGCGCGGTGCAAATGGCGCACGGCGTCGAAGGCTGCATCCTCGTCGGGAAAATCTGCGACATAGAAGCCGAGCAGCTGCTCCTTGGTCTCGGCAAACGGTCCGTCGAGGATCATGCCGTCGCCGGGCCCGCGCAGCGTTCGTGCCTTTTGGGTTTCACCGAGCCGTGCGGCCGGGCCGAGCTTGCCGACCTGGTTGAGCCGGTCATGGGCTTTGCGAAGGTTAGCCATCAGGACGGCGTCCTCTTCCGCACTCCAGGACATCACCTCGGCTTCGACGTGATAGGCGAGAATGGCGTAGAGCATCAAAAACCCCTTTTTCTGTTCGATTCGCGACTAGCTGCAAGACGCCGAAAGGGCGCCGAATCCGACAATGCGCGACCCCACGAAACCGAATTGAAACACGATTTCAGGGCAGGTGCCGTGAACGTGGCGAAGTCAAGGCACGACTGATGGGCAGAACGCGGGAATTGCGCAAGCGGAGAGGGTCATGCCACGGAAGCCAGCCACCATCATCAGCGATACCGCCCGCGGCCTTGGCTCGATCGATACCGGCGGCGACTGGCACGACGTTCCCCGCCATCACCGCTATTACGGCAGCTCCGCCTTCAACGGCGGTGAGCGCCTCGCCGAATCCCGCCGCGGCCCGCGCCCGCGCGCCTTGAACGGCACCAGCTTCTGACCGCGTCATCGTCATTCCGGGGCGGCCCGCAGGGCCGAACCCGGAATCTCGATCTACAACTTCTGGATTCCAGGTTCGCGCTTCGCGCGCCCCGGAATGACTCCCCAGAACAAAAAAAGCGCGGCGGAAAAGCTCCCGCCGCGCCCCAACTCTTGTCTCGCTGGTCCAGGGCTGGGTCCGCCCCGTTGCCAGGCTGTCAGGCCTTAGCGGGCGATCCCAGCGAGGTGACAGCGCTTAGGATAAGACACTGGATCACCTCCTTTCGTTATTGATGGGAATCCCAATATAGGCAGCGAATCGGTCGCTGTTAAGGCGTGCGCCTGGGTCTCTCTCCCCTGTCATTCCGGGGCGCGCGTCAGCGCGAACCCGGAATCTCGAGATTCCATCGCGTGGATGCCAGCCCGGAACAGGGCGCTTTTCCGGCGGCCAGAGCGGTTGAGACGTGCCGCGCGCCGTGTTAGGTCAACCCGTGCGCGGGTGTAGCTCAATGGTAGAGCAGCAGCCTTCCAAGCTGAGGACGGCGGTTCGATTCCGCTCACCCGCTCCAAGAATTCGATAACGATTAGAATCCGTTATCTAGAATGATGTCAGGTAAGCAGCTAGTTTAGTCACTCGTTTTGGCTGTACTAACGGGTGCACTAAGAAATTTGAATCGTTCTGGTTGTCCGAAAATACACAATCGACACTGTGGATAAAATAAAGCCGCCTCATTGGGCGGCTTTCTGTTGACTTCGGTTGAAAAACCTTCGCAGCGCGTAACTTCGCACCAGGCTGATGACGGTGAACGCTGCGCCGATTCCGAAGCTCTGCGACACCGATGGGTGCATACCGAACATCGGCAGCACTACCACGTTCGCCGCCACCGCCACCAGGTATCCGATGGCGGTATTTGCGGCGGCTTCGATCAGGCTACCGCGCTTTGACTGCATGGCTCGTTGTCGTTGGCGGGTTCCGGTACGCTAGCGGCGGCATGGATGCGGGCCTGGGCGGCAGAAAAATACACCGCATCCATTTCCATGCCGATGAAGCGCCGGCTGGTGTTCACGCACGCTACGCCCGTGGTGCCGCTGCCCATCGTGAAGTCTAGAATTACGTCACCCTCGTTGGAGTAGGTGCGCACCAGATATTCCATCAGCGAAACCGGTTTCTGAGTCGGGTGCAGCCCACCTTTCTCTTTCTTAGTTTCAATGATGGATCGTGGGTAGTTCGTTAGTTTTTGTTCGTACTGTTTTCCCTCCAGCCCATTCTTGCCCATGAACTCGCCAGCGCCACCTGTCTTGCGCGATTTCGCGACGCTGCAAGGCAAGACGCCCTGCGGGTTATAAGTCGGCAGCGACCGATAAAACACGCACACGTCTTCGTGGGCCTTCATCGGCATCTTGTTGGCGTTCCCATAGCCCGTGCTGTAGCCCTTGCTCCACACCAGAGAATATCGGAAGTCTCGCAAGTTGCTATGAACAAGAGTGGTGGTGAAAGGCTGACTTGCCGTCATGACAATTGCGCCGCTCGGCTTCACGACGCGAAGCAATTCGCGCCACATTGCGTCCAGCGGAATGACGCTATCCCACCTGCATTCTGTCGTTCCATAAGGCGGGTCACAGAGAACCAAATCCACACTGACATCTGGCAGCGCCTTCATTAGCTCCAGGCAGTCCCCTTGAAACAGTTTCACATTGTCGTTCGCAGCAATCATCTTCGCCCCAAATCAAAGTCTTTGAAATTGAATCTCGCACACATGGAGTCGGTGCGGAATCCCCAAAGACTTCATTGTACATCACGATGAATCATCACGGCGAGTATTTTTAAAAACACTCGCAGAAGATGTGGTTTTTTGGGTGTACTAACGGGTGTACTAAGCCCAAAACTGCCCACCATTGATTACAAATGGATTTTTATAAAAAGTTCCGTTTTTATCAATTAGGGCAGTGGCTTAGAGTGTTTCTGGGTGATGTGGCATGAACCTCAATTATTTCGGATTCTCAGCCTTCCAAGCTGAATACGAGGGTTCGATTCCCTTCACCCGCTCCAGCCTTCGCACGCGAAGCGAGAGAAGGCTGCAGCGCCGAATCCCCGAAAGCGCGCGTTTAGGCGCGCTATGGGGCGAAGGCGCCCCTTGTGGCCGCGAGCAATGGCTCGGCAAGCCATGGCGTCAGCAGAGAGCGAGCGACCCTTGCTTGAAGAGACAGACAGGCGGCAGATCTGATGCGCATCATGTACTTCAGCCTCGGTTGGGTGATGGTCGCGCTCGGCGTGATCGGCCTCATCATGCCGCTGATGCCGGGGACGATTTTCCTGATCGTTGCCGCGGCGTGCTTTGCGCGCTCATCGCCCCGGCTGGAGGCGTGGCTGCTCGATCATCCAACCTTTGGCAGATCGCTGCGGGATTGGCGTGCCACCGGGGCTATCCCGCGTCCGGCCAAGGCCATGGCCTGTGCCGGTATGGCCATCGGGTTTGTCGTGTTCTGGTATAGCGCCGATCCGTCGCTGCCGCTTGCCGCAGTTGTCGCGGTCTTGTTCCTCGCCTGTGCCGCCTACGTCGTATCGCGTCCGGCGACGGACGACGAGGATTTCTCGGCCTAGCGCGTCGGTTTCCACGGCGTCGACCACGTGTGCTCCGCCTCATCCTGAACAGCCTTGCGCAGCAGGACGTCTCAAAGCATGCTCACAACCCCCGTGAGCTTCCTCAAAGGATTCATCATGCCCGTCGATGCACAAGCTGCCACTGACCGCCTCATGCGCTTCCTCGCCGTCGAGGGCGTGACCGGAAAGGAGGCGGCGATCGGGCGCGAGCTCAGCGCGGCGCTAAGGGAAGCCGGCGTGCCTGATGATGCAATCCGTCTCGATGATGCCAACACGCGCATTCCTGTGCCGACCGAGACCGGCAATCTTATCGTCGATCTGCCTGGCCGCGGCGCGCTGCATAACCAGCCGCGCATCATGTTCATGACGCACATGGACACCGTGCCGCTGTGCGCGGGCGCCAAGCCGAAAGTTTCAGGGCGCAAGATCGTCAATGAGGCGAAGACCGCGCTCGGCGGCGACAACCGCTGCGGCTGCGGCGTCCTCGTCACCCTGGCGGCCGAGCTTGAGAAGCAGAAGCTCGATCATCCGCCGATCACGCTGTTGTTCTGCGTGCGCGAGGAGAGCGGGCTGTGGGGTGCGCGCCACGTCAAGACCGCCGAGCTCGGTTCGCCTGTGATGGCCTTCAACTATGACGGCGGTGCCGCCTCCAATGTCACGATCGGCGCCGTCGGCGCGGATCGCTGGCAGGTCGAGATTTTCGGCCGCGCCTCGCACGCGGGCGTTGCACCCGAGCGCGGCATTTCATCGACCATGATCCTTGCGCTGGCGCTTGCGGATGTGAAGGCCGGCGGCTGGTTCGGCAAGGTGGTAAAGGGCAAGCGGGCCGGCACCAGCAATGTCGGCCCTGTCACCGGCGGCGAGGGAAGGCCGGCGGGAGACGCCACCAATGTCGTCACCGATTATGTGCATGTGCGCGGCGAAAGCCGCAGCCACGACCGCACGTTCTTCAAGGAGATCACCAAGGCCTACAAGGCGGCGTTCGAGAAGGCGGCCAAGCGCGTCAAGAACAGCGACGGCAAGACCGGCCGCGTCAAGTTCAAGGCCGAGACTGACTATTATCCGTTCCGCATGAAGGAGAGCCTGCCGGTGGTCAAGCGTGCGGTCGCGGCCGTGTCCGGCGTCGGCGGAAAACCGAACATCCGCGCCGCCAATGGCGGGCTGGATGCGAACTGGATGGTCCGCCACGGCGTTCCGACCGTGACCTTCGGCGCCGGGCAGAACGAGCCGCACACCATCGACGAGTGGATCAATCTCGATGAATACGACCGGGCCTGCGCCCTCGCGGTTCAGCTCGCGTCGATGCGGTGAGGATGTTCAGCTCCCGAGCCGCCAGCGCGAACGTCGGAGCAGGGCAGTGAGCATGATCGCAACGCCCAGCACGGCAAGCGCGCTTGCGAGCGCGACCGCGCCGTTGACGGCGAGGTAGCGCGGCAGCGAGAAAGTGGGGCGCATCTCGCCGCCATCGCGCAGCGCGTCCTGCTCGCGGTGGCACTGCATGGCATCGTCAATGTCTTTTGTATCGACCGTCAGCCCGAGCACGTCGCGCGCCTCGACCTGGGTCTCGAAATAGCGGCAGTTCTTCGAGCTCTCGAGCTTGGCGGCGATCTCCGCCCGTTGCTCCGGCGAGAGCGCGATCCACGTTCGCGCATTGGCGCGAGGCTGCGACGTGCCGGCGGCGAACGGCGCCGTGATCGCTGCCGCGATGGCGAGGCCAAGGACAGTCCTTGAAAACCTCATGCCGCCTCCCGATTTGTCCCCCAGCAAGAGTATCACTGCGCCCTACGCGAACAATGATCGAATGGCGCGTGCCGGTTGCCGCATGCTGCGCCGCGCACGCCGACCGCGGCGGCCCATGTATGGCTTCATGCCGCAGGTGCAGTGCTCGGCGCACGAAAATGGTGTATCGGCTAGCGCCAGAACGAGCGCGGGAGTTCCCGCTGTCCAAAATCAAGCTCTTTCGGAGGAACTGCCATGTCGGCCCTGCCGCTTTCCGGCATCAAGATTGTCGACCTCACGCGCGTGCTCGCCGGTCCCCTGTCAGCGCAGATGCTGGCCGATCTCGGCGCAGAGGTGATCAAGATCGAGCGGCCCGGCGGCGGCGACGATGCCCGCGCCTTCGGCCCGCCTTACCTGAAAGACCCGGAAGGCAAGGCGAACAACAACAACTCTTTCTATCTCTGCGCCAACCGCAACAAGAAGTCGGTCACCGTCAACATCGCAAGCCCCGAGGGGCAGGAGATCATCCGCGAGATCGCCAAAAGCTGCGACGTCTTCATGGAGAACTACAAGGTCGGCGACCTCAAGCGCTACGGCCTCGACTATGAATCGATCAAGGCGATCAACCCCGGCATCATCTATTGCTCTGTCACCGGCTTCGGCCAGACCGGTCCTTATGCGACGCGCGCCGGCTATGACGCGATCCTGCAGGCGATGGGCGGACTGATGAGCGTCACCGGACACATCGATGGCGAGCCCGGCGCGGGCCCGATGAAGGTCGGCCCGTCGATCGTCGACTACATGACCGGCATGAATTCATCGATCGGCATCCTGGCCGCGCTGTATCACCGCAAGGTCAATGGCGGGGAAGGGCAGCATGTCGACGTCTGCCTGTTCGACACCGTGATCGCCGCGCTGTCGCATTACGCGCAGATCTTCCTGGTCAACGGCCAGACCCCGCCGCGCCGCGGCACCTGGGGCAATGGCGGCATGCCGGCCGGCGTGTTCCGCTGCACCGACGGCGAACTGATGCTGGTGGTTGGCAACGACGGCCAGTTCGCGCGCACCTGCGAGGTGCTGGGCCGGCCCGAGCTTGCCAATGATCCGAAGTTCATCAAGAACAACGACCGCGTCGTGCACGGCAAGGAGATCATGGCGATCTTTGCCGGCCTGTTCCTGAAGAAGCCCGTCGCCTACTGGCTCGAGGAGCTGGAGAAGGCCGGCGTGCCCTCAGGGCCGATCAACGACTTCTCGCAGGTCTTTGGCGATCCGCACGTGCAGTCCCGGGGCATGCGGGTCAAGGTCAATCATCCCTTCGAGCCCGCCCTCTCGCTGATCCGCAACGCCATCACCTTCTCCGGCACGCCCGTGAAGGAATATCGCGCCCCGCCGCTGCTCGGGGCCAATACCAGCGAAGTGCTGGCGAGTATCGGCTATGACGAGGCGAAGGTTGAGGGGCTGAAGCAACGGAAGGTGATTTAGGCGGAAGCAATCCATAGCGCCACGAGACATGGATTGCTTCGCTCGCTCGCAATACGCTGCCGCGAAAGTCGAACAAGGCCGCTCAGAGATCCTGCCGCGTCAGTCGCCCGTGCGGGATCACCGTCCGCACCGCGGGCTTGCTCACCGGCGCGCCCGCGCCCAGCGCCGTCGCCGCCACGCTCACCACGCGGTCGACGACCGCCTGGACGTCGTTGAGGTCGCACTTGCCTTCCGACAGTTTTGCCAGCCGCTCCTTTTCGCGGATGGTGTGGTGCGCCATCGACAGCGCGAAGTGCAGGCCCCAATAGAGGTCCGCCTCATCCCGGCCGGGCAGGGCCCGGCGCATCGCGGCGGCGAATTTGCGCAAATGGTCGATCTCGCGGTTCTTGATGCGGCGGATCGGCGGCACAGATTCGATCGAGGCGCGGATCATGAAGCGCGCCGCGGTCGAACTCTCGCTGTCGGGGCCGAGGCAGCCGCGCAGGGTGGGGCCCACCAGCGCGCGGAAGATTTGCTCGATGCTGGCGCGGCCGCCGCCTTTTTCTTCCGCCGCCTTCAATTCGTTGAGGCGCTCGCGGTTGGTCTGGATCGAGCGGGTGACGAACAGCTCTGCGATCAATTCGTCCTTCGAGCCGAAATGATAATTCACCGCCGCAAGGTTGACGTTCGCTTCCGCGACGATGTCGCGCAGCGTGACGTCGCTGAAGCCGCGTTCGGCGTAAAGCCGCTCGGCGGCGGTGAGAATGGCAGAGCGGGTCTGATCGGACGCCATCGCCTTGAGCCTTCTCCGTTATTCCGGGGCGCGCCTGAGCGCGAACTATGGTGCGCAATCGCGCATCTGGGAATCTCGCGCGACAATCTCGGGATTTCCCGATGCGCACTTGCGTATCTCCCGCAAGCTGCCCCGGAATGACAGGATTGCGCTGAGAGAGTTGCAATTCAAACACTTGTATGAAACTATCGTTTGAAGGGCGGCAAATGTCAATGCTGCTGCCAACGCCTCGCAGGTTTTGTGACTTGCCGGGTGCAGGTGGCGGGCGGACAGTGCGCCCAACCATTTTCGAGCAGTGAAAAAGCGAGGAGCGTCCGATGGATTTCACGTTGTCCAGCAAGCAGAAGGAATGGCTCGACCGGGTCCAGTCTTTCATGACCAAGAACGTGCGCCCGGCGGTGCCGATCTACAAGAAACAGGACGCCGAGGGCGCGCGCTGGAAGGTGATTCCGATTCTTGAGGAGCTGAAGGCCAAGGCGAAGGCCGAGGGCCTGTGGAACATGTTCATGCCGCCGAATCCGCATGAAGATGATGAATTCCGCGGCGCGGGATTGACCAATCTCGAATACGCGCTGCTGTCGGAGGAGATGGGCCACATCTCCTGGGCCTCGGAAGTCTTCAACTGTTCCGCGCCCGATACCGGCAACATGGAAGTCCTGATGCGCTACGGCACCAAGGAGCAGAAACGCAAATGGCTGCGCCCGCTGATGGACGGCGAGATCCGTTCTGCCTTCCTGATGACCGAGCCGGCGGTTGCATCCTCCGACGCCACCAACATCGAGACCCGCATCGAAAAGCAGGGCGATCACTACGTCATCAACGGCCGCAAATGGTGGTCATCGGGTGTCGGCGATCCCCGCTGCAAGATCGCGATCCTGATGGGCAAGACCGATCCCTCCGCCGCAAAGCATCAGCAGCAGTCGCAGATCCTGGTGCCGCTGGACAGCCCCGGCATCAAGGTGGAACGCATGCTGCCGGTGTTCGGCTATGACGACGCGCCACACGGCCACGCCCAGGTGCTGCTGGAGAACGTCAAAGTGCCGGCCTCCAACATGCTGCTCGGCGAAGGCCGCGGCTTCGAGATTGCGCAGGGCCGTCTCGGCCCGGGCCGCATCCATCACTGCATGCGCACGATCGGCAAGGCCGAGGAGGCGCTGGAGAAGATGGTGAAGCGCCTGGCGTCGCGCTCCGCCTTCGGCAAGAAGATCATCGAGCATTCGGTGTGGGAGCAACGTATCGGCGAGGCGCGCACCAATATCGAGATGTGTCGTCTGCTTTGCCTCAAGGCTGCCGACATGATGGACAAGGTCGGCAACAAGACCGCGCAGCTCGAGATCGCCATGATCAAGGTGGCAGCTCCCAACATGGCGCTGAAGATCATCGACGAGGCGATCCAGGCCCATGGCGGCGGCGGCGTCTCGGACGAAGCGGGTCTCGCCCGCGATTATGCCAGCATCCGAACGCTCAGGCTCGCCGACGGTCCGGACGAGGTGCATAACCGCGCCATTGCCAGACTTGAACTTCGGAAGTATCAAAACGCTCCGAGGCACTAACAAAGTGGAGAGCGCTTGCGGCTCTCTCTACGCCGTCGTTCCGGGGCGATGTCTGGCATCGACCCCGGAATCTCGAGGTTCCGGGCATGGTCCTTCGGACCATCCTGGAACGACGGATAAGAATATGGGGAGTTCGTCAGCGTGAACGACGGAGTCAGGAAGGACGAGGAATTCTCGGGCACTCGCGAAGTTGAGGAACGTCATCGCGTCAACGAGGCCAACCTCGCCAAATGGATGTCCGAGAACGTCGAGGGCTTTGCCGGCCCGCTCACCGTCCTGCAATTCAAGGGCGGCCAATCCAATCCCACCTACCGGCTCAACACGCCCGGCCGTTCCTATGTGATGCGGCGCCGCCCGTTCGGTAAATTGTTGCCGTCGGCGCACGCGGTCGATCGCGAGTTCCGCGTCATTTCCGCGCTTGGCAAGCAGGATTTCCCGGTCGCAAGGGCCTACGCGCTCTGCACCGACGATGCCGTGGTCGGCTCGGCCTTCTACATCATGTCGATGGAAGAGGGCCGGGTGTTCTGGGATCCGACGCTGCCGAGCCAGACGCCGGAAGCGCGGCGAAAAATCTTCACCAGCAAGATCGAGACGCTAGCCACGCTCCACAAGTTCGATCCCGAGAAGATCGGGCTGGGCGACTTCGGCAAACCGGGCAATTATTTCGCGCGCCAGATCGACCGCTGGACCAAGCAGTACCGCGCCTCGGAGACCCAGCACATTCCGGAGTTCGAAAAACTCGCGGAGTGGCTGCCGAAGACGGTGCCGCCGCAGCAACGCATCTCGATCGTTCATGGCGACTACCGCCTCGACAACATGATCTTCCACCCGACGGAGCCGCGCGTGCTCGCGGTGCTGGACTGGGAGCTGTCGACGCTCGGCGATCCCATGGCCGACTTCACCTACCTTCTGATGCAATGGACCATGCCGGGTCTCGCCGGCGCCGATCTCAAGGCGCTCAACATTCCGAGCCTGGAAGAGGCGGCGAAGATTTATTGCGACGTCACCGGCATGGCCGTGCCCGATCTCAACTGGTACTTCTCCTACAATCTCTTCCGCCTCGCGGGCATCACGCAGGGTATTGCCGGACGCATCCGCGACGGCACCGCCGCCAACGCCAAGGCCATCGAGTCGGCCAAGCGCACGGTTCCGCTGTCCCAGGCCTCCTGGGAATACGCGCAGAAGGCCGGCGCGGCGTGACACGCTCTCGTGTCCCGGGCGCAGCGCAGCACGAAGTGGTGCGCTGCTGAACCGGGACCCATTTTTTTTCACGATGCGCATAGGCTCCGGCACAGTTCGTAGTGCGCTGCGTCCGGGGCACGAGACCTTTTGATAGACGGCAGACCACTTGCACTCCCACTCCAACATCCGCGGAAGCCTGCTGATGGCGGTCGCCATGGCCGGCTTCACGATGAACGACAGCATCACCAAGGCTGTCTCGTCCGAGATGAATTTCGGCGAGATCATGCTGGTGCGAGGCCTGTTCGCGATTGCGTTGATCTGGGCTCTTGCCGCATGGCAGGGCGCCTTGCGTCCGCTGCGTACGCTCTTCGTCCGGCCGGTCGCGCTGCGGGTGACCGGCGAAGTCGGCGGCACGGTATCGTTCCTCGCGGCCATCGTGCATTTGCCGCTCGCCAACACGGCCGCGATTTTTCAGGCGCTGCCGCTCGTGATCACGCTCGGTGCCGCACTGCTGTTCGATGAGCCGGTCGGCTGGCGCCGCTGGCTTGCGATATCTGCCGGCTTCATCGGGGTGCTGATCATCGTCCGGCCGGGGCTCGCCGGCTTTAATGAGTTCTCGCTGCTCGCGCTGGTGTCGGTGGTGTTTTGCGCCGGCCGCGATCTCGCGACCCGGCAAATCCCCGCGCAAATTCCCTCGCTGTTCATTACGCTGCTCACCACCACGGTCGTGACCGCAACGGGCGCGGCGATCCTCGTCCCGCTCGGCGGCTGGACGCCGCCGTCATTCCGCGCGCTCGCCTTGCTCGCGCTCGCCGCGGTGCTGCTCCTGATCGGCTACCAGACCGTCATCATGGCGCTGCGCACGGGCGACATCTCCGCCGTGGCGCCGTTTCGCTACACCGCGCTGCTCTGGGCCATGCTGCTCGGCTATCTCGTCTTCGGCGACAAGCCCGACGCCATGATGGTGCTGGGGGCCACCATCATCGTGCTGTCCGGCCTCTACGCTTTCTATCGCGAGCGCGTTCGTCACCGCCTGCTCGCAGCCAGCACCTCCGGCCCGCCGCCGGAAGGGGTGTGAGCCGCGGGAATGAGAACGCACGTCTCTCCGCGTCACTGGGAGGGGCCGACGGGTCACGCGAACGGCTCACAATGACGATGAGAAACCGCTACGCCTAAATCGGCTTGCCGGTATACGGCATCGATGCGGTGAGGCCGCCGTCCACCGGGATCGCCTGGCCGTTGACATACGAGGCCTCGTCGCTCGCCAGAAACAATCCCATCGCGGCGAGTTCATGCGGTTGGCCCGGGCGCTTGAGCGGATTGAGCTGGCCGATCTTGTCGGAAGTGCCGCGCTCCTTGGCGCGGTCGAACACAGGCTTGGTCATGCCGGTCTCGATCAGGCCCGGACACACCGCGTTGATTCGCACGCCGGTGCCGGACAGCGAGTAGGCGGTGGTCTGCACGAGGCTGATGACCCCGGCCTTGCTCGCGCCATAGGGGTGTCCGCTGGCGCCGGACTTCAGGCCGGCCACCGACGCCGTGCAGATGATCGAGCCGTGTCCTTGCTTGGTCATGTGCGGGATCGAGTGCTTGATGGCGAGGAACGGTCCGATCAGATTGACGCGCAGCACTTCCTGCCAATGCTCGACCGTCTGCTCGGCGAGCGGCACCAGGCCGCCGCTGATGCCGGCATTGGCCCAGATCGCATCGAGCTTGCCGTATTTCGACACCGCCTTGTCGATGAATCCCTTCACGTCGGCCTCAATGCCGGCATCCGCCATCACGGCTTCCACGGTGCCGCCAGCATCTGCCACGAGCTTCGCGGTCTCCTTGACGCCTTCCGTCTTGTCTACCGCGATCAGCTTTGCGCCTTCTTTCGTGAACAGCAGCGACGCCGCGCGTCCAATGCCGCTGCCGGCACCGGTGATCACGACGGATTTGCCTTCGAGGCGGCCCATGAGTTTCTCCCTGACAGTTTTCCGCACACTTGCCGCGTAACGGAATTTCAAACAAGATTTCAAACGGCAAAGTCACTTGAGACGATGTGTGCTCTGACGTAGGACGACACGGATCGTGGCGCAGGGCGACACTAGTAAAGGGTTTTGGTCATGTCCAATAGCAACAAGCCCGACGTAGTCGTGACACGCTGGTGGTGGATTCGTCACGCGCCGGTGCGCAGCGACGGTGGCAACATCTACGGCCAGAAAGATATCGAATGCGACTGCGGGGACACGGAAGTGTTCGAGGCGGTCGCGAAAATCCTGCCGCACAATGCTGTGTGGTACGCAAGCAACCTCCAGCGCACGCATCAGACCGCAGAGGCGATCTGGGCCGCCGGCTTTCCTGAACCCGCGAACATGGTTCGCGAGGCGGCGTTTGCCGAGCAGAACCTCGGCAAATGGCAGGGCATGAATCGCGCCGAGTTTCTCGCCAGCCGTCCACCCGGCAACCAGTGGTTCGCCAACATCGACGAGGCTGCGCCGGGCGGCGAGAGTTTTATGGACCTCTACAACCGCACCTGCCACGCGATCCAGCGCATCACAGTGGAGCAGGCGGGCAGGAACATCATCGCCTGTGGTCATGGCGGGACGATCAGGGCCGCGGTCGGCCTCGCGCTTGGCGGGCTGCCTGAGCGCGGGCTCGCCTTCGACATCGACAATTGCTCAGTGACGCGACTCGATCACTTCGCGGCCCCCGGGCGCAGCATCTGGCGCTTGCCGATGGTGAATCAGCAGCCATGGATAGCCGATGCCGCACACGCGGCGATGCATCAGCCGGCCGGGCCGCAAGTAGCACAGAGCAAGCTAGCCTAGCTGGTCATTCCGGGGCGGCTCGAACAGCCGAACCACAGATGCGCCTTTGCGCATCGGGGAACCTCGAGATTCCGGGTTCGGAGCTTTCGCATCGCCCCGGAATGACAATAGACTAAATACCAACCGGCCGAGCCGGATGAACACTAGGGAGAGAGAGACATATGAGCTTGTTCGACATGAGGGGTAAAGTCGCCGTCGTAACCGGCTCGACGCGCGGCATCGGCCGCGCCATCGCCGAGCGCATGGCCGAGCACGGCGCCAAGGTGGTGATTTCCTCGCGCAAAGCCGATGTCTGCGACCAGGTGGCGAACGAGATCAACGACAAATACGGGACGGGCAGCTCGGTCGCGATCCCCGCCAACATCTCGTCAAAGGAGAACCTGCAGAACCTCGTCGATGAGTCCAACCGTGCCTTTGGCAAGATCGATGTGCTGGTCTGCAATGCCGCATCCAACCCGTATTACGGTCCGCTCGGCGGCATCTCCGACGATCAGTTCCGCAAGATTCTCGACAACAACATCGTCGCCAACAACTGGCTGATCTCGATGGTGGTGCCGCAGATGATCGAGCGCAAGGACGGCTCGATCATCATCGTCTCCTCGATTGGCGGCCTGAAGGGCTCGACCATCCTCGGCGCCTACGCGATCTCGAAGGCCGCCGACATGCAGCTCGCGCGCAACCTCGCTTGCGAATACGGCAAGCACAACATCCGCGTGAACTGCATCGCGCCCGGCCTGATCAAGACCGATTTTGCCAAGGCGCTGTGGGACAATCCGGAGAACCTGAAGGCCTCGACCTCGCGCTCGCCGCTGCTGCGCATCGGCCTCCCCGACGAGATCGCGGGTGCAGCCGTGTTCATGGGGTCGAGGGCCGGCGACTTCATGACCGGCCAGACCATGGTGATCGATGGAGGCGCAACGATTAGTTGACGAAGGCCGTCATTCCGGGGCGCGCGAAGCGCGAACCCGGAAATCTCGCGGCAACTTCTGAATTCCAGGTTCGCTCGCAAAGGTGCGAGCGCCCCGGAATGATCCCCGGGTCACTCCACCGCCGCGTACACCAGATTGCGCACCAGCGTGCGGGTGTACTGGCGCTGGCCGGGGCCCTGCATCATGAAGACGGCGAACAGGTCTTCCTTCGGATCGATCCAGAAGAACGTGCCTGCCATGCCGCTCCAGAAGAACTGGCCCGCGGAGCCCAGGAACGGTGCGATGCCGGCCTCGAGGCGCACCGCAAAGCCGAGGCCGAAGCGGTGGCCGGGTGGCACCAGGTCGCCCTTGATCACCACGTCGGGGGCGAGATGATCGGAGGCCATCAGTTCCAACGTCTTGCGGCCGATAATCCTGTTGCCCTCCAGCGAGCCGCCATTGAGCAGCATCTGGCAGAAGCGGGCATAGTCCATGGTGGTCGACACCAGCCCGCCGCCGCCGGATTCCATCACGGGCTTGTCGAGCATGTTGAACAGCCTTACCTCTTCGCCATTCCACGGATCTTTGGCGAAGGGCTCGGCCAGCCGGCCGGCGTTCTGTTCGCCGGTGTAGAAGGCGGTCTCGGCCATCTGCAGCGGCGCGAGGATGCGCTCGGTGAGGAAGGCGCCGAGCGACTTGCCGCTGATGACCTCGATGATGCGGCCGAGAATGTCGGTGGAGCGGCTGTAGTTCCATTCCGCGCCGGGTTGGCAGATCAGCGGCATGCCGGCGAGCATCGTGGCGTGCTCGGCATTGGTGATCTTGCGGCTGCGCAGCTTCGATTCCTTGTAGAGCTGCTGCACCAGGCCGCTGCCGGTGTGGTCGTAGGTCAGGCCCGAGGTGTGACGGAGCAGGTCCTGCACCGTCATCTGCCGCCTGGCCGGCACTAGTTCGAGCTTGCCGCTGTTCTCGACGCCGACCTTGGTTGCGGAAAACTCCGGAATGAATTTTGCGACGGGGTCACTGAGCAGGAAGTGACCATCCTCGAGCAGCATCATGATGCCGATCGACACGATGGGCTTGGTCATGGAGAAAATGCGGAAGAGGGTGTCATGCGCCATCGGTGCCGATGCCGCCGGGCTTTGCCGGCCAATGGTATCAAACCAGCCGATCTGGCCCTTGCGCGCCACCAGCACGGTCGCGCCGGGCAGGATGCCCTTGTCCACCTCGCGCTTGAAGGCGTCGGAAAGTCGCTCGAGCCGCGCGCTGGAGAGCCCGATCGCCTCCGGCTTTGCCTGGGGCAGGGAAGGCGTTTGCGGGACCGATGTCTTGAGGGCGGCGGTTTGCGCGTTCATGGTCTCTCCCGTTGCTCTTGTTGCTTGAAGGAGAATGTGGCGCAGAAAGAATTGAATGAACAGGGCGCCTTAGGCGCTTCGCACTTGCAATCGGGGCATGGCCTATGCTTGAAACGGCGCGAACCGGCGGCGACGCCAGGTTCCCTGCAGGAGTGTAGCTCAATTGGTAGAGCACCGGTCTCCAAAACCGGGGGTCGCAGGTTCGAGCCCTGCCACTCCTGCCATCTTTTCAATTACTTAGCGCAAAATCAGGCAGAGCTGGATTAATCGGCTGGTCACGCCACTACCCGTGTGCGGCAGGGCTGAGCGGCGAGGTCGCGCGCAATTCGACCGCATCCGCAAAGAGCGTCCAGTCGGACAGCTGTCGGCGGCCGCAGACCTCTGCCTCGGCCAGCCGCAATGCTTCATGCGCGGTCTGCGCCTCCACCATGGTCACGCTCTGGCAGGTGTCGTGCTCGTGGCCGGAATCATCGCAGAGCTTCTTGACGTATCTGATCTCGAAGAGGGGCATCGGCACCTCACTTTCCGGAAGGATCGGCGGCAACCGGTTTTTGCCGCAACGTCCATGCTGCCGGTGCTGCCGGCGAAAGGAAGCAACGGATAATCCCGACCGGCACGTTGCCGCGCTCAGTGCGACATCAAGGTCGGGACGGTCATCGATTCCAGCATGTCGCGGGTGACGCCGCCGAACACGGTTTCCTTCAGGCGGGAGTGCCCGTAGCCCCCCATGACCAGCAGGTCGAGACTCTCATCGGCCGCCAGCGACAGGATGCTCGACTGGATATTGGCCGTCTCCGTCTTCAGCCTGTCGATCTCCGTCGGTACGCCGAGCCGCGAGAGATAACGCACCAGATGCGCGGCAGAGGCGTCCTCCGGAACGCTGCTGTCCGCGTTGATGGTGATGATCGTGATCGCCTCGGCCTGTTCCAGAAGCGGCATGGCATCGCGCACCGCGCGGGCCGCGAGGCGGCTGCCGTCCCAGCAGATGCCGACGCGCCTGGTATGGAACGCGCCTTTGAAGGTGTAGGGCATGAACAGCACCGGGCCGCCCGACTGGAACAGGATTTCCTGGGCCAGCGTGTTGTCAAACGTGTCGCGCGCGAATTCCGGCTGCGCCACGACGGTAAGGTCATAGAGGCGCGCGGTGGCGCCCACGATCGCGGCGGCCTCGCCCTGCAACGCGCTGATGGCGCGGCTCGAGTGGATCACGCCGGCGCGTTTGGCCTCCGCCTCGAACAAGGCGAGCGCGGCGTGGGCGCGCTCCAGCGCCTTCTCGCGCTCGACCTCGAAGATGGCTGCGACCGCAGCGCCGCCTTCGGCGACCAGCGGCATGCTCGAGGACTCATAGCCGACCGCCACGGCGTCGAGCTCGGCCTTATAGCGGCTCGCAAGCGAGATCGCGCCATCGATCACGGGTTGCGGTGGACGCTCGGTGGGAATGCTGACTAGAAGATTTCTGTACATGTGCCTCTCCATCCCGGAAGTTTGCACGTGAGTATTCTTCTAGCGCTGCCGGCATGTGGCGAGTTGAGCCAAATCAAACGCCGGCGCTGCCAAAAGCCTAAATGTTCGGCCGTGGATGCGCTCGCTTCTCGCGACGCCAATTCGAGGACGGAAATCGACAATGACCAAAGCCAAGGCAAAGCCGGCCGACATCGAACACGCCCACGCCGTGGTCTGGATCGATCACCTGACCGCGAAGATCTTTCCGATGGGACGGACCGGGGTGGGCGAGGTGGTCGTGCACGCGTATCCCTCTTCAAACCATCTGCACCACAAGGCCAACAGCGTTGGCTCCGGCCGCGCCGAGGAGGACAAGAGCTTTCTGCCGACGGTCGCCGAGTCCTTGCGGTTCTGCCGCGACATCCTGATCGTCGGGCCGGGAACCGAAAAAGCAGCGCTGCTGCACTATCTGCAGGAGAGCCGCAACGACCTCAACGCGACGGAGCTGCACGCCGAGGCCAGCGATCATCCGACCGATAGCGAGATCATTGCGCTCGGCCGGCGCCGTTTCGGCCTCGACTGACGCCGGTTGCGCCCGGCTGCCGCCAGCGCGCCAGCGCGAGACGCTTGGCCGCTTCGGCGACCACAAGATATGCGACGGTGATCAGCACCATCGCAACCGCGAGGTCGGCGGGTAGCGGCGCAAAACCGAAAAACGACCGGAAGGGCCCGGCGGCCAGTATGGCCGCGATCGCAAGGGCGCCCAGTGAGGTCGCAATCAGTACGGGATGCGGCAGGTTGGCGCGCCAGGGCAGGCGGCGCGAGCGGATCAAGAAGATCACCAATATCTGCGTGGCGATCGATTCCAGGAACCAGCCGGTCTGGAACAGCGCCGCATCGGTATGGAAGAATTTTAGCAGCACCGCGAATGTCGCCGCGTCGAACAGCGATGACACGGCGCCCATCACCAGTGTGAAGCGCAGGATGCCGGTCATGTCCCAGCCATGGGGCTGCGCGATGTCTTCGGCATCGACCGCGTCGAAGGGGATACCGATCTCGGAGAGATCGTACAGCAGGTTGTTGAGCAGGATTTGCAGCGGCAGCAGCGGCAAGAACGGCAACACCACGGAGGCCAGCGCCATCGACAGCATGTTGCCGAAATTCGAGCTGGTGCCCATCCGCACATATTTGAGGATGTTGGCAAAGGTTCTGCGACCCTCGCGCACGCCGGCTTCCAGCACCGAGAGGTCCTGTGCCAGCAGGATCATATCGGCGGCGGCGCGTGCCACTTCGGTCGCGCCGGAGACCGAAAGGCCGACATGGGCTGCGTGGATCGCGGGTGCGTCGTTGACGCCGTCGCCGAGGAAGCCGACGACATGGCCGCGCAGGCGCAGCGCCTGGATGATGCGTCGCTTCTGGCCGGGATCGACGCGCGCGAACAGGTCGACCTCGTCCACCTTGGCCAGCAGTCCGCTGTCGGCAAGCTGGTCAATCTCCACGCCCGTGAGGATGCGCCGGGAACGCAAGCCCACCGCGGCAGCGACATGGCTGACGACAGCGGCATGATCGCCGGAGATGATTTTCAGCCGGATGCCCGAGGCGGCGAGGCTCGCGACCGCCTCAGCGGCGTCCGGCTTGGGCGGATCGGCAAAGACGCAGAAGCCGACCAGCGTCAGGTCACTCTCGTCCGCAAGGCCAACCCGGGTCTGGTGATCGGGAACGGACTTGACGGCGACGCCAAGCAGGCGAAAGCCGTCTTTGGCATATTTTTCCTGCAGCGCCTCGATCCTGTCGCGCCATTCATCATCGAGCGCTCGTGCCACACCGCCGATCTCGACGGCGACCGCTCGCGACAGGATCGCTTCGGTTGCCCCCTTGACGATCAGAAGCTTGTCACGACCGCGGGCGATCAGGACCGAAAGGCAGCGGCGTTGGAAGTCGAAGGGCACTTCGCAGAGACAGGTGCAATCCTTCGGCGTTTCGGTGGCTGCTGCCAGTAGCGCTTCGTCGAGCGGGCTGCGCACGCCGGCCTGGAATTCGCTGTTGAGGCGTGCCAGTTCGAGCACGCGTGCGCTGTTCCTGCCTTCGGCGTCAACGTTTCCCTCGAGCGTGATCCTGGCCTCGGTCAGGGTACCGGTCTTGTCGACGCAAAGGACGTCCATGGCGCCGAGATCGTGGATCGCGGACAGGCGCTTGACGATGACCTGCCGCGCCGCCATGCGCTGCGCACCGCGCGCCAACGTCACCGTCATGACCATCGGCAGCAATTCGGGCGTCAAGCCGACGGCGAGCGCCACCGCGAACAGGAACGATTGCATCGCCGGGCGATCCGCCGCGAGATGTGCCAGCAGCACGAACAGGGTGAGGAACAGCGTAAGCTGCAGGATCAGCAGCCCGAGCCGCTGCACGCCTTCCTCGATGGCGGTCGGCGGTGCGCTGGCCGCGAGTGCGGCCGCAATTGCGCCGAAGCGCGTGCGGCTGCCGGTTTCCACGACCAGCATCACGCCGTCGCCGCCGACTACGCTGGTGCCGGAGAATAGCGCGTTGCGGGCTTCGGCGGGTTGGGTCGTGGCGGTCGGCTCGGCGCTCTTGCTGGCGGGGAAGGGCTCTCCGGTCATCAAGGCCTCGTTGACCTGGAGATCGCGGGCTTCGAGCGCAACGCCATCCGCAGGCACGAGATCGCCGGTACGCAGATGCACGATGTCGCCGGGCACGATCGCTGCGACGGGAAGGGTTTTCACCGCACCATCGCGGATAACATCGGCGTGAATGGCGACGGACTGGCGCAGCGCCTCGGCCGCGACTTCCGCGCGGTGTTCCTGAACGATGTCGAGGGTAAGCGACATCGCCACGACCGACACGATGATGACAAAACTACCGGCGTCGCCGCTGAATCCGGAAATCGCGGCGGCGACCAGCAGGATGGCGACCAGCGGATTGAGCATGCGACGGCCGAGCTTGCGCAGGATCGATCGGGTTTGCGCGGTCTCGGCCCGGTTGGGCCCGAACGACAGCAGCCTTCGGTCCGCCTCGGCCTGCGTCAATCCGCCTGTTTGCGCCTGTAGCGACGCCAGCACAGCGTCAGTGGGCTTGCACCAGAACGGCGCGGCTATGTGACAGGCAGATGACGGTTCTGAAATCATGGATGGATGCAATCGAGCGATCAGGATGCAAGAAGTATGGTTCTTGGCGGAGACGACGCCTCGGTCAATTGAGGTAACGCAAACCCAAATCGCATCTTGCGGCTAGAAATTCGGCTATGACAGCATCGACATCGACCCATCGGTTTCTTCCCTTCCCATCGACTGCCCGCGCGGCGGCCCTGCCGGCGGCGCAGCCGGCGACATGCCCGGCTGCTCCGTCCGCGCCACTGTCGATTCCCGAAGCAATAGACCGTTCGGTGAACGCTACCATCGCGCGTTTCACCGGCGGCGTTTCGCCGGCCGCGCTGGCGCTGGCCTTTGCCGACTGGCAGCTGCATCTGGCGGCGTCGCCCGGCAAGCAGCTCGCGCTTGCGGGCGAAGCCGCGCACGGCGCCTATCACCTTGCCGAGGCACTGGTGCTCCCGAATACGAAGTTCGCGCCCTGGTCGATCGTCAAGCCCGCACCTGCCGACCGCCGCTTCTCGGCACCCGATTGGGAGCTGCCGCCCTTCAACATGATGGCGCAGGCTTTCCTGCTTGGCGAACAATGGTGGCACTCGGCCACGTCCGGTGTGCGCGGCCTGTCGCAGGCTAATGCTGCGATTGCGGACTTTGCGATGCGCCAGGTGCTCGACATGGCGGCGCCTTCCAATTTTGCCTTCAGCAACCCGGAGGTATGCCGCAAGACCGTGGAAACGGGCGGCGGCAATCTCGCCGCCGGCTTGCACAATTGGCTGGAGGATGCGCGCGCACTGCTCGGATCGGACCGGCAGGGCGACGCAAGCCCCTTCGCGGTCGGCAAGGATGTCGCGACCACGCCGGGCAAGGTGGTCTATCGCAACCGGCTGATCGAACTGATCCAGTATTCGCCGCAAACGGCAGAAGTCCGGCCCGAGCCGGTGCTGATCGTGCCGGCGTGGATCATGAAGTACTACATCCTCGATCTGTCGCCGCACAATTCGCTGGTGCGCTACCTGGTCGGGCAGGGATTCACCGTCTTCATGATCTCCTGGCGCAATCCGACGCCGGAAGACCGTGACGTCAGTCTGGAGGATTATCGCAAGCTCGGCATCGACGCGGCGATTGCCGCCATCAATTCGATCGTGCCGGGGCAGCCGATCCATGCCGCCGGCTATTGCCTTGGTGGCACCCTGCTTTCGATTGCTGCTGCCCATCTCGCCACGCAGCGGCCGGATTGCCTGCGCTCGCTGACGCTGCTGGCGGCGCAAACGGATTTCACCGAAGCGGGCGAGCTGACGCTGTTCATCAACGAGAGCCAGGTTGCGTTCCTTGAAGACATGATGTGGGAACGCGGCGTGCTCGGCACCGAGCAGATGGCGGGTGCATTCCAGATGCTGCGCTCCAACGATCTGATCTGGTCGCGCGCGATCCGCGCCTATCTGATGGGCGAGCGCTCCGTGCCGAATGATTTGATGTCCTGGAATGCGGACGCCACGCGGATGCCTTATCGGATGCATTCCGAATATCTGCGCCGGCTGTTCCTGAACAATGAACTGGCGGAGGGCCGTTACTGCGCCGGTTGCGACCTGATCTCGCTGTCCGACCTGCACGTGCCGATGTTCGTGGTCGGAACACAGCGCGATCACGTCGCGCCGTGGCGCTCGACCTACAAGATCCATTACCTCGCGGCCGATGCCGACATCACTTATGTCCTCGCGAGCGGCGGGCACAATGCCGGCATTGTCGCGCCGCTGGACGAGGAGGGGCATTCCTATCAGGTGCTCGGCAAGCAGGCCGACGCGCCCTATCTCGGTCCCGATGAATGGCTGCGTTACGCAGCAAAGAAAGAGGGATCGTGGTGGCCGGAATGGGTGCACTTTCTCAACGAGCACTCCACTCCGCCCGTCGCGCCGCCGCCGATGGGTGGGCCGAAGCAGGACGTGCTGGCCGACGCACCCGGCCAATATGTGCTGCAACGCTAACATGGAGGCAAATGCGCTTTGGCACGCGCCAATGTTTCCCCCGGCGTCCCCGAGGCGTCGATGAGCTGCCAGTCGATTGCGCCGGGATCGATCGCTTCCTGACCCAGTGCGACCGCTTCCGTGGCGTCCGAAGCGTCGCCGCGGCGCAAGCCGATGCGCTGCACGCGGACCTCGGGCGAGGCCGTCAGAAAGAGGCCGTGAAAGCCGGTGCCGGCCGCGCGAGCGATTGCAGCTGCGGTCGTTCGCTCGGCCTCCGTCAGGAAGGCTGCATCCAGCATGGCGGAATAGCCTTGCGCCAATACTCGGCGGGCGCGATCGAACATCTCACCATAGACCCGCTCCGAGCTCTCGCGCGTGTAGGCTGCCTCGGGCAGCCGCGTCAGTGCATCGACACCGGCAAGCTCCTTGCGGATGAGGTCCGAGCGCAGCAGCACCGCGCCGGGCGCCGGCGCGATCCGGCCCGCGGCGACGCGCGCCAGCACGCTCTTGCCGGTCCCGGAGCGGCCGCCGATCGCGAGCAGGGATGGCTGGCCCGGCGCGATCAGATGCAGCGCCAATCCGAAATAGGACTTTGCGTCGGCGAGGCTGGCGGGATCGCCGGGACAAAGTTCGTGCTTGGTGAACGACACCAGCGCGCGGACCGCGGCGCGCATCGACAGAAACAGCGGCAGCAGCACCAGCGCATCGCCATGCTCGCGCCAGCCGGACTGCAGATAGCCGTTGAACAGGCGGTTCGCCGCATCGGCGTCGCCGAAGTGCAGGAAGTCCATGATCGGAAAGGCAAGGTCGTAGAGCAGGTCCGTTGTCGCCATCTCGGCATCGAACTCGATGGCATCGAACAGGACGGGCTTTTCGCCGATCATGACGATGTTGGCGAGATGCGCGTCGCCATGACAGCGGCGTACCAGCCCGGCTGCGGCGCGGCCTTGCAGCAGTGCAAAATGGTCGCGCAGGCGCCCGTGACTCAGTTCATGCAGCCGCTCGACATCTCCTGCCGGCAGCGTGGGCTGTTGACGGAATTTCTCCGTATTGCGATCGATGATGGTCTTGATTGAAGCTGCCCATTGCGACCCCCTGACGACCGGGGCGCTCGCATGGGAAGCGTGTATCGCCTCGGCCAGTGCATCTGCCACACCGGGCGGAATGGCGCGCGCGGCGGCAAGATGGTCGAGCGTGCGGCTCTCGTCGAAGCGCGCCATTTCCACCGCCCACTCGATCGGCGGTCCCTTGCCGCCGAGCGCGAGGCCATTCGCTTCGCGCGTGACCGGTACGACCCGGCGATAGATGGCCGGCGCATTGCGGGCGTTGACGGCGAGTTCTTCTTCGCAGCAGCGCCTGCGCTGCTCCAGTGTCGAGTTGTCGAGGAACGGCAATTTGACCGCACGCTTGATCTTCAGCACGCGATCCGTTGCCAGAAACACGATCGAGATGTGGGTATCGATGCGCTTGGTGGGTACACCGGAGCCGGCGCCTTCGGCGAGAAACGCCAGCACCTCGTCCTGACCGGATGGGCCGGATTGTCCTCGCGCTGTCACGGCCGCAGCACCGCAGCGCCGACGAGCTTGCCATCGCGCAATTGCGTCAGCGCCTCATTGGCGCTTTGCAGCGGAAACTCCGTTGTGTGCGTCCTGATGTTGGCCTGTGCGGCGACCTTCAAAAAGTCGAGACCGTCCCGGCGGGTGAGGTTGGCGACGGAGACGAGCTGCCGTTCCTGCCAGAGGATGCTGTAGGGGAAGGACGGGATGTCCGACATATGAATGCCCGCGCACACCACCCGGCCGCCCTTGCGCACGGCGCGCAAGGCGAGCGGCACCAGCGCGCCCACGGGGGCATAGATGATCGCGGCATCAAGCGGGACGGGCGGCGCATCCTCCGATGCGCCGGCCCACACCGCGCCGAGCGAGCGCGCAAGCGCTTGCGCGTCCGCATCACCCCTGCGCGTGAAGGCATAGACCGAGCGGCCCTGCCAATGCGCAACCTGCGCCACGATATGGCCCGCCGCCCCAAAGCCGTAGATACCGATGTGCCTGCCATCGCCCGCCATCACCAGCGAGCGCCATCCGATCAGGCCGGCGCAGAGCAGGGGAGCGAGCGCGGTGTCGTCGCCGGCTTCGCCCAGTGGAAAGCAGTAGCGGCTATCTGCGACCAGATGCGTCGCAAAGCCGCCGTCGCGGGTGTAGCCGGTGAATTGCGGCCGGTCGCAGAGATTTTCCTGGCCCCCCTCGCAATAGGTGCAGTGCCCGCAGGTCCAGCCGAGCCAGGGCACGCCGACGCGCACGCCCTGCGCAAGGCCGCTGACACCGGTTCCCACCGCATCAATCCGGCCAACGACCTCGTGACCGGGCACGATGGGATAGCGAAGGTCGGGCAACTCGCCGTCGACGACGTGGAGATCGGTCCGGCAGACGCCGCAGGCGCTCACCTTGATGCGCACTTCGCCTTTGCCCGGCACGGGGTCCGGCCGCTCCTGCATCGAAAATGCCGCCCCGGGGGCGGTCAGAACCATGGCGCGCATTCTGTGTTTTCCTGACGGCTCACATGCCCATTTTGCTCAATGCCACAAGCGCGGCTTGATCTCGCGCAACGCCGCAAATCGTACCGCGTTCTAGTGTGCTTGGCGTCTTAGGGGGCTCAACGAGGAGATACCCATGAACAAGTCCCTGATTCCCGTTGGAACCGAGCGCACCTTGGCGCGCCGCGAGTCCAATCCGTTCTCCTTCCTGCAACAGGAAATCGACCGGCTGTTCGAAGGTGTGAGCCGCGGTTTCCCAAGCTTCCCTGCCATCATCGGAGCAGGCACCAATCTGCCACGGATGGATGTCAGCGAAACCGACAAGGCAATTGAGATCGAAGCCGAACTGCCGGGTCTGGAGACCAAGGATGTGCAGATCAATCTGGCGGACAATGTTCTGACCATTCGCGGCGAGAAGAAGAACGAACGTGAGGAGAAGAACAAGGATTATCACCTGGTCGAGCGCAGCTTCGGCTCCTTCTCGCGCTCGGTGCAATTGCCGCAGGGCGTCAAACCGGACGATGTTTCGGCCGAGATCGCCAAGGGCGTGCTCAGGGTGACGGTGAAGAAGCCTGCGCCTGCACAGAGCAAGCAGATCGAGATCAAGTCGGCCGTCTGAGGCCGATACGACCAGCGGGCGAGGCGCCGCAGCCGGGATCGCGATGCCTCGGCCCCCCGCCTGGGCGGCCGATGGGACGACTGGGGTGCGCTAGCCGCGTCATTTCATCCTCTGGGCCAGGCTGGGCGTGTAAGCCATTGAAATCGGCTGGATCGGGAGCCAAGGCTAGGGCCACCCGGGCGGTTTCGGTCCCGCCCATATCTTGACCTTTGCCCGGTCCCGCAGTAGATACCCGCCACCTGCTGCCGGCCCGTTTTCGGATATCCGGCGCGGCGTTGAATTCCCCCCGAACAATCGAGCTCGTTTTGCGGCTCATCCTTCCGACGAGGGCTGGGCTGATATCGGCTGCTCGGGATTCCCGTAAAATCAAACATCGTCTCGCGACGGCCTTGGATCGACAGAATGGCTTTCAGCCCGTTCAAATTCCTGCAGGAAGTGCGCTCGGAGGCCGGCAAGGTCACCTGGCCGACCCGCCGTGAGGTGACCATTACGACGATCATGGTTTTCGTGATGGTGGCGTTGGCGTCCATTTTCTTCTTCGTGGCGGATCAGGTGATCCGCTATCTGGTTACCCTCGTACTGGGCATCCACTGATGAGCACTCAACTGATGGACAAGCGCTGGTATATCGTTCACGCCTATTCGAACTTCGAGAAGAAGGTCGCGGAGTCGATCCGCGAGCAGGCCAAGCAGCGCGGTCTCGAGGACCTGTTCGAGCAGGTGCTGGTGCCGACCGAGAAGGTGACCGAGGTGCGGCGCGGCCGCAAGATCGACGCCGAGCGCAAATTCTTCCCGGGCTATGTGCTGGTGAAGATGAAGCTGACCGACGAGGCGTTTCATCTGATCAAGAACACGCCCAAGGTCACCGGCTTCCTCGGCGCCGAAAACAAGCCGATGCCGATCTCGGAAGCCGAAGCGATGCGCATCCTGCACCAGGTGCAGGAGGGCGTGGAGCGGCCCAAGGCGTCGGTGTCGTTCGAAATCGGCGAGAACGTCCGCGTGGCCGATGGCCCGTTTGCGTCGTTCTCGGGCGTGGTGGAGGAAATCGACGAGGCGCGTTCGCGCGTGAAGGTCGCGGTGTCGATCTTCGGCCGCGCCACGCCGGTCGAACTGGAATTCGGTCAGGTCGAGAAGGTCTGATTGCGAAAGCACGAAGTGCGTCTTCGTGTAAATTGAGGGCGCGAAGGGTAATCTTCGCGTAGACTGGAGAGGTCGTGGGAGGACTGGGCGGTCGCCAGCCGTTCGATCCGGACCACGCAACCTGAAACCGCCGGCTAGCCGGCACAACAGGAGTGATACATGGCAAAGAAAGTGACCGGATACCTGAAGCTTCAGGTGCCGGCGGGAGCAGCGAACCCCTCGCCCCCGATCGGCCCCGCGCTTGGTCAACGCGGTCTCAACATCATGGAGTTCTGCAAGGCGTTCAACGCCCAGACCCAGAAGGAAGAGAAGAATACCCCGATCCCGGTGATCATCACCATCTATGCGGACCGTTCCTTCACCTTCGAGATGAAGACGCCGCCGATGTCCTTCTTCCTCAAGAAGGCCGCCAAGATCGATTCCGGCTCCAAGGCGCCGGGCCGCGACAAGGCCGGCCAGGTGACCAAGGCGCAGGTGCGCGAGATCGCCGAGAAGAAGATGAAGGATCTCAATTGCGATACCGTCGAAGCGGCCGTGAAGATGGTCGAGGGCTCCGCCCGTTCGATGGGTCTGGAAGTTGCGGGGTAAGGCGCCATGGCAATCGGAAAACGCTTGAAGAAGGCCCGCGAAGGCGTCGATCGCGAGAAGATGTATGCGCTCCCTGAGGCCATCAAGATGGTCAAGGAGCGCGCCAAGGCCAAGTTCGACGAGACCATCGAGATCTCGATCAATCTCGGTGTCGATCCGCGCCATGCCGACCAGATGGTCCGTGGCGTCGTGACCCTGCCGAACGGCACCGGCCGCACGCTGCGCGTCGGCGTCTTCGCGCGCGGCGCCAAGGCGGAAGAGGCCAAGGCTGCCGGCGCTGACGTCGTCGGCGCGGAGGACCTGGTGGAGAAGGTGCAGGGTGGCAACATCGATTTCGATCGCTGCATCGCCACCCCGGACATGATGCCGCTGGTCGGCCGCCTCGGTAAGGTGCTCGGCCCCCGTGGCATGATGCCGAACCCGAAGATCGGCACCGTGACCATGGACGTCACTTCCGCCGTGAAGGGCGCCAAGGGCGGCTCGGTCGAGTTCCGCGTCGAGAAGGCCGGCATCGTGCAGGCCGGCGTCGGCAAGGCCTCGTTCTCCGAGGAGAAGCTGGTTCAGAACGCGCGCGCGCTCGCCGATGCGGTCGCCAAGGCAAAGCCCGCCGGCGCGAAGGGCACCTACATCCAGCGCGTTGCGGTTTCCTCTACCATGGGACCGGGCGTGAAGGTCGAGCCGGGTTCGCTTCACGAGTGATGAGCGGCCGGAAGGCATAAGAATTGAAGGGCGGGATCGGGCCACCGGTTCCGCCCTTTGCGTTTGCGGCACGCCATTCGTTTTCGTCATGCCCGGGCCTGTCCCGGGCATCCACGTCTTGCTTGACGATCGTGAGATAAAAAGACGTGGATGGCCGGAACAAGTCCGGCCATGACGGAATGTGCGATGCCCGAAAGAGTCCTGATCCTTCACCGCTTCCCGAAGTCGCAGATGGCGCGCATCGGCCAGTCCTTCGAGTTGATGGATGCAGCGGGCAAGAAACCCGGCGAGGCGTTCCCGGCCGAGGAACTCGGTTCGGTCCGCGCCGTGCTCGCCGCGGGCGGCCAGCGGCTCGGCGGCGATGTCATGGACCAGCTGCCGCGGCTCGGCGCCATCGTCTGCTACGGCACAGGCTATGACGGTGTGGACCTCGAGGCTGCCGCGGCGCGCAACATTGCCGTCGGGCACAGTCCCGGTTCGAATGCTTCCGAGGTCGCCGACATGGCGCTGGCCCTGACACTGGCGAGCGTGCGTCGCATCCTGGTCGCCGACGGATTTGTCCGCGACGGCAGCTGGGCGGCCTCGAAGCCTTCTCCCTTGATGCGGCCGCAGAACGGCATGCGTGGCCGCAAGGTCGGTATCTACGGCATGGGCGAGATCGGCCGCCGCATCGCCGCGCGCGTCGCCGCCTTCGAGAGCGAGGTCGGCTATTTCAGCCGCAGCCAACACGACGTGCCGTACCGCTATTTCGAAAGCCTGGAGGCGCTGGTCGACTGGTGCAGCGTGCTGATCATCGCCGTGCGTGCCGGTCCCGAGACGCATCACGTCGTGGGCGCCGACATCCTCAAGCGGCTCGGCGCGGACGGCCACGTCGTCAACATCGCGCGCGGCTCGGTGATCGACCAGCCGGCGTTGATCGCGGCGCTGACCGACAAGACCATCGCCGGCGCGGGCCTCGATGTCTTCGCCAAAGAACCGCACGCGCCCGATGCGCTGACTGCGCTGCCCAACGTCGTCCTCGCCCCGCATGTCGGCGGCCACACGCTGGAAGGCCACGTCTCGATGCAGGACTGCGTGATGGCGAATTTGAATGCATTCTTCGCCGGCAATCCGCTGCCGTATACGGTGAGGGCGGGTGATCGCGCCGTGTGATCGGCCACCGCTGTCATTGCGAGGAGCGGCAGCGACGAAGCAATCCATCTCGCCGCAAGCGGAAACATGGATTGCTTCGCTCGCTCGCAATGACGGGAAAAGACATGCGCTCTCATTCTCACGGCGCGATTTCGCCTGAGTTTTGCTAATTCGTGTCGCCCTCTCTGACAGAGGGCGCAGGGAAAGCCGGGCGCCGACTGCGCCCGCAGCCCCGTGTGCGAAAAGTAGCGATAGAATGCACACGGATTTGACAGGTACAGCCAGGACATCCCGGCTTTCCCCGCGCAATGGTTTACGGCTTATACGGGC
>DASWVJ010000389.1:0-2001 GCA_036406295.1 Bradyrhizobium sp.
CTCCTCGGAGAATTCGCCTGACCCGGCGATGCGCGACAGCACCAGCGCGCCGGCCATGGTCGACAGCGCCGCAATCGCCTGCGCCCGCGCGGCCTTGCGCGGCAGTTCCGGCACCTGGTCGGCCATCATCTCGATCATCTCGTCGAGCTTGGCGGCGAACGCCCTGCGTGCCTTCGGCCCCTCGCGGGCGATCTCGGGCCCCAGCGTCGGCACCGTACAGCCATGGCCGGGATCGTCGCGGTGGATTGTCGTCAGGTAGGACTCGACGATCGCCGCAAAGCGCTTCTCCGGCGGGGTCTGCTCGGCCATCTTGCGCCAGCGGTCGGTGGAACGGTCCATCGCATAGTTGAACGCCTCGATCACCAGCGCCTCGCGGGAATCGAAATGGGCGTAGAAGCCGCCATGGGTCAGCCCCGCCTCCTTCATCAGGTCGGCAACGCCGATACCGTGCGCGCCCTTCTCGCGCAGCCGCACCGAGGCCTTGCGCACGATGCGGGCGTGGGTCTCATTCTTGTGTTCCTTCGAATAGCGCATTGGCAGTCCATTACATGTCTGTGGTCATATAATAGCACCATCGAGGCGAAAAAGCTGCCTCTATTTCGCTTCTTGCATTCCCCAATCACGGAAAAAATCGAAGTTGCGTGCACTGCGAAATTGCCCGCACGGGCGAGAGGCGTGCCGACCCTTGACACGAACCCTTCCTGGCAAGGAAGTGGCAGCCTCGGCGCATCCCCGCCACAGGGAACCACAACAACCATGGAAATGCTCAATCCCCATTGCGGCATCGTCCGCGACAGCCGCGGCGTCGTGCGACTCGCCGTCTGCAATGCCGGTTCGCTCAACATCCTCTCTTCCGCCGTGACCGACGGCCTGCGCGAGGGCTTCGAAAAGCTCGCCGGCGACAAGAGCATCCGCGCCGTGATCCTGGCCGGCCAGAGCGAGAAGAGCATGATCGGCGGCGCCGACATCAGGGAAATGGCGAAACTCGACCAGAAGTCGGCCGAGGCCTTCATCACCCGCCTGCGCGATCTCTGCGAGGCGATACGCCGCTTCCCCGCCCCCGTCATCGCGCGCCTGCCTGGCTGGTGTCTCGGCGGCGGGCTGGAGGTCGCCGCCGCCTGCGACATCCGCATCGCCGCGCATGATGCCAGGTTCGGCATGCCCGAGGTCAAGGTCGGCATTCCCTCCGTCATCCACGCCGCGCTGCTGCCGCGGCTGATCGGTTTCGGCCGTGCGCGCTGGCTGGTGATGACCGCGGAAAACATCGACGCGCCCACCGCGCTCGCCTGGGGCCTCATCGATCGGGTCGCAGCGCCCGGCGGCCTCGACGATGCCGTCGAGCACACCGTGAAGGCACTGCTGGAATGCGGCCCCGAGGCGCTGCGCATTCAAAAAGAGCTGTGCCGGCACTGGGAAGAACTGCCGCTGACCGAATGCGTCAATCTCAGCGTCGGCGACTTCGGCAAGTCGTTCCTCACGGGCGAGCCGCAGCGGATGATGGGCAGCTTTCTCGACCGCAAGCGCTAGATGGTTCTTCCTCATGGTGAGGAGCGCGTCTTCGCGCGTCTCGAACCATGAGGCCCCTATCTCTCCCCAGCCCATCCTTCGAGACGGCGCTGACGCGCCTCCTTCAGGATGAGATCGGTGAATGTGGCTGGCGGCACGGCACATCCGCTTCATGCGATCACGACAATTTATCATGGCAGGCAGCGTTGCATTTTTTGCATCGCATCATATGATGATTATAATTTAATGGATTCCGCCTCTCAAGGAGATCAGCCATGGCTCACGATCCCGTCGTCATCCTCTCCGCCGCGCGCACACCGCTCGGCCGCTTCATGGGCGATCTGTCGCCGCTCGCCGCCCACAAGCTCGGCTCACATGTGATCGGCGCTGCGCTGGAGCGGGCCAAGCTGGCGCCGGAACGGATCGACGAGGTCTTCATGGGCAATGTGCTGCCCGCTGGCCAGGGCCAGGCCCCGGCGCGGCAGGCCGCGCGCG
>DASWVJ010000390.1:0-7913 GCA_036406295.1 Bradyrhizobium sp.
TGGCGGAGCCGGCGGTGGGGGCGGCGGAGCCTTGGGTGCGGCAGCGGGCGGTGGGGGTGGCGGTGGCGGTGCCTTGGGCGCAGCCGCGGGCGGTGGAGGAGGCGGCGGCGCCTTGGGTGCAGCAGCGGGCGGCGGCGGAGGAGCCGGTCTCGACGGCGGTGCCGCGGCAGGCGGTGGCGTAGGAGCACCAGGCCTATGCGGCGGGGCTGCGGCGGGTGGGGGCGCAGGAGTGGGGCGCGCACCGGGCGCTGGTCCCTTCGGCGGAGGCTGCTTGCTCTTGTCTTCCGGAGGCTGCGGCTGCGCCTGCGCGACGATGATCGAATCGGTTTGCGCCTGGGATGGCGCGCTCGCGAATTGCATCGCCGTGAGGGCGGTCGTGGCAAGCAGCACGAGGCGAAGGTTTGTCATGATGGTCTCGTTTCCCCGGGGAAGGTTCTGGTGCGCCGAGAGGGTTCGGTACAGGCTATCAATAGCCAGCGGTTAGGCATGGATTGTGGCGAGAGCAAAACGCCGGAAGCTATTTATTTTAACATCGCAACGACTTAGGCACTCCCTTGTTCATGGCCCATTCAGGCGGTGCTTTCAAATCGAAAGTTCCATATTGTCCCCTGCGGCTGTGAAGGGCGGATTCAGGTACCGGTATCGGTGGGACCGGGCGGGTGCGATCCGCCCGGGCCGCGCTGAGGAACCTCCTGCGGATTCTCGCCGGGCAGTTCATTGGGCCGCGGCGGCGTGCCCGGCTCGTGCGCCGGCGGCGGCACTTCCGGATTGGGATTGCCGGGCGGAATCCCCGGTGGCGGCTCCTTGGGCGTGCCAGGAGTTGCCGGCGGAATTTCTGGCGGCTCGATCGGCATGACGATTCCGGGGATGATGATGTCAGCGACAACCGCCGGGCGCGCTGATTGTTCCTGAGCTGGAACCGGGAATCGGTTCGGGTCGGGAGCGTGCCAGGTGCGGGTCACGCCGGTGCGTGGCACACGGCTTCGATGTTGTGACCGTCGGGATCAAGCACGAACGCGCCGTAATAATGCGGATGATAGTGCGCGCGGATACCCGGCGGGCCATTGTCACGCCCGCCGGCTGCCATGGCCGCCTTGTAGAACGCGTCGACGGTGGCGCGGTCCCTGGCTGTGATCGCAACATGCATTGGCTTGTTCAATGCGCCTTCGCTGCCGATCCAGAAGTCCGGCTTGCCGCCAGCGCCGAATCCGGCGGCGGATTCGCCGGCATGCTCCTCCTGGCCGACTTCCATGATCAGGCTGTAGCCGAGCGGCTCCAGCGCTTTCAGGTAAAACGCCTTAGCGCGCGCATAGTCGGAAACCGGAAATCCGATGTGGTCGATCATGCAAAGCTCCGTTTGCGAGGGAAGCTTGCCCTGCATAGCCGGCGCATATGGCGGTTGTTAGCCGCGCAGCAGCAGCGTGTTGCTGCGCGTCTTCCCTGCGATCGCATAGCCGCGCGACACCATGTCGGCGATGCAGTCATCCTGCCATTCGTCTTTCGAGAGGTGCTCGATCACCACCGCGCGCGGCCACAACGCTACCGGCGCGTCCCTGAAGAAGCCGGTCAGCACGCGGTCTTCGTAACCCTCGACGTCGATCTTCAGCGCATCGACGCGCGGAACGGAGGCTTCTTCCAGGATGCGCAGCAGGCGCAGCGACGGCACCTTGATCGCGTTGCCCGAGGCATTGCCTGACACGATGTGGCTGGCGCCGAGATTGTCGCCGTCGGTCTCGATCAGGAGCTCGCCGTCGGCGGCGCCCGCCGCGGCCTGCACCAGCTTCACCTGCGTGTGGCCGGAGGCGGCATTGTTGAACGCCAGCCGTGCATGGGTGTCGGGATGCGGCTCGATCGCGATCACCTTGCCCGTAGCGCCGACGTTGCGCGCCAGCGCCAGCGCATAGGTGCCGACATTGGCGCCGACATCGACGAATACGCCGCCGCCGCGCATATGCGTGCGCAGGAACCGCAGCTCCTCGATATTGTAATCGGGATTGAGCAGCGCGCCGCGTTCGGTGGCGCTGTGCTGGTGATAGAAACGGAACGAGGCGCCCTGGTAGTTCACGTCGAGCGGACCCGAGCGCAACAAGTTCAGCACCCGTGATAGCCATGGCCGGAACGCGCCGCGCTTCAGCCCCGTGCGCTGCGCAAGGGCGATGATCGCAGCCTGCAGCGCATTCGGGGCCAGCGCGCCGAATGGCGCCGGCGAGGGATCGTTGTCGAGCTTCACAAAAACCTCGGGAGCAAAAACCGGCGCCTGCATAGCCGGTTTTGCCGGGGACTCCAATCGTTCGTCAGTGTCTATGCCGCCCGTTTCCTGCGATCCCGCAGGAACCGGCTGAGCAGCCTGCGCCGGCCCTTGCGCGGGATCAGATCGACATCGCTGACGAGCTTCGCGCCGCCCTTTCGCCGCTCCAGCACGATCTTGCGGCTGTGGAAGGCTTCCAGCTCGGCGCGATGGGCGACGCTGACGATGGTGGCCTTCGGCAATTCTTCCGTCACCACCTCCATCATGCGGTCCTGGCTCTTCTCGTCGAGCGCGGAGGTGGCTTCATCCAGCACGACGATGTCGGGATTGTGCAACAACAGCCGGGCGAAGGCGAGGCGCTGTTTCTCGCCGCCTGACAGCGTCTGGTCCCAGGGCCCCTCTTCGCCGATCTTCTCCTTGAGATGATCCAGCCCGACCTTGTGCAGGGCTTGGCAAACCTGCTCGTCCGTCCAGTCGTTCTCGGCGCCGGGATAGGCAACCGCGCGCCGCAGCGTGCCCGCGGGCACGTAGGGCCTTTGCGGCAGCATGAACAGCCGCCGGTCGGCGTGCAAGTTGACCGCGCCGTCGCCCCACGGCCAGAGACCGGCGATGGCACGCACCAGCGTGCTCTTGCCCGTGCCGGATTCGCCGGCGACCAGTAGCCGCTCGCCCGGCTCGATCACCACCTCGGTCTCATCCACCACGGCAGTGCCGTCGTCGAGCGAGACGGAAAGGTCTCTCAGCTCGAGCATGGCCTCGTTCGCGGTCTCGCCGCGCTTGATGCGGCCAAAGCCGTCGCCCTTCTCGGCGCGCTCCAGCCCGTCGAGCGACATCATCAGGGAAGCGATGCGGCGCGCGCAGGCGTTCCAGTCGGCAAGCCGCGGATAATTGTCGACCAGCCAGCCAAACGCGCTCTGCACGATGGTGAAGGCGGACGCCGCTTGCATCACCTGGCCGAGCGACATGCTGCCGTCGAGGAATTTTGGCGCGCACAGCAGGATCGGCACCACGGGCGCGATCAGGCTCGAGCCCTGCGACACCAGCGTGGTGCGCATATGCTGGCCGGCGAGCCGCGCCCATTGCCGCAGCACGTTGGAAAAATTGCGGTCGATGCCGCCGCGCTCCTCCTCTTCCCCGCCGAGCAGCGCGATGCTCTCGCCGTTCTCGCGCACGCGGGTGAGCGTGTAGCGCAGGTCGGCCTCCGCCTGGTTCTTCTCTTCGGAAATCTGAACAAAACGGCGGCCGATCACCGTGATCGCGCCGGAGGCAATGGCCGCATAGAGCACGGCGGCGATGACGAGGAAGCCTGGGATGGTGACCTGCGACCCGCCGAGCGTCACGGTGAGTGCGCCGCCGATGGTCCAGAGCACGACGATGAAGGTCGTCGCCGAGAGAAAGGCGGATGTCACGCCCGCCATGAAATCGACCGGCGAGTCGGTGGCGATGCGAAGATCCTCGGCGATGCGGTATTCCGGATTCTTGTGGTCGCCGCCGACCAGGTTGAGCTGGTAGTAGCGGCCGTTCGTGAGCCAGCGCGTCAGCACGGCATTGGTGAGCCAGGCGCGCCAGCGCCGCTGGATGCCCATGCGCGCATAGACCTGCGCCACGTGTAGCAGCACGCTGCCGATCGCCAGCGGAAAAAACACGGCCGTGAGGAAATAGACGGTCGCCGCATCGCGCTTCTCGATGCCGTCGAAGATCGCCCGATTCCAGACGTTGATGCCGTATTGCAGGCAGACATTGCCGACGATGAGGATCAATAGTCCGATGGTGAGCGGCCAGGCGAGCCGGTCACCGTTCCTGCTCCAGAAGCCGCGCGCGCTGATCCAAAACCGTGTCAGCAGATAGCTCTTGCGCGCCTCTTCCGCTTCTTCCGGCGTCATCTCGGGATCGGGTTCGACGACAGCGGGCGGCGGCGGTTCGATTACCTCGCCGTTCTCGTCGTTGATTTTCGCGAGGTCGGGCCTTTCGCCCGACGACTTTGCTGCCGGCGAAGCGGTTTTCTTCGCCGGTGAAGCCGACTTTGCAGCTGATTTGACCATGACGCGATAACGGCAGCCAAATCAGAAGGTTCCCTGACGCGAGCCTAGCCGTGGCGGCGCTTGAAGCCCGTGAGCATCGCGCGGATCAGGTTTTCCTTCTGCAGCACGCACATCACGAGCACGCCAAGCACATGAATGGCGGCGAGCACAATAACGGCGTCGGACACGTAGCTGTGGGTGTCCTCAACCCAGGGCACCCCGAAGAAGCGCACCGTGGTCGACATCCACCCCGTGACGGTGGAGACCGCAAGCAACAGCAGCATCGCCACCAGCATCGCGGTGCCCGCGGGATTGAGGCCACGATATCGGCCCGTCCTGCCGCGGCGGAGATTGGCGAGATAGCCGGGAGCGGCGCGCAGCCGCCGGCCGATGGCGTGGAAGCGCGAGAAGCGCGTGCCGAACACACCCCACGCCATGCGGAAGACGATCAGGACGATGACGGTGTAGCCCGCGAAGCGGTGCAGGCCGTCATACGTGCTCGGCGTGAACCATGCGAGCAGCACGAAGAAGGCAAGCGCCCAGTGACAGGCGCGCAGCGGCCAGTCCCACACCTTGACCATGTCCGGCGCATCCTGATGCGCCGGCACGCTGGCGGGAGCGTCATGCGACGCTGTGAGCGGTCGCTGCAAGGTGCCTCACAGGCCTCAGTTCTTGGCGATGGTCTTCTTCAGGCTGAGGTCTTCGGGGCTGTAGAACAGCTCGTACAGCTTGCCGCCCTTGACGCCGTATACCTCGTAGCACGAGCCTTCGACCTTGGAACGGCGCACTTCATAGCCGGCTTCCTTGGCCTTGGCCTCGGCCTCGCTCGCCGGCTTCCAGGAAGCCTTGTCGAGCTTGGTGCAGTCCTTGAAGCCGTCGGCAAATGCTGGCGCAGCGGCGAACATCGATGCCGCGAGCACGGCCGAGACCCTGATCAACGCTTTCATGAATTCCCCCACATGACGTCGGCACCGGTGTGCCGGATGGGGGAGCCATAGCATCGCGCGCGCGGGAGCGAGTTTGGAATCACTCTTAGAGAGATTCCAAAAGAACTTAAGCTCTCGCCATCAATTCAGAAGCTGGCATTTTGGCTCGTCGTGCCCGGCCTTGTGCCGGGCATCCGCGCCTTACCGAGATCTCCGCACCAAAAACGTGGATGGCCGGGACAAGGCCCGGCCATGACGATGGAAGGTCAGGCTGTCGGCAGAAAGTCAGGTCTGCCGCTCGACCATCTTGAGCTTGAGCTCGGCGATCGCCTCGGAGGGATTGAGACCCTTCGGGCAGGCCTTGGTGCAGTTCATGATGGTGTGGCAGCGATAAAGGCGGAACGGATCCTCGAGATTGTCCAGCCGCTCGCCGGTGGCCTCGTCGCGCGAATCGGTGACCCAGCGGTTCGCCTGCAGCAGCGCGGCCGGCCCAAGGAAGCGGTCGCTGTTCCACCAGTAGCTCGGGCAGGAGGTCGAGCAGCAGGCGCAGAGGATGCATTCGTAAAGCCCGTCGAGCTTCTCGCGGTCCTCGTGGCTCTGCTTCCATTCCTTCTGCGGCGTCGGCGTGGTCGTCTTCAGCCACGGCTCGATCGAGGCATATTGCGCATAGAAATTGGTGAGATCAGGCACCAGGTCCTTCACGACCGGCTGGTGCGGCAGTGGGTTGACCTTCACCGCGCCGCCTGAGCCGACGTCATGCATCGACTTGGTGCAGGCCAGCGTGTTCAGCCCGTCGATGTTCATGGCGCAGGAGCCGCACACGCCTTCGCGGCAGGAGCGGCGGAAGGTCAGCGTCGGGTCGATGTGGTTCTTGATCCAGATCAGCCCGTCCAGCACCATCGGGCCGCAATCGTTGGTGTCGACATAGTAGGTGTCGATGCTCGGATTTTTGCCGTCATCCGGATTCCAGCGATAGATGCGGAATTCGCGCGTCTCGGTGGCGCCGGCCGGCTTCGGCCAGGTCTTGCCGCCGGTGATTTTCGAGTTCTTGGGAAGCGCGAATTCAACCATCGTTCTAACCTTTCGTCATTCCGGCACCAGACCACGGATGCGCAATTGCGCATCGGGAAATCCCGAGCTTCCGGGTTCGAGGCTAGGCATCGCCCCGGAATGACGGGCTGCTGTTGTTGCTCAATACACCCGCGCCTTCGGCGGGATGTACTGCACGTCGTTGGTCATGGTGTAGTTGTGCACCGGGCGGTAATCGATCGCGGTCTTGCCGTTCTGGTCGATCCACGCCAGCGTATGCTTCATCCAGTTCTTGTCGTCGCGATCGGGATAATCCTCGCGCGCATGGGCGCCGCGGCTTTCGGTGCGGTTGGCGGCCGAATCCATCGTCACCACCGCCTGCACGATCAGATTGTCGAACTCCAATGTCTCGATCAGGTCGGAGTTCCACACCAGCGAGCGGTCGGATGTGGCGATGTCGGCAATGCCGCCCTGCACCTTGTGGATCAGGTTATGTCCTTCCTGCAGCACCTCGCCGGTGCGGAACACCGCGCAATTGTTCTGCATCACGTGCTGCATGGAGTCGCGCAGCTTTGCGGTCGGCGTGCCGCCCGCGGCGTAACGGTAACGATCGAGCCGGCCGAGCGCCTTGTCGGCGGAGTCCTTCGGCAGCTCCGGCTGCTTGCCGTTGGCGGTGAGCTTTTCCGCGAGCCGCAGCGCGGCGGCGCGGCCAAACACGACGAGGTCGATGAGCGAGTTGGAGCCGAGCCGATTGGCGCCATGCACGGAGACGCAGGCCGCTTCGCCGAGCGCCATCAGGCCGGGCACCACGGCATTGTCTTCGCCATTCTTCTTGGTCAGGACTTCGCCGTGATAATTGGTCGGGATCCCGCCCATGTTGTAGTGCGCGGTCGGAACGATCGGGATCGGCTCGCGGGTGACGTCGACATTGGCGAAGATCTTTGCCGATTCAGATATGCCGGGCAGCCGTTCCTGCAGCACCTTGGGATCGAGATGGTCGAGATGAAGGAAAATGTGGTCCTTCTTCTTGCCGACGCCGCGGCCTTCGCGGATTTCGATGGTCATCGAGCGCGAGACCACGTCGCGCGAGGCGAGATCCTTGGCGGAGGGCGCATAGCGTTCCATGAAGCGCTCGCCCTCGGAGTTGACGAGATAGCCGCCTTCGCCGCGCGCGCCCTCGGTGACGAGGCAGCCGGCGCCGTAAATGCCGGTCGGGTGGAACTGGACGAATTCCATGTCCTGCAGCGGCAGGCCGGCGCGCAGCACCATGGCGTTGCCGTCGCCGGTGCAGATATGCGCCGAGGTGCAGGAGAAATAGGCGCGGCCATAGCCGCCGGTGGCGAGGATCACCTGGTGCGCGCGGAAACGGTGCAGCGTACCGTCCTGCAGGGAGAGCGCGACCACGCCGCGGCAGCGTCCCTCATCGTCCATGATCAGGTCGATGGCGAAATATTCGATGTAGAACTCCGCCGAGTGCCGCAGCGACTGGCCGTACATCGTATGCAGCATGGCGTGGCCGGTGCGGTCGGCGGCGGCGCAGGTGCGCTGCACGATGCCTTTGCCGAAATCCGAGGTCATGCCGCCGAAGGCGCGTTGATAGATCTTGCCGTCTTCGGTGCGCGAGAACGGCACGCCCCAGTGCTCAAGCTCGTAGACGGCTTCGGGCGCGTTGCGCACCAAGTATTCGAT
>DASWVJ010000391.1:0-3043 GCA_036406295.1 Bradyrhizobium sp.
TCGCGGTCTTTGCCGACTCGGTGAAGCCGATCGCGGATGCCGGCAAGGCAGAGCTCGTTGCCAGCGACGCGAGGTTGACCGACGAGATCACGCTGATCCCGACGCCCGGCCACAGTCCGGGCCATATGAGCATCCACATCCAGTCCGACGGCGAGGAAGGGTTGCTCACGGGGGATGTCGCCCACCACCCCTGCCAGATGGCGCATCTCGACTGGTCCTCGACCGCAGACAGCGATCCCAGGCAGTCGGCGGAGACCCGGCGAGAACTGTTTTCGCGCTTTGCCGACAAGCCGGTGCTGGTGATCGGCGGTCATTTCAACGCCGGCCATATCAAGCGCGAGGGCGATGCGTTCAAGTTTATCGCGCTAACTTAGACGCCCTTGGCGCGGTCAGACCCTCATGGTGAGGAGCCCGCAGGGCGTCTCGAACCATGAGGCCCCACACTAACCCGCAGCCCATCCTTCGAGACGGCCGCTCCGCGGCCTCCTCAGGATGAGGGAGTGCTGCATTGCGGCACTGCTGGACGATGGGTTGCAATCCCGCGCGTGCTGTTCCAATAAGCCTGCCAAGTAACAAAACCCACAAGGGAGTGCTGAAAAATGAAGCTTGTTCGTTACGGGGCCAAGGGTGCGGAAAAGCCCGGCCTGATCGATAAATCCGGCCAGCTCCGCGACCTCTCGGCCCATGTGAAGGACCTCGACGGGGCCGCCTATTCGCCGGAGTCGCTGAAGAAGCTGGCTGCGATTGATCCGGCCTCCCTGCCGACGGTCTCCGGCAAGCCCCGTTTCGGCGCTCCCGTCACCGGCATCTCCAAGTTCGTCGCCATCGGCCTGAACTATGTCGACCATGCCAAGGAAACCGGCTCGCCCATCCCGACCGAGCCGATCTTCTTCATCAAGGCCAACACCGCGCTGTCCGGCCCCAATGACCCTGTCGAGAAGCCGCGCGGCTCCACCAAGCTCGACTGGGAAGTCGAGATCGCCGCGATCATCGGCACCCGCGCCAAGTATGTCTCGGAAGCCGATGCGCTCAATTACGTCGCCGGCTATTGCTGCTGCAACGACGTCTCCGAGCGCAACTTCCAGATCGAGCGCCTCGGCCAGTGGACCAAGGGCAAGTCGCACGACACCTTCGGTCCCGTCGGCCCGTGGGTCGCGACCAGGGACGAAATTGCCGACGTGCAGAAGCTGTCGATGTGGCTCGACGTCAACGGCCAGCGCCGCCAGACCGGCTCGACCTCGACCATGATCTTCTCCATGGCCAAGTGCATCTCCTACGTCTCGCAGTTCCTGACGCTCTTGCCCGGCGACATCGTCACCACGGGCACGCCGCCCGGCGTCGGCACCGGCATGAAGCCGCCGCAGTTCCTCAATGTCGGCGACGTCGTCACGCTCGGTATCGAAGGCCTCGGCGAGCAGCGGCAGGAGATCATTGCGGCGTAGGGTGGCGTCCCCGATCCAAGTAGTCGTCATGCCCGGGCTTGTCCCGGGCATCCACGTCTCAGTCACCGAGCAGCAAGAAAGTCGTGGATGGCCGGGTCAAGCCCGGCCATGACGAAGGAGACCACCGTCGAAGGGAACGTCCCATGAAACTCACCTTCTCCCCCGCCTCGCCCTTTGCCCGCAAGGTACGGATCGCCGCGATCGAGCTCGGGCTGATCGACAGGATCGAGCTGGTCCCCGAGACGGTCGCGCCCGGACAGGCCAACGAAAAATATTCGAAGATCACGCCGCTGAAGAAGCTGCCGGTACTGATCACCAACGAGGGCGACGTGATCCTCGATTCCTACGTCATCGTCGAATATCTCGACGAGATCGGCGGCGGCGCGTTGATCCCCGGCTATGGCCGCAGGCGCTGGCAGGTGAAGACGGATCACTCGCTGCTCGACGGCATGCTCGATTCCATGCTGCTGTGCCGCTACGAGAGGCTGACGCGGCCGCAAGGGCTGCAGTGGCAGGCGTGGAGCGACGACCACTGGAACCGGGCCTGGACCGGCATGGCGCGGTTCGAGGAGCGCGACGACGTGCTCTCCGGCCCGCTCGACATCGTGCAGATCGGCCTCGTCTGCGTGCTCGGCTACGCCGATTTCCGCTTCCCCGATTGCGGCTGGCGCAAGGCCTATCCCAGGCTCGACAAATTCCACCAGAAAATGCTGGAGCGGCCGTCGGTGAAGGTCTCGGTGCCGCCGCCGGCGTAACCAGAGGAGTTCGCATGAACCTCACCTTCAAGGCCGGCGACCTCACCATTCACCGCATCATCGAGCAGGAAACGACGTTCCTGCCCGCGCTGGAAATGCTGCCCACGCTGACGCCGGAGTTGCTCGCTGAAAACCGCAGCTGGATGCAGGCAGCGAAAGCGCTCGACGCCCGCGACGTGCTGGTGCTCTGCTTCCAGTCCTATGTGGTGAAGACGCCGCACCACACCATCCTGATCGACAGCTGCATCGGCAACGACAAGCCGCGGCCGCAGCGGCCGAAATGGAACATGAAGACCGACGATACCTATATGCGCTCGCTTGCGGCCGCAGACCTGTCCGTCGGCGACATCGACTACGTCATGTGCACGCATCTCCACGTCGACCATGTCGGCTGGAACACGCGGCTGGAGAACGGCCGCTGGGTGCCGACCTTTCCCAACGCGCGCTACGTGTTCGCCAAGACCGAGTTCGACTACTGGGCCGAGACGCACGCGAAGACGCCGGTGCCGCCAATTGCCGACAGCGTGATGCCGATCGTCGAGGCAAAGCGCCATGAGGTCGTCGGCGACGAGCACGCCATCGGCGATCACGTCCGCATCCTGCCGACGCCGGGCCACACGCCCGGCCATTCCGCCTTCAGGCTTGGCAAAGCCAGGGACGAGGCGGTGTTCTCCGGCGATCTCATGCATTCGCCGATCCAGGCGCGCTATCCGGAAATGTCGGTGAAGTTCGACGTCGATCAGGTGCAAGCCGGAAAGACGCGGCGCAGCTTCCTGGAGCGCTATTGCGATACCGACACGCTGTGCTGCACCGCGCATTTCCCCTCGCCGTCGGTCGGCAAGGTCC
>DASWVJ010000392.1:0-5832 GCA_036406295.1 Bradyrhizobium sp.
GTCACCGAGCCGGTTTCGATCGAGGTGAATGCCCGGCCGCTCGCCGGTTTCGATACCCGCGACCGCTCGCGGGTCCGCTTCGGCGACCTCGAATTTCGCAGCGGGTTGGTGCTGACCTCGGGATTTCGGGGCTTTGGCGGATTGTCCGGGCTGCGGCTCGACGCCAAGGGCGAGCGCTTCATTGCCATCAGCGACAAGGGCGGCTGGTTCACCGGCCGCATCGCCTATCGGGCCAAGGAGATGAAAGGGCTCGAGGATGTCGAAGCTTCGCCGATGCTCGGGCCTGACGGCAGGCCGATCACGGCGCGCGGCTGGTTCGACAGCGAGTCAATCGCGCTCGACGGTTCGCTCGTCTATATCGGACTGGAGCGCGTCAACCGCATCCTGCGCTACGATTTTTCCAAGGGCTTTACCCGCGCTCTCGGCGAAGAGGTGGCGCTGCCACCGGCAGCGCGCAAGCTGCCTTACAACAAGGGCCTGGAAGCGCTGGTCGCCATCCCCAAGGGCCAGCGGCTCGCGGGTACGCTGATCGCCATTTCCGAGCGCGGGCTGGATGCGCAGGGCAACATCCTCGGTTTCCTGATCGGCGGCAAGGCGCCGGGCCAGTTTTCAGTGCGGCGCTCGGAGAATTTCGATGTCAGCGATGCGACGTTGCTGCCCTCGGGCGACTTGCTGCTGCTGGAGCGGAGATTTTCCTGGATCGGCGGCGTCGGCATCCGCATGCGCCGCATTGCGCTGAAATCATTTGCGCCGGGCGCCGTGGTCGACGGGCCCGCGATCTTCTCCGCCGATCTCGGCTATGAGATCGACAACATGGAGGGGATCGACGCGCACGTGACGGGTGAGGGCGAAACCGTGATCACCATGGTCTCGGACGACAATTTCTCCATGATCCAGCGCAATCTGCTGCTGCAGTTCACTCTGGTGGAGTAGGCCGCTCAGCCCGGGCGAAAGACGCCGTTGCCGTCGGCCTGCACCCGTCCATCGGCGAGCATTTCGTCGAGATGGCGAGAGATCGAGCGGGTCTCGGCATCGACGACCCAAAGATCCTGATGTCCTGGCGGATACAGCAGCCGGCATTCGACCAGTTGCTCGATCGTCTTCGGCGACTGCCGCAGCAGGTCCAGCAAGCGTTGCTCGCGTTTGTCGAGTGTTCCGGTATAGGCGGCGAGGTCGCGCAGGAAATGCTCGCGATCGGTATAGACGCCGCGGTGGTGCGAGGTGACCCACACTTGGGCGGGAATGTCCGCCACGCGCGCAAGCGTGCGACGGAAGTCGCTCAGGCTCGACGAGGCGTCGCCGTAATAGGGGCCGAAGCTGGATAGATCGATGTCGCCGATGAAGGCAACGCCCTCGGGTTCGACCAGCAGCACGCAATGCCCGGCGGTATGACCGGGTGCATGGAAAGCGCGCACGCGCGATCCGCCGAGCTCCCACACCGCGCCGTCCGTATAGCCGACGGCGTCAGGCCGGGGGGCGTAGAAGAAGTTGTGCCGGAACCGCGCCAGCATATCGTCCGCATAGCTCTCGTCGCTGCCGTAGGCAGCGCGCAGACCGTCCCAGCTCTGCGCGGCCGCAAGGTCAGCCTCGTGCACATGCACGGGCGCCTTGGGCAGGCGATGCAGGGCGGCCATGTGGTCTTCATGGACGTGGCCGAGGATCACAAGGTCGGTGCGATCAAATTCCTGGCCAATGTGGTTGGCGACGATCGGCGTGTCGAAGGCGCCCTGCGTATCCGCGCCGCGGACGATCACCTGATTGGCGTCGGGATACTTGCCGTTCTTCTCGCCGAAGAAGACGGTGACGCGGCCAAAATCGGCGCGCGGGATGGTGCGGCGGTTCGGCTCTGTAGCAGTAGCGTTCATGGACTTTCCGGTTAGCTTGCGCGCTGCTTCTCGTAGGCCTTCAGATGTGTATAGGCCGTACGCAGCTTTGGCACCGGAATTTTTGCCGCATCGGCGCGCTCGACGAGGTCACCGATGACGTGATCGGCCTCGACCGGCAACCCTGCCCTGACGTCGCGGAACATCGAGGCCGTCATGGGCGAACCCTCCGTGGTCAGGATGCCGCGGGTGCGCTGGAAGAACGGCCCGCCCGGCGCAAAGCTTTCGGCGGTTGCGACGGCGGAACATTCGTCGAGCATGCCGAGCAGGAAATCCTTGCCGCCGGTGACTGCCAGGATGTTGCCGACCGAGGTCCGCATCAGGCAGGTCGAGGCGGCGAGCGAGGCCAGAAACACCCACTTCTCCCACATGTCCTGCATGACATGCCCGCTCGCCGCCGCACCGCAATTGCCCTTCGCGAAAGCTTCCGCGATTGCCTTGACGCGATCGGACATCGCGCCGTCGCGCTCGCCAAAGCCGAGCGACTGCATCGGCGCGAGCTGCACCACCTCGCGCTTCTCGTTTAGCGTCGCCGCAATGGCGCAAAGTCCGCCAAGCACGCGCTCGCGGCCGAACTTCCCGTCGAGCACGTCGAGATGCGACATGCCGTTGAGCAGCGGGATGATGGACGTATTCGGCCCGACCGCCGGCGCGAAGGATTTGATCGCGTCGTCGAGATCGAAGGCCTTGCAGCTCAGAAGGATGACGTCGAATTTCTCGGTGAGCTTGTCGGCCTGCACGGTCGGCGGATTTTTCAGCGTGACATCGCCGTTTGGGCTCTTGATCACCAGGCCCGCGCTGGCAAGCTCGGCTGCGCGCTTCGGCCGCACCAGAAATGTAATGTCCTGGCCCGCCTGCAGCAGCCTGCCGCCAAAATAGCCGCCAATGGCACCGGCGCCGACCACGAGAATGCGCATCTTTCAACTCCTGCCTAACTCTCCGCTGTCATGCCCGGACTTGATCCGGGCATCCACGTCTTTCTTGGGATGGCTGCATTGAAGACGTGGATGGCCGGATTAAGCCTCCTCAAGCCCAGCCATGACGAATGGCGGCGGCGGGCGTCACCACTTCTCGCCAGACGGGCGGATTTCCAGCTCGAACGTCCAGGCGCTGCGCGGCTGCTGGTAGAGCTGCCAATAGGCGCCGGCCACCGAGGCCGGCGGCATCAGCAGATCCGGGTTGTCGAGTGCTTCCTTGCCCCAGATCTGCGCGCGGCGCTCGCGCACCCAGGCGGTGTCGACGCCGGAATCGATGATGAGATGCGCGACGTGGATGTTCTTTGGCCCTAGCTCGCGCGCCATCGACTGCGCGACCGCCCGCAGGCCGAATTTCGCGCTGGCAAACGCCGCATAGCCGCTGCCGCCGCGCAAGCTCGCGGTCGCGCCGGTGAAGAAGATGTTGCCGTTACCCCGCGGCACCATCAGCCGTGCCGCCTCGCGGCCGGCGAGAAAGCCGGCCCAGCATGCCATCTCCCACACCTTGCGGAACACGCGATCGGTGGTCTCCAGGATCGGAAAGTTGACGTTGGCGCCGACATTGAAGATGCAGACTTCCAGCGGCGCGTGGCTGTCGGCGTCGTTGAGGAAGGCGATGATCTCCTCTTCCTTGCGCGCATCGAGCGAGCGGCCGAAGACGGTGCCGCCGGCGGCTTCGACTTCCTTCACCAGCGGTTCGAGCTTCTCGCCGTTGCGGCGGCCGGCGAACACGGTGAATCCCTCGGCGGCGAATTTTTTGGCGATCTCGGCGCCGATATAGTCGCCGGCGCCGATCACGACACAGCTGGCGTTACGCTTTTGCATGGTGGTGTGCTCCCATCCCGTGACGTCATTCCGGTATGCTGCGCATCGGTCCGGGATGACGCTTCGCGTCACCCGCCCGAAACCATTTCCTCGACTTCGCGCAGCTGCTCCTTGCCGAAGAACATCTCCTTGCCGACGAAGAAGGTCGGTGAGCCGAACGCGCCGCGCTCGACGGCGGACTGGGTGTTCTCGAGCAGCTTGCCTTTCACGTCCGCATCCTGTGCGCGGGCGAACAGTTTTGCCGCATCGAGGCCGGACGACGAAAGCGCCTTCGCCGCCACCTCCGGGTCGTCCATCTTCTTGGGCTCAACCCACATGTGGTGGAAGGCAGCCTCGACATATTTTTCGAACACGCCCTCCATCTGCGCCGCCACCGCGGCGCGCATCAGGTTCAGCGTGTTGACCGGGAAGAATGGATTCCAGGTGTAGGGCTTGACGCCAAAGCGCTTGAGGAAGCGTTCGGTCTCGAGCGCGTGGAACTCTCGCTTGTTCTTGACGCCCGCGAGCGTTTCGGCCGGCGACTTGTTGTTGGTGGCCTTGAAGACGCCGCCGAGCAGGATCGGCACATATTCGAACTTCACGCCGGTGCGCCTTTCGATCGCAGGGATCGCCTCGTGGCTGAGAAAGGCGTTGGGGCTGCCGACGTCGAACAGGAATTGCGGATTTTGTTTCACGGCGGCCTCCCTGCATTTTTGGGCTCGGGCAGCGTCGCTGCCCGAGCTATGATGGTCATCATATTGTAGCGGTGCTTCAAGTCAAATCAGGCAGCAGGCCGGGAGAACTTCACGATCGCGCTAGTCGGCGCGATCGCTGTAGGCGAGCTTGACGACGTGGTCGCGGATATCGGTCGGCCACTCCGCGATCAGGCCGGCAAAGCGCCGCCGGTCATCGGCAAACAGCGCGCGCGAGGCCTCTTCGAAATTGGCGAGGTTGCCGGCCATCGCCGACATGAAGTGATAGGCCGCATCGCGCGCCGCGCGGAGGCGATCGCGATCGCCATTGGCACGGCGGGCCTCTTCGACCAGCTTGCGCAAGGCAACCGACGCGCCGCCCGGCTGGGCGTTCAGCCATTCCCAATGCCGCGGCAGCAGCGTCACCTCGCGCGCGACGACGCCAAGCTTCGGCCGGCCGCGGCCGCGCGGCTCGCTCGCTTGGGGCTCCGCCTCAGCGGGCGCAGACGCAGCCTTGGGAAGCCGCGCAACAATTTCTTGGTCCGACCCGCGCAAATCGAGATCGAGCGGGCGGCCGGTCGCATCGCTGAAGATGACGACCGGGGCAGCCGCCTGACCGGCGCGCTTCACGGCGAGCGCGACCTCGGCGAGGGTGCCGGAGGTCAGGCATCGCTGCCCTGTAAAGGCGGTAAATCTCTGAATCATTGTAAGTTTCCGGAATGGCCACATCTGTCTATTTATACCCGGGTATATTTATCCGTCAATATCATCCGGGTATAAATTTGTGAGGTATGGCTTTGCCCCTTCGCCCTTTGGTCTAGGGCAGGGCGGTCGCTAATCGGGCCAAGGCCTGATACGGGAACAGCCGGAAAATTCCTGCAGGGGGCCGCCAATGCTGACCGTGCATCATCTCAACAACTCGCGCTCGCAGCGGGTGCTGTGGCTGCTCGAGGAGCTGGGGGTGCCCTATGAGATCGTGCGCTATCAGCGCCAGCCCGACATGCGCGCGCCAAAGGAATTGCGCGCCATCCATCCGCTGGGAAAGTCTCCCGTCATCACCGACAACGGCAACACCATCGCGGAGTCGGGCGCGATCGCCGAATACATCATCGCTACCTACGGCAAAGGTCGCCTGATCCCGGCAGAACATACGCCCGAGCGGCTGCGCTATACCTACTGGCTGCACTATGCCGAGGGCTCGGCGATGTCGCCGCTGCTGCTGAAACTGCTCTTCACGATAATGCCGCGGCGGACGCCGGCGCTGCTGCGGCCCTTGGTGCGCAAGGTCTGCAACCAGGCGCTGACGACGCTGGTCAATCCGCAGCTTAAGCAGCACATGGATTACTGGGAGAGCGAGCTTGCGAAGAGCGAATGGTTTGCCGGCAGCGAGTTCACGGCGGCCGACATCCAGATGAGCTTTCCGCTGGAAGCTGCCGCCGCGCGCGGCGGGCTCGAGCAAGGGCATCCGAAGGCAATGGC
>DASWVJ010000393.1:0-3877 GCA_036406295.1 Bradyrhizobium sp.
GAGCGGCAGCGTCACGTCGAACAGGTCGTGCTCGCTTGGATCGGCTTCGACCTTGAAACCGATGCTCCGGCACATCTCGATCATGGTGCTGTTCTCGCGCAGCACCTGGCCATAGATTTGCTTCAACCCTTCTGACTTCGCATATTCGATCAGCAGCTGCATTAGCGCCCAGCCGAGTCCCCTGCCCTTGAGGTCCGAGCGCAGCAGGATGGCGTATTCTCCGGTCTCGTAGATCGAATCCGAATGCAGGCGCACGACGCCCGCAAGCTCACCGCTCGCCTCGTCGAAGGCGACGAATGCCATGGCGCGGGCATAGTCGAGCTGGGTGAGGCGCGCGATGAATTCGTGGGAAAAGTGTTTCATCGGCGCAAGGAAGCGCAGCCGCAGATCCTCCATGGTGACGTGCTTGATGAATTCATGGATCAGCGGCTCGTCCTCGGGACGGATCGGCCGCGTGAGGATGCGCCAGCTGCCCTTCAGGACGAGATGACGCACCCATTCGGTCGGATAGGGCCGCACGGCAAAGCGCGCATTGCCGGGGCCGGCGAATTTGCGGTTCGGTATCCCGACGGCCACGCGGGCATCGACCGCCAGCACGCCGGAGGCATCGGCCAGCAGCGGATTGATGTCGAGATCCGTCACCTCGGGCAGATCGGCGGCGAGTTGCGCCAGCTTGACCAGCGTCAGCGCGACCGCATCCTCCTTCACGGCCGGCACGTCGCGATAGGCGGCGAGCAGCCGCGACACCCGCGTCCGCGCGATCAGGGCGCGCGCCAGCGCGAGGTCGAGCGGTGGGAGCGCCAGAGCCTTGTCGTTGATGATCTCGACCGCGGTACCGCCCCGCCCGAACACCACCACGGGGCCGAAAGTCGGGTCGTCGGCAAGGCCGAGGATCAGCTCGCGTGCCTTCGCGCGCAGCACCATCGGCTGCACCAGCACGCCGGCGAGCTTGGCGTCAGGCCGCAGCTTCCTTGCCCGCGCCAGAATGTCCGCAGCGGCCACGCGCACCTCCTCGGCAGTCGCCAGGTTGAGCATGACGCCGCCGACGTCGGACTTGTGCGTGATATCGCGCGACAGCACTTTCAGCACCACCTTGTCGCCCCGCGCGAACAGCGATTCGGCGAGCGTAACCGCCTGCTCCGGATCGGCGGCCTCCAGCGTCGGCACCATGTCGATCTGGTAGGCATCGAGCAGGCGCTTCACCTCGGGCGGATCAAGCCAGCGCCGTCCCTCCGCCACCGCCGCCTGCACGATCGCACGCGCCGCCGCAACATCGGGCACGAAGTCGGCAGGCAGGCTCGGCGGCACGGCCGACAGCGCCTCGATAGCCTCGCGGTGCTTCACCAAATGCATGAAGCCGCGCACGGCGTCGTCCTCGGTCGCAAAGTTGGGAATGCCGGCGGCGTCGAACGTCTTCGAGATCTCCGGCCCTGCCCCGACCCAGACCGCCAGCACCGGCCTTGCCGGACGGCGTTTCTCGCGGGCCGCCGCGACGACGTTCGTCACGGTGTCGGCGATGTCGCTTGCGCGAGCCACGGCAGTCTGCACGTTCATCACCAGCACCGCGTCATTGTCGGGGTCGGCGAGCAGTATCTCCAGCGCCGCCGCGTAGCGTGCCGTATCGGCGTCGCCAATGATATCGACCGGGTTCGAACCCGACCAGGTCGGCGGCAGCACGGCATCGAGCCGTTCGCGCGCCGAAGGCGAGAGCGCCGCGGTGACGCCGCCGAGTTCGGTCAGCCGGTCAACCGCCAGCACGCCGAGGCCGCCGCCATTGGTCAGCATGGCAAGCCGCTTGCCGCCCGGCGCCTTGAGCCGGCCGAGCGTCTCGGCACAGTCGAACAGTTCGCGCAGGTCGAACACACGCAGCATGCCCGCGCGGCGGAAGGCGGCATCGTAGACGTCGTCCGCACCCGCCAGCGCCCCGGTGTGCGTGGCCGCCGCGCGGGCGCCTTGCGCCATCCGCCCCGACTTGACCACCACGATCGGCTTGACGCGGGCGGCGGCGCGCGCCGCCGACATGAACTTGCGGGCATCGCGCACCGCCTCGATGTAGAGCAGGATCGCGCCGGTATCGCGGTCGAGCGCGAAGTAGTCGAGCAGATCGGCAATATCCACGTCGAGCTGGTCGCCGATCGAGAGGACGCCGGAGAAGCCGACGGATTTCTGGCCTGCCCAGTCCACCATGCCGGCCGCGATCGCGCCGGACTGCGATATCAGCGCAAGGTTGCCGCCGCGCGGCATATGCGCCGCGAAGCTCGCATTGAGCTTCATGCGTGGCATCATGATGCCGAGGCAATTGGGGCCGATCAGACGCATGCGGTGCGCCCGCGCCGCGCGGTCGGTCGCCTCCGAAAGCGAGCCCGGTCCATGGCCGAGGCCGGCGCTGACGATGACCGCACCCGCGGCGCCGCGCCTGCCGGCGGCGTCGATGATATCGGGAATTTCCCGCGCCGGCGCGGTGACGACGACGAGCTCCGGCGCAAACGGAAGCTTGTCGATATGGCTGAAGGCCCGCATGCCGGCGATTTCGCCGTAGCGCGGATTGACGATGCCGATCTCGCCGGCGAAGCCGCCGCTGCGGATATTGTTGAGGATCGCCGCCCCCAGCGAGCCCTGCCGCGGGCTCGCTCCCACCAGCGCCACCGACCGCGGCGCCAGCACATTGCTCAATCGATAAGTCGACATGTCCCGAATGACCTCGTCTGGCCCGAGGCCCAGATGTACTGCAATTGCGGTGGAGCCTAGTGCGACAGCATAGCCCAGCAAGGTGGCTGGTTGATGACGGTAGAGGTCACCCCGCCCCGGACGGGCTCACTGAGCCGTGAGTGGATTGCCAGGCCCCCCAGCCTCGCATTGCGCACAGTACTCCAGCGCGCGGATAATGTCCTCGCGCGCGATGATACCGACCAGGCGCGAATCGGTGTCCAGGATCGGCAGGCTCCTCAGCCGGTGCTCGATCATCAGCTGCAGCACGCGGGTCAGCTTGGTGTCGCGGCCGGCATAGATGAATTCGCGGGTCATGACGCCGGCCACCGTCCGCCGCATCAGATCGTCGTAGCGCGGTACCATCCGCGCCGGCGTGAACTCAAAACACGCGAGATAGTCGAACTTGCTGACGACGCCGACCACCTGTCCGTTGTCGACCACGGGAAAGCTGTTGAAGTCGGTCTCCTTGAGGCGTTGGCCGAGTTCGCGAATCGACATGGCCGGCGCCACGGTCACGACGTCGCGCGTCATGTAGTCGGAGACGATCTGTTCGAGGAACTTGTACAAGCTGCCCGCCGAATGCCTGAGGTTTCGAATGCGCCGGACAAATCCGGAAGCCATGACATTAGAAGCCCGGCGCCGGAAACTGCCCTTGATCGAGGTCAACAAAGTCAGCGATTACGTAATGAACCCTAAGTCCGGCCTCGGAATGTTGCAGCGCCGGCAAATCACGTAAGATCGGACCGGTCGAGGCAGGAGGCACCATGCAGCGCAGGCTCGTCTATCTCGTGATTGCAGGCACGGCCTGTCTCGCCGGCATAACCGTGATCCTTCGCGCCTTCTCGGACATACTGCCGCTGGCCTCGACCGAGCCGCCGACCATCTGGCGATTCGAAGTCGCTTTCCTGCTCACCGTAGCGCAATGGATTGCGCTCGCGGTAGTGGCGCTCGCCGCGATCTCCGTCGTCGTGCTGCTGTGGAAATCCGCCGGCACGCGCGCGCCGTAGCCGCGGCGCACGGGCCGCGCCGCTATTGCTTTCGCGTGCTGGTGAACAGCTGCGAGGTCGCCTCGACCAGCCGCTGGTTGCGCCGCAGGAAGTTCTGGCTCTCCCGGCTGAACACATCCATCTGGTGCTGGCCGCATTCCTTCAGCACCGCCCTGATGTTG
>DASWVJ010000394.1:0-6699 GCA_036406295.1 Bradyrhizobium sp.
AGCGGCATGCCCTTTTGGAATTCCTTGTAGCGGTTCTCGTCGCCGAGCTGGTTCTTGGCGCGTGTCTTGAGCAGCGTGATGTGGCGGTCGGTGCCGACCGGGCCCGGGTTGATGCCAACTACGCGGATGTTATCGGCCATGCTCTTGCCGCCGAGCGCGCGCGTGAACGCCATCAGCGCAGCATTGCCGGCGCTGCCGCAGATGTAATTGGCATCGAACTTTTCGCCGGCGGCGCCAATGTCGTTGACGATCACGCCGCCGCCGCGCGCCTTCATCTGGGCATAGATGGCGCGGGTCAGGTTGATATAGCCGAACACTTTCAGCTCCCAGGCATGCCGCCAGGTCGCTTCGTCAATCTTGTCGATGGAGCCGCCGGGAATGTCGCCGGCATTGTTGACGAGGATGTCGATATCGGAGGCTTCGTTGACCAGGCGGGTGATATCCTCGCCCTTGCGCAGGTCGGTGACGTAGGTGGCAGCGTCGATCTGGTGCTGCGAACGCAGCCGGTCGGCCAGCGCCTTCAACTGGTCGCCGCTGCGGGCGGCGAGCCGCAGATGGCAGCCTTCCTCGGCAAAGGCTTCGGCAGCAGCCGCGCCAATGCCCTTGGAGGCGCCGGTGATCAGAACGCGCTTGCCGCGCAGGTGCAGATCCATGGATTTTTCTCTTTTGCTGGACTGGATATCGGAAGGGGGACGGCGGAAATGGATAGGGGGAATGCAGCCGCCGTCAACATTGCACTGCAGCGTTGCGCCGCGGCGAAGTTTAGGCCATTGCAGGGGCATCCAGCATAGGCGGCGCGGACGGCCCGGCAAGTCACAAGGAAGTTCTCGATGAGCAGCAAGAAACAGTATCGGATCGCGGTCATCCCCGGCGACGGCATCGGCAAGGAAGTGATGCCGGAGGGCCTGCGCGTCATTGAGGCCGCGGCCAAGAAGCACGGTGTGTCCGTGAAATTCGACCATTTCGACTTTGCCTCGTATGACTACTACGAGAAGCACGGCGAGATGATGCCGGCCGACTGGAAGGACAAGATCGGCAAGCACGATGCGATCTATTTCGGCGCCGTCGGCTGGCCGGCCAAAATCCCGGACCACATCTCGCTGTGGGGCTCGCTGATAAAATTCCGGCGCGAGTTCGACCAATACGTCAACCTTCGCCCGGTGCGGCTGATGCCCGGCGTGCCGTCGCCGCTCGCGGGCCGCAAGCCGGGTGATATCGATTTCTGGGTGGTGCGCGAGAACACCGAGGGCGAATATTCATCCGTCGGCGGGCGCATGTTCCCGGACACCGACCGCGAATTCGTCACGCAACAGACGGTGATGACCCGTGTCGGCGTCGACCGCATCCTGAAATTCGCGTTCGATCTGGCACAGTCGCGGTCAAAGAAGCACCTGACCTCGGCCACCAAATCCAACGGCATCTCGATTACGATGCCCTACTGGGACGAGCGCGTGGAGGCGATGGCCAAGAAGTACCCCAAGGTGAAGTGGGACAAGTACCACATCGACATCCTCACCGCGAATTTCGTCCTGCATCCCGATTGGTTCGACGTTGTGGTCGGCTCCAACCTGTTCGGGGACATCCTGTCCGACCTCGGCCCGGCCTGCACCGGCACGATCGGCATCGCGCCGTCGGGCAACATCAACCCGGAAGGCGATTTCCCGAGCGTGTTCGAGCCGGTGCACGGCTCGGCGCCCGACATTGCGGGGCAGGGCATCGCCAATCCGATCGGCATGATCTGGTCGGGCGCGATGATGCTGGAGCATCTCGGCGAGAAGCAGGCGGCAGATGCCATCGTCGGCGCCATCGAGCGCACGCTCGGCGAACGCACGCTGCGCACAAGGGATCTCGGCGGCAATGCCGACACGACGGCGTGCGGCAAGGCGGTGGCGGAGATGGTGGACTAGGCGAAATGCCGTAGGGCGGGTGGGCAAAGCCAGCGGGTCGCGCGAATGCGCGCGCGACGATAGGCTCCGCGATGCCCGGCAGAGCACTCTGAAGTGGACCGCGCTTCGCGTACCGCAACCAGTTGTTCTCGTCGTGCCATACTCTGCTTGGTAGTGAGCGTGGGCAGCTGTGCACCGTTCTCCAGGATGACGATCGCAGCTGAATCGTCGCAATCAAGGCGTGCCATTCTGAAAATATTGGGATAACGTTCCCTTGCCACGACCCGAACTTCGGCCTGCTGTCAACTACACCACTCGGTGGCGCCAATGCAGCGGATTGCGGACTGGCTGGATGAGCTTGGGCTTGGGCAATACGCGAAGCGTTTTGCCGAGAATGGGATCGATATAAGTGTCCTTCCCGAGCTAAGGGACGAGGATTTCGACAGGCTCGGGGTCCTGCTCGGCCATCGCCGCAAGATGCTTCGTGCCATTGCCGGACTGAACCAGGCCGAATTATCTGCCGCTCGCCGACACGGTGCCGAGCGACGCCACCTCACCGTCATGTTTTGCGACCTGGTCGGCTCGACCGCGCTCTCGGCACGTCTGGACCCCGAAGATATGTGGGAGGTGATCAGGGCCTATCGTGCCGCGTGCGAGGGGGTTGTCGCTGCCTATGATGGCATGGTTGCCAGGTTTGTGGGGGACGGAATTCTCGCCTATTTCGGCTATCCTCGCGCGCACGAGGATGACGCGGAGCGCGCGGTGCGAGCGGGCCTGGACGTCATTTCTGCGGTAAGGCAACTCGAAACGCGCGCCCAGGAGAGGGTCGAGGTGCGAATTGCCATCGCAACTGGGCTTGTGGTGGTGGGCGACCTCGCCAGCGGAGGCGTATCAGAAGAGCAGGCAACGGTCGGTGACACGCCAAACGTCGCTGCCCGGCTACAGAGCCTGGCGGAGCCGGGGGCGGTTGTCGTTGCGGATTCGACGCGCCGGCTGCTTGGCGACTTGTTCACCTTTCACGACCTTGGCTACCGCGAGGTCAAGGGCATTTCCGAACCAATCGCGGTCTGGACGGTCGAGGGTGCTGCGGCATCCGAGAGCCGTTTCGAGGCGGTGCGTACGGCGCGATCCATCGGCTTTGTCGGTCGCAAGGCAGAGCTCGAATTCGTGCTCTCGCGCCAGCAACTGGCGTGGCAGGGCGAAGGCCAGGTGGTGCTGATCTCAGGTGAGGCCGGGATCGGTAAATCGCGCCTTGTGGCAACACTGTCGGAAAGCCCTGCGTTGGCGTCGCACTGCCGGCTGCGGTACCAGTGCTCGCCCTACCATTCGAACAGTGCGCTTTATCCCTTTATAACTCAGCTCGAGCGCGCCGCCGGTATCGCATCAAAGGATACGCCAGGGCAAAAGCTCGACAAGCTTGAGGCAATGCTTGCGCTCGGAACGCGGGAAGGAGCCCGGGCGGCGCCGCTAATTGCCATGCTGCTTTCGATCGCGACCGGGGAGCGGTATCCACCGCTTGGCCTCAGTCCGGTGCAGCTGCGGCGACAGACCTTTGCCGCCCTTCTCGACCAGTTTGAGGGTCTGGCACGGCAGCAACCGCTGCTGATCGTATGCGAGGATTTGCATTGGGCCGATGCGACGACGCTCGAGCTGTTCGACCTCGCGGTCGATCGTATCAGGGGCCTGCCGATCCTTGCACTCGCGACATTCCGGCCCGACTTCGACCCGCCTTGGGCGGGGCTTGCCAATGTCAGCCAGCTGCGGCTCGACCGGCTTGACCGGCAGGACGCCCGCGCTCTGGTCGAGCAGGTAACGGTCGGACGGCAGCTGCCGAGCGAAATGATGACGCAGATTGTCGACCGGACCGATGGCATCCCGCTATTCGTGGAAGAGCTGACCAAAATGGTCCTGGAGTCGGGACTGCTCGTAGAAGATGCCGGGCGCTATCGCCTCGACAGTCCGCTGCCGCCGCTTGCGATTCCAGCAACGTTGCAGGACTCGCTGATGGCACGACTTGATCGGCTGGCGCCTGTCAAGGAGGTGGCTCAGATCGGTGCTGCCATCGGCCGCGACTTCTCATACACGCTATTGCGATCTGTGGCGGGGCGCGATGATCTGACGCTGAACGCGGCGCTGGCTCAACTCGAAGAGGCCGAACTGCTCCTGCGCCGGGGGACGCCGCCGGACGCGACCTACACATTCAAGCATGCGCTGGTCCAGGAAGCGGCTTACGAGAGCTTGCTCAAGAGCCGGCGGCAACTCATCCACAAGCACATTGGCGACGTCCTGCGCGACAGATTTCCAATCATCGCCGAGACTGAGCCGGAAGTTCTGGCTTACCACTTCACCGAGGCGGGGCTGAGTGGAGCGGCGCTCGAGTGCTGGTGCAAGGCCGGCCACCAGGCATTGCGGCGCTCGGCATATACCGAGGCCATCGCGCATTTCGGCAAGGCAATTGCCATCAGCGATGCGCTGCCTGATGAACCGGGGCGGAGCATGAACCGGCTTCAGCTCCAAATCGCATATGGCCGCGCGCTGCGCGGCAGCCTTGGGCACAGCGCCCCTGAAACGGTGGCCGCATGGAACCGAGCCCGGCAGTTCGCCGCCGATATCGATGATCCAGTCGAACTGGCGCCGATCCATTCGGGTCTGTTCAATGCCTGCCTGACCCACGGCGAGATCGCGCCGATGCGGGAATTGGCGGAGACAATCATGAGCGCCGCGAGGCGGCGTCCGGAATCGCCCGTGGCCGCAGTCCTCGCACACTGGACAATCGGAGTGACCTGCTGGTTCGGAGGCGACTACGTGAATGCGCGTCTGCATCTTGAGCAGGCGCTCGCGATCTATGAGGCCGAGCCCAATCCGGCGATCTTCAAGACGTCGGCGCTGGACCTTCCCTTCGTTATCATGAGATTTCTTGCTCTGGTGCTTTGGCCGCTTGGAAGCATCGATCGATCGCGCCGGCTCGCCGCCGCAGCGGTGCGCGCCGCGGGAGAAAAGCGAGCGCTTTCCCAGGCCAATGCGCTCGTCCACAAGGCCGTCTTCGATGGACTGTGCGGGGGCATGTTGCAGGAAACGGAGACGATACTTGCCCTCGCGCTGGCCCGCGAGCACACGATGCCGTTGTATGTGGCCGCCGGCAGCTACCTGACCGGCCTGGCAAAGTGGCGCGCCGGTGATCGAATGAACGGGCTCGAAGAAATGCGCCGGGGCTGGACATCACTTCACGAAAACGACTGCTACCTTTGTGAGCCGTTTTGGGGGATGCAGGTTGCCGTGGCGAATGCCGAGGCCGGGCAAGTTGAGAGCGGGTTGGAAATTCTGCGGGAGCTGATCGCCTGGACACAGCGATCCGGCCAACGTTGGCTCGATGTCGAACTCCATCGCAGCCGGGGTGAGCTTCTGCTGCGTCTCGGTCCGCCGGGCGTTTCAATGGCCGAGGAGGCGTTCCGTAAAGCCCTGGAAATCGCCCGGACCCAGCAGACGAAGACGCTCGAGCTGCGCAGCGCAGTTGGACTGGCGCATCTCTACAACGCCAATGGCCGAGCGGGGTCCATATTCGGGGTGCTCGCGCCGATCCTCGCTGATTTCGACAGAGGACAAGACCTGCCCGAAATCAAGCAAGCGGAAGGCCTGCTCAAGCATAAGCCCGCTGCATAGGCATCAGGTCCCCGGGCCGCGTGCGGTACAGCTAGGCTCGCGCAATCCTTCGGCAGTGCTCCCACGCTGCGGAAATCAAGTTCTCGCTTGCTTCCGGCGTGCGGAAGGCGGAGTGCGCCGACAGCGTCACGTTCGGCAGCTTCGTCAGCGGATGGTCCTTCGGCAGCGGCTCGGTGTTGAAGACGTCGAGGCCGGCGTGGCGGATGTGGCCGGATTGCAGCGCGTCGATCATGGCTTCTTCGTCGACGATGGCGGCGCGCGCGGTGTTGACCAGGATCACGCCCGGCTTCATTGCCTCGATGCAGGCGCGCGAGATCATGCCCCGCGTCTCGTCGTTGAGCAGAAGGTGGATCGAGACGACGTCGCTCTGTTCGATGAGTTCATCGATCTCGACGAATTCGACGCCGGGAAATTTCTTCGGCGAGCGGTTCCAGACGATCACCCGCATTCCGCCGCCGAGCGCGATGCGCGCGACCTCGGCGGCGATGCCGCCAAAGCCGACCAGGCCGAGCGTCTTGCCGGTAAGCTGCATGCCGTCCTCGCGCAGCCAGTTGCCGGCCCGCATCTCGCGGTCCATCATCGCGATCACCCGCGCCGAGGCCCACATCAGCGCTATGGCGGATTCCGCTACCGCCGTGTCGCCATAACCCTTGATCAGGTGCACGGAGATGCCGAGCTCGGCGAGCTCCTCCGGGTTCATATAGCTGCGCGCGCCGGTGCCGAGGAAGACGACGTCCTTCAGCCCCTTGCATTGTTTCGCGATCGGCGTCGGCAGTGCGGTGTGATCGACCACCGCGATCGCTGCGCCGTCCAGCACGGCGGGATACTGCTCCGGGGCGATATCGGGATCGCGGTGCACGCGCACGTCAGGATCGCCGGACTTGCGCAGCCGATCGAAGATCATGGCCAGCGATTCATTGGCATCGACAAAAACACCCCGCACGGCACTCTCCACCTTGTTTTCTTGATTTGACAGTCAGGACGCGACGCCGGCGAGCGCCAGCACCGTATGCATGAGCACGTTGGCGCCCGCCGCGCAATCGGCTTGCGTGGCGTCCTCCAGCTCGTTGTGGCTGATGCCGTCCTTGCACGGCACGAACACCATTGCCGCCGGCATCACCGTATTGAGGTTGCAGGCGTCGTGTCCGGCGCC
>DASWVJ010000395.1:0-3610 GCA_036406295.1 Bradyrhizobium sp.
GAGGATGCGCGCCGTGAAGGCCTCGAGAATGGCGCGCTGGTGCGGCTGAGCTCGGCTTACGGCGCAATGGTGGCGCGTGTGACGGTCACATCGGAACAGCGGCGCGGCTGCGTCTTCGTGCCGATGCATTGGAGCGGCGAATATGCCGGCGAGGCGCGCATCAACGCGCTGGTCAATCCCGTCACCGATCCGATATCCGGCCAGCCGGAATTGAAGCACACGCCGGTGCGCGCCGCGCCGTATTTGCCGAAATGGCATGTCTTCGCCCTGAGCCGCCGCGAGATCACGGCGCCGGCCGGCGGCTACTGGGTGCGCGGACGGATGGAGCGCTATTTCCGCATGGAGCTGGCTTTCGACGAGCGGCCAGCTAGCTGGGACGACTGGGCGCGCAGGCAGCTCGGGCTAGGCGAGGCCGAGATCGAATGGATTGCCTATCGCGATCCCGGGGCAGGGCGCTATCGCTACGCCGCGGTGCGCGACGGCAGGCTGGAGGGTTGTGTATTCGTCGCGCCCGACCACAAGCTCGTCGCGCGCTCCTGGCTGTCGAGCCTGTTCGCGGAAGATCCGCTGTCGCCGGCGGCGCGGATGTCGCTGCTCGCGGGGCAGCCGGTCGATGCGCGTGAGGATATCGGACCCGTTGTCTGCTCCTGCTTCGGCGTCGGCCGCAATCAGATCGCGAGCGAAGCGCTCAAGGGCGCGTGCGACATCGCGACGATCGGCAAGCGGCTGAAGGCCGGCACCAATTGCGGCGCATGCCGGCCTGAGATTGAGAGGCTGTTGCACGTTGGTGCGCCGGATGCGCAGCCGGCCTGAAATTTTCGCGCTCGGTCGTTACCTCCTGAAAGCCCCACAGCGCACTTGATCCCGGTCAAGCTGGAATCGCTCCAGATGGATAAACCGTCATTTGTCTCATGACGCGGCGGCGTGCAGTGTCGCGCCGCGTGGAGAACAAGATGATCAAGCCCGTTCTGCTGAAATTGCATCGCTGGATCACCCTGGTCTTTGCCCTGCCGTTGCTGGCATTGATATTGACGGGCACGATTCTTTCCTTCGAACCGATGGCGCAGTTCGCTTCCATCAGGCCGCACTCGCTCGATCCGGCGCGCGTGATCGAACTCGTCAAGCGCCATGATCCCGAGGGCAAGGCGCGTAGCCTGTCGATCAACAGCGCGGCGCAGCTGATAACGCTACGCGGTGCCGGCACGCCAGTGATCGATCTTGCAAGTGGGGAGCCGGCGGCTTCGGCTGCTCCTCTCGCCGGCCTGTTCGTGTGGGCGCGCGTCACGCATGAAAGGCTGCTAGGGCAATCCTGGCTGGTGACGGCCTCGACGATTGCGATGATCGTCATCATGAGCATCGGCGTCCTGATGGGACTGCCGCGGCTGCGCAACACGCTGTCCGGCTGGCACAAGGGGGTGGCGTGGTTCGCGCTCCCGCTGATCCTGGCAAGCCCGTTGACGGGGCTGTGGATGGCGTTCGGGCTGACCTTTCAGGGCGGCGCAGCGGCAGCTGGCGGTGGCCGCCGGCCTGTACCTCTGATCGATGCGGTGCAGGCTGTGGCAAAGTCTCACGATCTCGCGAACGTCGTTTCGGTCGCGGTGCGGGGCGGCTGGACGATGGCGCGCATCTATGACGGCGGCGAACTTCGCGCCTATGCGGTGACGCCGGCCGGCACGGCGCCGTTGCCGCGCAACTTGCCGCGGCTGATCCATGAGGGCAACTGGTCGGCAACGGCTGGCGCTCCGCTCAACGTCCTGACGTCAGCCGCGCTGCTGACGCTGCTAACGACGGGCCTCTGGATATGGGCGCGCCGAACTCTGCGCCGCCGCGCGCAAGGCGTGCGCGGTCGGGCCGGGGAGATTCCCGTAAGCTCGACAGTCTGACCGCCGCCGCCGCGGCGCGCTTACCCGGCGCCCGTCAATACGGTGCCACTTCCATCGCCCAAGGCCATTGTTCGTGGCCGTGGGCGTAGGTGCGGTTGGTCTGCGCCGGATTGCGGTTGACCAGCGGCCGCAGATACATCGGATGAGTCGCGCTACGCACCTCGTGCTCGACGGTGAACAGGCGCCTGCCATCGGCGGGATCGACGATATCGGCGAAGCGGTACTGGTACTGATTGTCCTCGCGGGTGATCAGCCCGCGCTCGAGCAGACGCCGGTAAGGGCCGGAAAAGTCAGTGATATAGATCTGCACGTGATGGCCGTCGAACTCCGGCTGGGGCCGGTCGGTCTCACGGAATTGCAGATACTGGTCTTTCCCGACCTTGACGCGCGCAACCGCGCCGTCGCTGTTCGCGAGCGAAGCCGGGATTGCCATGATTTCCCGGTAGAAGGTGCAGATTCCCTTCGCGGTCCCCGCCGGCACCTCGAATTCGACATAGGGGATGCCAAGCGTGATGGCCCCGAAGCGCGCGGCATCCGGCTCGTAGACACGCAACCGGTTGCCCCAGGGGCATGTTGCTTCGACATGATCGTTGCGCTCGCTGAACGCGAAGGCGGTGCCATCCAGCTTGGGAGCCACGGATGCAAGACGGTCGAGCAGCGCCTTGCGGTCTGGAATGACCAGCGCAGTATGGCCGCGCAGCACCTGTGCCTTGCCGCTCGGCAGATGAAACTGGCTTCTGCCGATATTCACCCACATGTTGCTGTCGGACACCATCAGATAGGGATCGCGCGTCAGCCCGAGGCCGGCGACATAGAACAGGGCGGCCGGCCGCTGGTCGGGCACCTGCACATTGACGTGTTCGAGATGGATGGAATTGCCGAGATCTTCTGCGGAGCGGTCGAAGGGCTGCTGCATGAGGCGGATCCCGGATGATGTCCAGTGCATCATAATGGAATGCACGGCCTGATCCCAGCCGTCCCGTGTGCTGGGAAGCCCCATCTACTTTGCATGGGGTTGTTTTCGCGATTTTGTGTCGAGTCCCTGGTGGGTCTATCCACCGTAGCTCTGCACCAGGCTTCCCGCCACCAGCGACCAGCCGTCGACCAGCACGAAGAAGATCAGCTTGAAGGGCAGGGATACCACGACCGGCGGCAGCATCATCATGCCCATCGACATCAGGACCGAGGCGACGACGAGGTCGATGATCAGGAAGGGCAGGAACAACAGGAAGCCGATCTCGAAGGCGCGCTTCAGTTCCGAGATCATGAAGGCCGGCACGAGGATGCGCAACGACATGTCTTCCGGCGTCGCAGGGCGAGCCTCGCCCGACATGTCCATGAAGAGTTTCAAGTCCTTCTCGCGGACATTCTTCTGCATGAAGATGCGCAGCGGACCGGAGGCGCGCTGCAGCGCATCCTCGACGCCGATCTGGTTGGCGATCAGCGGCTTGATGCCGTCGTCATAGGATTTTTGCAGCACCGGCCCCATCACGAAGGCGGTGAGGAACATTGCCAGCGCAATGATCACCGAGTTCGGCGGCGCAGTTGCCGTGCCGAGCGCGGTGCGCAACAGCGACAGCACCACTACGATTCGGGTGAACGACGTCATCATGATCAGGATGGACGGCGCGACGGAAAGAATCGTCAGCAGCGCAATCAGCTGGATCGCGCGCTCGGTGACGCCGCCGCCACCCTGGCCGAAATTGATGCTGATATCCTGCGCGAGC
>DASWVJ010000396.1:0-2483 GCA_036406295.1 Bradyrhizobium sp.
CGCCGATCTCGCCGTCGCCACCAATTGCGGGCAGATCAAGACCGGTTCGCTGGCGCGCTCCGACCGCACCGCCAAGTACAACCAGCTGCTGCGCATCGAGCAGCAGCTCGGCAAGCAGGCGAAATACGCAGGGAAGGGCGCGCTGAAGGCGCTGGCCTAGGAGCGGCGAGAAGGGGCCGCGCCAGCGTCGTTCGGATCAGGACTATTCGCTTTCGTTCACCGCGCTTTCGTGAGACGCGAGGAACCACCCATCTGTGTTATGGTTATTGCCGGAACATGAGAGGGGAGCAAAATGATGATCCGCCCTGGTGTCCAATTTGGATTTTGCTTGGCCGTGCTGATGGCGGTGCTGGGTACGCCCGACGCCGCATTCGCCCACTCTTGCGGGCCCGGCTGTCACGCGACGCCCAGCGGCGCCTGCGTCCGAGACGGCTGGCAGCAGGCCCTGCCGGTGCGAAACGAATGCCCTGCGTTCACTTCTCCGCGGCCGCCCTGCGGCCGCTATTTTCGATGGAACCGGCGGATGCTGGCGTGCTTCCAGGCCTGACCAGCCCCAAAGCGCGATGACTTTCTTCGAGGTGACTTTCCTTCGAATCGTCATCCCGCTTTATCGTTTTGTTTGAGAGCATGATCTCGGCGCAACGCTTCGCGTTTGTTGCAGGGAAAGCCGGCTTCCGCTTTTCGCTTACGCGGCCTTCGGGTCGGGGATCGCTTTGGGCGCAGTCCGGCGAGCGCCTAGATCGTCCGTCCCTTCGACGACCTTGCGGCGACCGGGCGTTTCTTCTCCTGCGCCACCTGCTTGTCGCGCTTCTTCACATCCGAGCCGGCAGTCTTCGACTTTGCCTCGGCCCGCTTCTTCAGATCGGAGCCGGCGGTCTTCGACTTCGCCTCGGCGCGCTTTTTAGCATCCGAGCTCGCAGTCTTCGACTTCGTATCGGCGCTCGCGACCTTCGATCCGCCGCGGCGAGACGCATATTCCTGGCCGTTGATCGGTCCGACATGCGGCGGATCGTGATCGAGATAGGGACGCCCGATCCCGAAATCCTTGCCGTTGGTATCGACCCATTTCCAGAGGGCTTCGGTCGAAACCCAGCGCTGCGACCGCGTCTCGCCTTTGGTGCTGACGATATCGGCTGCAAGTCCGTGGCCATAGCCGCCGCGGAAACTGCCGCCATGATACGACCGGTCGCTCGCAGCTTTCAGGCCGCTTGCGATGGATTGGCGGTAGTCGTCGCGGAACGCGCTGGTGATGCCCGGCGACAGCCCGGCGTTCTCCGCGGCGTAAAGCATGTAGAACAGCTTCAGCTTGAAGCTCTTCTCCACGCCGCCGATCACGTAATCGATCATCGACATGCCGGCCCGCTCGGCTGCCTTCGGGTCCTTCCAGGTGAAGTCGTTATTGACGAGCCGGGTGAAGGTCCTGGTGACCTTTACCATTTTGCCTTTCTTGTTCCGGACCGAGACCTTACGCTTCTCGTACTCCTTGATCGTGTCCAGCTTGGGCGTCCGCTCGTACAGCGCCCACAGGAACTGGTCGATACACGCTTCCGCCACCTGGCACTCGCCGACGATCTCGAGGCGGTCTGCAGCAGCCCCGGCATCTTGCGGCGAATCATCGGCAGGCGCGACAGCCACGCCAGGCGCGGTGTCCACCTTTACGCTTGCGGCTTCCTGCGAAAGCACCTCCGACGGATCGGTCAGCGTGGCCACGACGATGGCCTGCGGCTTCTCGGTTGGCTGCTTGTCCTGCGCCGTTGTGTTGACGGCGACCTCCGCCAACAGCTCGGCGGCGGCTGCCACATCGGCGCTGTTGATGATTGGGGCGCTGGTGACCGGATTGCTCGTGACAGGGGCACTACCCGTTACAGCTGCATTACCCGTGACAAGGGCTTTTGGTGCGGCCACCGCCACGGCATTCGCCGCCAGCGACGGTGCAATACGGTCCACGACGCGCACGGCGCCTGCGTTGCCGGCCAAACCGATGCAGGCAAACAAGACGACAAGCCCGCCACCGAAAACGAGCGTTGGCCACAATTCAACTGCAACTCGCCGCGGGTTCATGATTGGAAGCCTCCAAAGGCTCATCTTGAGCCGGATTGCACAGCCAGCACGCGGACGCGTGTCATGTTTCGGGGGACAATGTGGACAGGCAAGGGCGGAAACTACGGGAGCGGGCATGTTTCGAGGAACTGTTGCCCGAGCGCAACGCAGTCAGTCCCTATTTGGGACACTCCTCGCGGCAGACAAGGCCGCCACCGATGGAGCCCACAAGGCCACAGATGCGCTCGCGGCTGGACAATCATTGCCGGCCGGAACCATATCGACGATGGTTCTGAACACGCAAAAGCGCAGCTGGTCGGTAGGGAGGAGTTAGGTATGGGTGACGGCAAAAGCGGACTTCAATTGCGTTCGCTGGTCAAGAAGAGCGGCGAGCTTGAACTGTCGCTGGTGAATGTCCCGACGCCCGATCCGGCCGAAGACGA
>DASWVJ010000397.1:0-8431 GCA_036406295.1 Bradyrhizobium sp.
CAACCGTTGCAGTGATCGAGATCGATCTGTGCGGCCTTGGCCCGGCGCAGCGGCGGCAGCCACGGCATCAGCCCCATCATCAGCGAGAAAGCGCCGAGGAAGGCCCATAGCGCGCCATTGCCCCACACCTTGGTCAGCGGATAGAGCGGCAGAAAGAACCAGTCTAGCCCGATGTTGTTCGGTACTTTCGCGAGGTCGGCCGGCCCCTGCGACAGGGCGGGCTTCCAGATCGACACCGCAAGCAGCGCGGCCATCGATATCAACGCCAGCGCGCGCGGCGGATTCACCTTCGGCCGCGAGATGCGAAGGATGTGCACCCACATGATGAAAAGGAGGAACAGCGGCACCGCGACATGCATGAACACCATCAGCGAGAAGAAGCGGCTGGTCAGTGTGCCCGTGGCGATGAAGTTGCGCGCGATCGGCTCGCCGAAGATCGGCAGCCAATCCAGCAATTCCGAGGAAACAACTGCGACGAACTGGGCAAGCTTGTCCCATACCAGCCAGTATCCGGTGATGCCCGAGGCATAGAGCAGCCAGATGATCGGCAGGCCCGTGAACCAGGAGAACCAGCGCACACCGCGGTAATGGTCAAGGGAGAACTCGCGCAGCAGGTGCACTACCACCATCACGACCATGAGGTCCGAGGCATAGCGGTGAAAGCTGCGCATCACGCCGGCATGAAACCATTGATCGCGCGAGATGTACTCGACCGACTCGTAGGCGCGCTCGATGCCGGTATCGAAGAAGATGAAGAGATAGATGCCGCTAACCGCGACAATCCAGAAGAAGAAGAATCCGAGCGCACCGAGTTGGGCCAGCGGATTGAGTGCAGGGCTGAACAGCCGGTCAAACGGCCGCTCGATCAGCTCAAACCCTGCTCTGAGCACTTTGCGGATGACGTTCACGTTATTCTTCTTCTTCCGTCGCTAAGCTTTACCTGTTCGCGCGTGGCCCGCCCGCCGCCATTCGCGCAGAATCAGCCCGCCCATCAGTAGCAGCGACAAGCCGCCGAGCACGCTGCCGAACACCAGCCCGTAATCGATACGATAGCGCCCTGCGCCCGGATCGTAGGCCGTGCAGATGAATTTGACGCGGTCGACGATTCCGGCGAATGAAAATGGCGAACGGGAGCCATAGACCACGTCCTTCATCGGCTCCATGAACATGCGCAGCGGAAACGCCTCGCCGTAAACATGACGGTAGACCTTGCCGTCGGGGTCGAGGATCGTGGTCTGGGTCGGGTGATCGAAGCCCCCGGCCACCGCCCGATAGCTGAAGCCGATCTCCTCGAGCAGCGCATCGATGGTGGCGGCGTCACCGCTGGCAACCCGCCAGTTGGGCAGCTTGATGCCCTGCACCGAAGCAAACTGCGCCATTCGCGGCACGGTGTCGTTGCGCGCGTCGAAGCCGACCGTCAGCACGGCGAAGCGATCGAGCCCGAACACGCGGCCCGCCTCGCTCACCGCATCAATGGTATGCTGGGTGGTCGGCGGGCAGACCGAACTGCAGGACGAATAGACGAGGCTGATCACCAGCGGCTTGCCGCGGTAGTCCGAAAGCGAAAACCGTGTGCCCTGGCTGTCGGTGAACGCGTGGTTGCCGACCATGCGCCCGATCGCCTGCGTCGATTTGGCGATCACAGCGCCCGGATCGAGCGCCGGCGCCGACAGCGCCGGTTCGGCCACGAGGCAGGCCAGCAATGATGCCGCCCATGCCACGCGCAGGCGTGTCATGATAGAAGTCCCGCAACGCTGGACAGCAGCGCGCCCGCGACCAGCAAGGCAAGCTGCAGCAGCGATGCAAAGAAATTGCCCATCGCGTTCGCCTTTGACGGATCGCGGTGAAGCAGGATGCTCTTCCAGACGAAGTAGCCGCCACCGATCGCCGCGCCCAGCCCGTAAAGCACCCCTGCCCCGAACCAGACCGGCACCAGCGAGATCGCGGCGAGCGCGACCGCATGCGCGAGCACTGCCGTGGTCCAGGCATGGGCCGGCGCCACCACCGGCAGCATCGGAATTTTCGCGCGCGCATAGTCCTCGCCCTTGGCGGCGGCGAGACTCCAGAAATGCGGCGGGGTCCACAGGAACAGAACCACCGCGAGCACGGTCGGCACCACCTGCGGCGACGGATCGACGGCCGCCGCGCCAGCAAGCACCGCGAAGCTGCCGGCGAGCCCGCCGACCACGATGTTCCAGGTGCTGCGGCGCTTCAGCCAGACCGTGTAGACGACGCCGTAGGTGAAGGCGCCGAGGAATACATAGCCTGCCGCGACATGGCCGACCGTCAGCGCAGCAAGCGCGAGCGACACCGCCAGCAATGCGAGAAAGGCGGCGAGCCACCACGGGCTCGCCCTGAACGCGCCGCTTGCAAACGGGCGGTTGCAGGTCCGCCGCATCAGCCTGTCGACGTCGCGTTCGTAGTAATGGTTGAAGGCGCCGGCAGCGCCAGAGGCACCGAGCACGGCGAGTGTCAGGCTCACAACCTGCCACCACGCCAGATGCGGGCCGCTGGCGACCGCCACACCGGCCAGCGCGCTGGCCGCAATTGCGACGCCGATCCTGAGCTTCAGGAGCGATATCGTCATTGAGGCTACGGCGCGCATGGTTCTCTCCTCTTGGGACTACGGTTCGATCAACGGAACAGCCAGAGTTCCGACAGATATTTCCAGTTGATGAAGTAGTAGAGGACGAAGCAGACGAAGAAGATCGTAACCAGGATGATGGTGCCCGGCAGCTTCGGCGTCTTCTCGCTGCCGTAGTGCGACGCCACCGCGCCACCGCCGGCGTGCAGCGGGAAAGTCAGCTTGTGACCGCTCGTGATCTTCTTGCCGAACAGCGCCGTGCCGACCACGATCAGCACGAAGCTGATGCCGCCGAGCGCCGCGATGATGGCGAAGATGCCGTTCAGGCCCATCATCAGGAAGGCACCGGCCGAGTGGGCAAAGCCGAGGCTGGCGTCACTGAAGGTGATGTCCCAGTGCCGCCGCGCCACGCCGAGCGTACCCGCGCCCATCATGAACAGGGAGATGCCGGCCGCGCCAGTCCCGAACAGATAGGGCTGGATCTTTGCAAGCTTCGGCCAGATGATCTCGCGCTGGAAGATCAGCGGCAGCACGAGATAGGTCGCTCCCATGAAGGCCAGCGTCGTGCCCGCCACGACGGTGCCGTGGAAGTGGCCCGGCACGTAGATCGTGTTGTGCATGAGCACATTGAGCTGCTCGGTGCCGAGCACCACGCCGGAAATGCCGCCGATGAAGCCGAAGAACACCAGCGACAGGAACATGCCGGCGAATGCCGGATTGCCCCATGGCGATTTGCGCAGCCATTCGAATACGCCGCGGTTGAAGCCGTTGCGCCGCTGTGCAGCCTCGATCGCACCCGGCACGGTGAGGCCGTGGACCATCGAGCCCAGCACCGCCAGGTACATCATGTAGCTGGTGTTGACGATCTTCCAGCTCGCGTCCAGGCCCGGCTCGGCCAGCAGATGGTGCGCCGAGGCAAGCTGCAGGAACAGGATGTACATGAAGAAGGCGGTGCGGCTCACCTTCTCGCTCAGCGGCTTGGCGCCGAGCAACAGCGCGGCCGTCAGATACCACAGCGAGACATGCGCCGAGACGTTGATCTGCTGCGAGGAGTGGCCCATCGCCCACCAGACCACCTTGTACATCAGCGGATCGATGTCGGAGATCAGGCCGAGCGACCACAGCCAGGTCGGGATCAGGATGATGGCGCCGGTGGCGATGGTAAACACCGCGATGATGGCGGCGGTCAGTGCGCCGAACGTCACCAGCGGGATCGAGCCTTCATAGGTACGCTCTTCCTTCGCGATCACCAGGGTGGCGAAGAACAGCGCGCAGCCGATCAGGGCGCCGACCGCAAACAGGATGATGCCGAGATAGAAGTGCGGCTTGGCCATCATCGGCGGATAAGAGGTGAACATCACGCTCGAATCGCCCTGCAGCACGGCCACGTTGGTGGCGATCGCGCCGACCACCATCATCACGAAGCCGAGCCATCCCAGCTTGGGTGCCGCCAGCCGCGAATTCAGTAGGACCGCGGAGGCGAAATAGAGAACGGCGATTTCGAAGAAGATAATCCAGAACAGCAGCACGTTGGCGCCGTGCCCGGTCAGGATCAGGTAGAACCAGTCGGCCGGCAGCAGATGCACCGCTGGCCATCTTGTGAGCGCCACCAGCAGGCCCATCAGACCGCCGATCGCCAGGAACACCACTGCCGCAACGGCATTGGCAATGATCAGCTTCTGCGCGGCGACGTCGACCTTGAGCCCGGTGTACTGGCAGGTGCGAAATTCTGCTTTGGCGGGAATGGCGCCAATTACGGTTTCTGCGGTCATTCTTATCTCCCATCCGCCAGGCGCTGTTCGGTCTCTGCCTTCTTGGGCTCGGTCACGTAGATCTTGCCGGTCATGGTGTGATGGCCGATACCGCAGAATTCGTTGCAGATGATGCCGAATTCGCCGCTCTGCGTCGGCGTCAGCGAGACGATGTGTTCAAGTCCTGGATAGACCGAGACGTTGATGTTGGTGGGCTGCAGCGAGAAGCCGTGCATCCAGTCGAGCGTCGACAGATGGATGCGATAGCTGACCCCCTTCTCGAGCTCGAGGATCGGCCACCATTGCCACAGGCGGCCGAGCAGATAGACGTCGCTGCCGGGCGCCGGTTTCACCACGGGTACGCCCTGCTCCTCGCGGACCTGGAACTTCTTGGCGAACTCGTCGACCTTCGCCTCATAGGCGGACGGCTGGATACGATAGGCCTCCTTGCCGAGGTTCTGCTCGCCAATGAAGTGCCAGGCGATCATGAAGCCGAACATGAACAGGCCCCACAAGAAGGCGATAATGATCCAGACCAGTTCGACCCGCTCGATTGGCTCGTTCCACCAGATGCGTCTCTCAGGCGGTGTGGCTGCCATTTCGATTCCCCTTTCAAATTGCGTTGGTGTACCCGGCGGCGCTCATTTCGCGATCGGGATCGATGCGACTTCCATCACGCCCCAAATCACGTAGAGCACGGTGGGAATCGTCACGCCGAGAAACAGCAATAGGAACGGATTATCGAGAACTCGCTGCATTGCAGGCACGTGCTCGACGGCACCTTGCTGCGGCGCATTCACTTCGGTGGGTGGCATCGGCGATCTCCCGGCTTTGATAATCCGTTGCAAACTAGACCGACGCACCGGATCGCATCCTTGACCTCGGTTAAGGATGTGCTGTTCGAAATCGAAATAATGACGCTATGAAATTTCCCGTCCCATTCAGCAGCGATAACAGGCGGGCACTGACCGCGTATCTGTGTCTGGGGATACTTGCGGCGATGGCAGCGATTGTTGCGGCGCTGCTGGTGATGCATGCCGCCCCGGCGCGCGCGGCCAACCTCAAGCTGATCTACGTCGGGGCCGAAGACTGCGCGCCATGCCGCGCCTGGCAAAACGTCGACGGTGCTGCGTTCAGGCAGTCGGCCGAATTTGCGCGCATCACCTATATCGAGGTGAAAGCGGCCCATCTGAACGATGTCCTCAAGGACGAGAACTGGCCGCAAGAGATCCGTGGCTTCAAGGAGCGCCTGAAGAAGAGTGATGGTGTGCCGCTGTGGCTCGTCGTCTCGAACGATGACATCGTGGAGAAGCGCTTCGGTACGGCCGCCTGGCGCGCGAGCATCCTGCCGACGATCCGGTCTGCCCTGCGCTAAGCTAGCTGCCGCCGATCGGCGCCGCCATTGCAGCTCGCCCCATAGGAGGCGGCTTGCCATGGCCCGCGCTGAAAGCGAAGCCGCGAGGCCTGATTCGATCGCTCGCAACAAGACTGCGCAGCGTAGCCATATCGTTCACGATGACATCCGAAGCGCGAACGTCGACGCCAGCCGACCTCAGCTTGGCAAACACCCTCGACAGCGATTCCGGTTTCAACCCGAGCCGGCCCGCGATCAGGGATTTGTCATAGGGCAAGGCAATCGTGCACGGCCCGGCGGCGCAGGGCGTCAGCGAAATGAGGAAATCCGCAACCCGCTGCATTCCGCTTTGCGCGGTGAGTTGCTCGATCCGACTCACCATCAGGTGCAGATGCTGCGACGTCGAGGCAATCATGGCAATCGCGATCTCCGGCATTTTACGGATGCAATCCATGACATGATCAGCCGGAAGCATGATCATCCGCGTGCGCGTCACCGCGCTCGCCATTGCCGGATAATGGCCCGATGTGAAGGTCACCGCCTCCGCAAAACTCTGGCCCGCACCAAAAACATTGAGGACTGCCTCATCGCCAGCGGGGGTGATTCGATAGAGCTTGATCCAGCCTTCCACAATGATGAAGAACGAGGTGGCCGGCTCGCCCTGCCGGAAAAGCATGCTGCCTGGGCGAAGGTTGACCAGCCTCGCCGGAGCCAGAAGGATGCCAAGCGTTTCCGGTTTCAGCCCTGAGAATACCGGGATCTGCGAAGCGATCGCCAGATCGGCGGGAGACGGCGCGGTCATGTTTCTGTCCCTCGAAAGTTTCCCCCGGCAGGCTCTTTTGACGACAGTCGCACTGACGTTTGCCAGCCTAGTTGGCGGCTTATTCCGGGCGATTAAGCACCGATCCGCCAAGGGAAACCTTGAGCAAACGCAAACTTTGTCTGGGTTTATGTTGTCGCAGATCGACCGTCGTATTCAGGTCCGGACCGGGACCAACCAGACTGCCGCCCGATGCACCAGGAGCCGCCCAGAAACGACTTTGCGAATCACAACAAACGCAAATGAAAACAAAACGCAACGCGGTTAACGCCGAGCCGACGCGATCGCAATCGACTGTATTGGAGCACCGGTACCGCCCAAAACGCGCAATGGCAGCGCGATGAACATTGCCCTTGGAAACCGCAGTGGCGCGATCTCCCGGCGATCAGACGCCAATCTTCGGCGCACGGTGCTTGTCGAGACCGACAGCAATATTCTTCTGCTCCATGTAGAACTCGAAGGAGTAGTCGCCGCCATCGCGGCCGATGCCGCTGGACTTGACACCGCCGAACGGCGTCGGCAGGTGACGAACGTTCTCCGAATTGACCCAGACCATGCCGGCTTCCACGTCTTGGGCAACGCGGTGCGCGCGTCCAACGTCGCCTGTCCAGACATAGGCCGCAAGCCCGTAGCGGACGTCGTTGGCGATGCGCAATGCATCGGCTTCATCCTCGAATGGAATTGCTGTCAGCACGGGACCAAAAATCTCTTCCTGTGCGATGCGCATCGAATTTGCGGCGCCGGTAAACAGCGTCGGGCAGACGAAATTGCCCTTGCCCTCGAGCGCCCGAGCACCTCCCGTCGCGACTACGGCACCGTCGGCTCTCGCGTGGTCAGTGTAGCTGAGCACCTTTTCCACATGTCGCCTGTGAATCAGCGGGCCGAGCTCAGTCGCGGGATCCAGCGGATGTCCGACGGTGATTCTTTCCACTCTCTCCTTCAACTTCGCCGTAAACTCGGCATAGATCGACCGCTGCACAAGGGCACGGCTCGACGAGGTACATCGCTCGCCATTAAGACTGTAGATCATGAACAATACCGCATCGAGCGCACGGTCGAGATCGGCATCGTCGAACACGATTACGGGGTTCTTGCCGCCAAGCTCGAAATGCACGCGCTTGAGGGTCGGCGCACCCTGCGCCATGATGTGACTGCCAGTGATCGACTCACCCACGAAGGCGATGGCCTTGATGGAGGGGTGTTCGGTCAGCGCCTTTCCCGCGGTTTCGCCCAGACCATGAACAAGGTTGATGATACCTTTGGGAAGACCGGCGCCCTCGAACACTTCGCTCATGATTTCCGAGAGGATCACCGCGCTCAACGGGCTCCACTCAGCCGGCTTGTGCACGACCGTGCAGCCGGCCGCCAGCGCGGGCGCAATCTTCCACGTCGACAGCATGAACGGCGTGTTCCACGGCGTGATGACGCCGACCGGGCCGATCGGTTGCCTTATCGTGTAGTTGAGATGCGTTTCGGTCGGCAAGGACAAGCCGTCGCGCGCTTCGGGCGCCTTGTCCGCATAAAACCGGAAATTCTCCGCGCCGCGTAGCGCGGCTTTGGCCATGTAGCGTATTGCCTGGCCGCTATCGGTGCTTTCAACAAGGGCAATCTCGTCCGCCCTCGCCTCGATCCTGTCCGCAATCTGGTGCAGCAGTGCGCGACGGCGCTCGCCTGGCACGTCCTTCCAGATCCTGAACGCATCCTCGGCGGCGCGGGCAGCAAGATCAATCTCGTGTGCGCCGCCTGACGAGACCCGGCACAGCACCGCATTGTCGGCCGGGTCATGGTTCTCGAAGCTCTCATTGCCGACGATCTCCTCGCCCGCGATGCGATGCGGCACGGTAGAACTCCTGAATCGCGCCAGGTGTTGCTGCGCCTTGCGGATATTTTCGGTAAGTGCGTTGGCAAGGGGCTTGTTCATC
>DASWVJ010000398.1:0-3128 GCA_036406295.1 Bradyrhizobium sp.
GCCCACTGCTTTTCCGGCAAGCTTATCGCGCCTGAGCGGCTGCATATTTCGTTGTTCTTCCTCGGCGGTCTACCGGGTCAAATGCCGCGCGCGGTCTGTGAAGCCGCCAACAGGGTGCGCATTTCGCCCTTTGAAGTCTCCTTCGACCGGACCGCCAGCTTTCGCGGCCGGCCGGGGAGCAGTCCATTCGTGCTGATCGGGGGCGACGGACTAAGTCAGCTTAAGTCATTTCGGCAAGAGCTAGGTGTCATGCTAACGCGGCAGGGATTGAGAGGGGACGCAAAGATGAATTTCGAACCGCACGTTACGCTGCTGTACGACGACCGCAGCGTGAAGGAATATCCGGTTGCCGAGCCGGTTTCCTGGGTCGTCAACGAGTTCGTGCTCATTCACAGCCTGAACGGGCACCGGCGTCTCGCAAGTTGGAGGCTTCGTACGTGAGAACCCGGCAAGGGTTCAGCCCTTGCCGCCTAGCTGCCATCTCCACCAAAATACTCCGGCTTTCCCGTGGTCCAGGTCTCGCCCCAGAGCTGGCCGCCGCCGTCCACCGTCAGCGTCTCGCCGGTGACGTAGTTTCCCGAAGCGGCCGAAAGATAGGCGCAGGCTTCCGCGATGTCCCAGGGCGAGCCGACGCGCATCATCGGGTTGGAGCGCGGATAGGCGGCACGTGCCTGCTGCGAATAGACCTCCCAACCCTTGGTTTCTATGAGGCCCGGGGCGACGCAGTTGACGCGGATATCGAGCGGCGCCCATTCGACGGCTACCGCGCGCGACAGGCCGATGACACCGGCGCGCGCGGCGATGGTATGGGCGATGCCGTAAAGGCCGTGGGTCGTCACGACCACGATATTGACGATGCTGCCGGCATGCTTGCGCTCGCGCCAGCGCTGGGCGGCGGCCTGCATCATGTACCAGGTGCCGTTGAGGTTGGTGTTGATGACGGTATTCCAGCCCTTGATCGAGAAATCGATCGCGGCTTGCGGAAACTGTCCGCCGGCGCTGTTGACGAGGATGTCGAGGCGGCCGTGCTCGTCCCAGACCTTGTCGAACAGGGCGGCGACCGCGTCCGGCTCGCGGATATCGACGGCGTGGGCGGAGGCCTTCAGGCCGTGGCCGACAAGATGCGTGACGAGCAGATCGAGCTTCGCCTGGTCGCGCCCTGCCAGAACCACATGCGCACCGAGCCGCGCGAACAGCCAGGCGATGGCGCGGCCAATACCGCCGGCGCCGCCCGAGACCAGCGCGACCCGGTTCTTCAGCGCATCGGCGGCATAGACCGTCGGATGCGTTGCAAGATCGTGGTCGCTCAACTCCGATTTCTGGCGATCAACCATTTGCGGCGAGGCCCTTGTTGTTTGCATTGGCGTTCGTAGATTAACCGCGCAATCAACAAAGAACAGATGGCATGCCCGATCTCTCCGCCTTTCCCATCACCAAGCGCTGGCCCGCAAAACACCCCGACCGCCTTCAGCTGTACTCCCTGCCGACGCCGAACGGCGTCAAGGTGTCGATCATGCTGGAGGAGGTGGGGCTGCCTTACGAGGTCCATCTCGTCGACTTCAACAAGGACGACCAGAAGACGCCGGAATTCCTGTCGCTGAACCCCAACGGCAAGATCCCCGCGATCCTCGATCCCAACGGGCCGGGCGGCACGCCGCTGCCGCTGTTCGAGTCCGGCGCCATCCTGCAATATCTCGCGGAGAAGACCGGCAAGCTCCTGCCAACCGATGCCGCGCGGCGCTGGCAGGCGATCCAGTGGGTGCATTTCCAGATGGGCGGCATCGGGCCGATGTTCGGCCAGGTCGGCTTCTTCCACAAATTCGCCGGCCGCGACTATGAGGACAAGCGGCCACTGCAGCGTTATGTGAACGAGTCGAAGCGCCTGCTCGGCGTCATGGAGACCCATCTTGCCGGCCGGCAATGGTTCATGGACGAGGAGTACAGCATTGCCGATGTTTCCATGCTCGGCTGGGTTCGCAACCTGATCGGCTTCTACGGCGCGCGCGAGCTCGTTGCCTTCGACGAGTTCAAATATGTCGCCGCCTGGCTCGATCGCGGGCTGGCACGGCCGGCGGTGCAGCGCGGGTTGAACATCCCGCCACGGCCGTGACCGGCAGCACGGGGATTGCGACGGCGCAGTGCAGGCCTGAGGCGCTTGAGCCCGGCGCGACATAGGCTGTAGAGAGTTGGCGGTCGGGAATTGGCGACAGGGAGCGGCAGGCAGAAATGGCCACCACCATCTACGGCATCAAGAACTGCGATACCATGAAGAAGGCGCGCGCCTGGCTCGACGCCAAGGGCGTGGCCTACGACTTCCACGACTACAAGACCGCGGGGATCGCGAAGGAGAAGCTGAAGGGCTGGAGCGACAAGCTCGGTTGGGAGACGTTGCTCAACCGCGCCGGCACCACCTTCAAGAAACTGCCCGACGCGGACAAGGAGGGCCTCACCGAGAAGAAGGCGCTTGCCCTGATGCTGGCGCAGCCTTCGATGATCAAGCGGCCGGTGCTGGAAGCGGGCAGCAAGCTCGTGGTCGGGTTCAAGCCGGAGATCTACGAGAAGGAAGTTGGCAGGAGCAGGAAGGGCTAGCGACTTTCCGGCGCAAAATTCTGCGCCCTTGAAGCGAGCGCAGAATCGGCTGGTGGCGGAAAAACTGCAAACCCGGACGGACTGGCCGTTGACGAGGAGCGGCGACGCCGGACGGACCTCTCTCAGCCGACCATCGAAGCGGTATCAGTGACAGCCGCTCGCCCAGCGGACACATGCGAGCCCGCTCGCCGCGCGCGGGATTGCCGTGAGCGTAGTACGATCTTCTGCGCGGAACGGCCGAAGAAATGATACCCAGAACCGCCTTCTGCCAGCGTATCAAGAAATTCATCGGAATCTGTGATTTTGATCCCGCCGAGAACATCGCAGTTGCGGCGCAGGTAGGCGTTGGGGACCAGACCGACGGTCGGACCGACGATCACCTTGCATGTATCCGGGCGAGCCGCAGCGAGAATTGCATCGAGTGTATCGTTGATCAGGGTCGTGCCCGTAATGAGAAGGACATCGGCCATCGGTACGACCGAACGTGCCTGTTCCGCCGGTCGAAAGAAGGGCAGTTCATCGGGTTTCAGTATCGCCGG
>DASWVJ010000399.1:0-5385 GCA_036406295.1 Bradyrhizobium sp.
GACGAAAGCGGCTTCTTCGGCGCCATGGACGGCGCCTCGAAATTCGTGCGCGGCGATGCGGTCGCTGGCCTGCTGGTCGTGTTCATCAACATCGTCGGCGGTATCATCATCGGCGTGGCGCAACAGGGCATGGGCTTCGGCGATGCGGCCCGCACCTACACGGTACTGACCGTCGGCGACGGTCTCGTCACGCAGGTGCCGGCGCTGATCGTCTCCACCGCAGCGGGCCTCCTGGTGTCCAAGGCCGGCGTGTCGGGCGCGGCCGACAAGGCGCTGATGAGGCAGCTTTCCGGCTATCCGCAGGCGCTCGGCATGTCCGCGGGCGTCATGATCGTGCTGTCGCTCTTGCCGGGCATTCCGATGATCCCGTTCCTGGCGCTCGGCGGCGGCGCTGCGGCGCTCGCGCTCACCGCCCGCAAGCACCAGCGCGCCGCCAAGGCCGCCGAGGCCGCGGCCGCAGCAACCCCCGAGCTGGCCGCCGGCGCGGGCGCTGCCGCAGCCGAGGAGCCGATCTCCACTGCGCTCAAGATCGACGATCTCAAGATCGAACTCGGCTATGCGCTGCTGCCGCTGGTCAACGGGCCCGACGGCACCGACCGCCTGACCGAACAGATCAAGGCGCTGCGCCGCTCACTCGCCATCGAAATGGGCTTCGTGATGCCAGCGGTGCGCATCCTCGACAACGTCCAGCTCGAGGCCAACACCTACATCATCAAGATCAAGGAAGTGGACGCCGGCACCGGCAGGATCTGGCCGAACCAGTTCATGGTCATGGACCCCGCCGGCAACCAGGTCCAGGTGCCCGGCATCCACACCGTGGAGCCCACTTTCGGCCTACCCGCCACCTGGGTCGACGCAGCGCTGAAGGAAGAGGCTTCGCTCAAGGGCTACACGGTCGTCGATGCAGCCACCGTGCTCTCGACCCACCTCACCGAGCTGCTCAAGAGCAACATGAGCGACCTGCTTTCCTATGGCGAGGTGCAGAAGCTGCTGAAAGACCTGCCGAAGGAACAGGGCGAACTGGTCAAGGACATTGTGCCGGGCCAGGTCACGGTCTCCGGCATCCAGCGCGTGCTGCAGCTGCTGCTCGCCGAGCGCATCTCGATCCGCGATCTCTCGACCATCCTTGAAGGTCTCGCGGACGCGCTCGCCTTCTCGCGCAATCCCGCCACCATGGTCGAGCACGTCCGCGCGCGCCTGGCGCGACAGATCTGCGCGCAGCACACCTCGTTCAACGGCTATCTGCCGCTGATCGCGCTGTCGGCACGCTGGGAGCAGGCCTTTGCCGAGTCGATCGTGGGCCAGGGCGAGGAACGCAGCCTCGCCATGCAGCCTTCCAAGCTTTCCGAGTTCATGACCGCGGTGCGTAACGCCTTCGAGCAGGCGGCGCGCGAGGGCGAGACGCCGGTGCTGGTGACGTCAGCGGCGATCCGCCCGTTCGTACGCTCGCTGGTGGAGCGCTTCCGCTCGCAGACCACGGTGCTGTCGCAGGCCGAGATCCATCCGCGCGCGCGGTTGAAGACGGTCGGTAGCGTGTAAGGTGCTTCTAAGGTTCATTCGCAACATGTTGCTTGATGTTGCGTGTCATGCGCAGCAACAGACTAGAATTGTTCAACGCATCGCGTGAGCCATTGCCGTGGAGGCGAAGCGGCTGTAGTGAGACGCCATGCTTGCTTTGCCTGCCGATCGCTTCTCACTCGTTTCGCTCCTGCGCTTCTTCCCTCTTCCGCTCCTGCAACCTATTCTCAGTCTTATTGGTACGCAGGTCGCGCGCAGCCAGCCCGACGTCTTCCTTCGCCTTGGGCCGCACGCGCAGAAGACCTTCATCATTGATCCCACCGATCTGCCTTTCGTGCTGATCCTGAGGCCGCGGCCGGAAGCGCCGGCACTGAGCGCCTGCCGCCGCGCCGAGGCGCCGCATGCGCATGCGCGCATCGCAGGCACGTTCCTCAATTTGTTTCGGCTGATCGACGGTTCGCTCGATGGCGATGCCCTGTTCTTCTCGCGCGACCTGCAGGTCACCGGCGACACCGAGGCGGTGGTGGCGCTGCGCAACGCGCTCGACGACATAGACGGAGGTCTGGTGCAGGCCGTCACCAGCTCCTTCGGTCCGCTTTCCCCAATCGCCGCGATGACGGTCTCGCATTTCCGATCAATCGGCGCCAGGAGCAGCCATGAGCGATGACATCGTCCCCCGACGCCCCGAACTGGTTTGCCCCGCCGGCACGCCGGCCAGCCTGCGCACCGCCGTCGACGCCGGCGCCGACGCGATCTATTGCGGGCTGCAGAACGCGACCAATGCGCGGAATTTTCCCGGGCTGAATTTCTCGCCGCAGGAGCTGCACAAGTCGGTCGAGTACGCGCATGCGCGCGGCGCCAAGGTGCTGCTCGCGGTCAACACCTTTCCGCCGGCCGGCCGGTTCGACCTCTGGAAGGAGGCGATCGAAGTGGCGGCCTCGTCCGCGGTGGATGCAATCATCGTCGCCGATATGGGCGTTGCCGCCTACGCCTCGCGAAATTTTCCGCAGCTAAGACTGCATCTTTCCGTGCAGGCCGGCGCGTCCTCGCCGGAGGCGATCCGCTTCCATTGCGAGGAATTCGCCGTCAAGCGCGTGGTGCTGCCGCGCATCCTCACCGTGGCCGAGATCGCCGACATCCACCGCCAGATCCCATGCGAGATCGAGGCCTTCGTGTTCGGCAATATCGGCATGATGGCCGAGGGCCGCTGCAGCCTCACCAACTACGTCACGGGCATTTCCACCAACATGGACGGCGTCTGCTCGCCGGCCGCCGACGTCCGCTTCGAGGAGGAGGAAGACGGCGCGCTGACCAGCAAGCTCGGGCCCTTCGTGATCGATCGCTATCGCAGCGGCGAAAGCGGCGGCTATCCGACCATCTGCAAGGGGCGCTATTCCTGCTCGGCGCAGGCCGAGCCCTATTACGCGTTCGAAGAGCCGCGCTCGCTCAACCTCTCCGGGCTGCTGCCGGAACTGATGCGCGCCGGTGTCACCGCACTGAAGATCGAGGGGCGCCAGCGCAGCCGCGCCTATGTCAAGGAAGTGGTGAGCGCGTTCCGCCGCGCCGTCGATGACATCATGGCCGGCAAGGAGGCCGCGCTGGCCAACCTGATCGCGCTGACCGAAGGCCACAAGGAAACGCAAGGCGCCTTCCGCAGCAAGAGCTGGAGATAACAAGGCCATGAACGACGCTCGAACCGAGCTGACGCTCGGCCCCAATCTGTTCAACTGGGCCCCGGAGCATTGGCGCGACTTCTATTTCCGGATCGCCGACGAGGCGCCGGTTGCGACCGTCTATCTCGGCGAGACTATCTGCTCCAAGCGGGCGCCGCTGTTTGCGGATGTTTACGAACCGGTCGCCGAGCGGCTGCGCCGCGCCGGCAAGACGGTGCTGCATTCGACGCTCGGCGAGACTGCGTCCCAGGTCGACCGCCGCCTGGTCAGCGACGTCTGCGCGCGCACGACCGACCTGATCGAGGCCAACGACGGCTCGGCCGCCTACTTTCTGCGCGGGCGGCCGCATTACATCGGGCCGCTGATGAACGTCTACAACGAGGAGACCCTGCGCTTCCTCGCCGCCAAGGGCGCACGCAACATCTGCCTGCCCACCGAACTGCCGTTCGGCGCCATTGGCATGCTGTGCGCCGCCGGAGCCGCAGCCGGCGTGACGATCGAGGTGCAGGTGTTCGGCCGGCTTTCGCTGGCGCTGTCGGCGCGCTGCTACCATGCCCGCGCCCACGGCCGCACCAAGGATACCTGCCGCTTCGTTTGCGACCAGGATCTCGACGGGCTGCCGCTGACCACGCTCGATGGCAAGCCGTTCCTGGTCGCCAATGGCGTGCAGACGATGTCCTACGAGTATGTGAACCTGGCGCAGGAAATCCCGGCGCTGAAGACGGCCGGCGTCGCGCGCTACCGCCTCTCGCCGCATCATTGCGACATGGTGCGTGTCGCCTCGATTTTTCACGATCTCCTCGCCGAGAAAATGGCGTCGGACGAGGCCCTCGCCGGGCTCGAGGCGTTGCAGCTCGGCGCGCCGTTTTCCAACGGCTTCATCCATGGCCAGCCCGGCCACCGCTGGACCACGGAAAGCCTGACCTGACGGACGACCTGACTGATCGGCGCCGGTCCTTGCGGGGAGCAAATCAGCTGCAAGTGCGGAGCGGCCTTTTCGCCACAGGCAAATGGTTTCTAGGTAGGGCAGGTTCCGCCCTACTATCGGCCGGCACCAATCGTTCTTTGATTTAAGTATATGTATCTACTTTGGAATTTTTGATGCTGGCGTGCCAGGCCGGTGGTTCCAATCGCGGATTTTCAAGTCTTATCACCGCCTTGTGATTGCATCTGGGGAACGAGAGGACGGATTCCTACGTTTATCCGTGCGAGACGTTGAACCGATCTCTGAACGGAGCACACCAATCCGACAGAGAAAGGAAGCCTGGCAGGAGACTTCCGTGAACCACTCGATCTACAGCGCAGATCGCACGACCCATCTGAAGATCGTGGTCGTGGCCCTTGCGGCGGGTATCCTGGTCGCTGGGTTCGGCATCTCAACGCGTAACACGACATCGGATGATGGCGTGCAGACCGCGCGCGTGATGAAGGCCGGCAAGCCGGTTGCCGTCACCAGCGCCGGAATGTCAGTCGTCCGCTAACAGAGGAATTTACGGAATTCACGTAGCTCTTTACCAGCCCCCCAAAGTCGCTACGTGGATATTAGAAGACCCCAACTACCCCCAAGTTGACGACCGGAAAACGCCCGCTCCCCACGGGCGTTTTCCATTTTTGGGGTTGGGAAAACCGCTAGCTCGACGTTTGCTGTCACTTCATTCAACTAGCGGCCAGGCGCGCCCGGCGGCACGGTCTCAATCAGCTTGCCCGTATACACCACCGGACCGGTCGGAGCGCCCGTCGTCGAGCCGCCTTCCGGCTCGATGCTCACCGCAAAGGTCGCCTGGTTGACGATCTCGCTGTCATAGCCCGACAGCACCGGGCGCGCGGTAAAGTCGCCTCCGCCGATCACGCCGAGCGAACGCGGCCGCTGCAGCCTGTCGGAGACGATCCACAGTTCGTAGCTCTTGCCCACTTCCGGCTGCGCGCCGACCTTTCGCACCGTGAAATTCTTCGTCGCCGCATCGACCGTCAGGATGAAGGCGGGCGCGCCCCCACCACTCTGCAGCACCGCGACATATTGCGCGCCGGCCGGCGGCGGCGGTGTCTTCACTTCCACCACCTGCGTGCGCGGCTTCGGGCGGATGCTGTCCGGCAGGGCGTCCGGACGGTAGACCTGCAAGCCCACCATCACCACTAGCGCCGCGGCGATCGCGGAGGCGACGCTCGCGACATTGCGCCAGCGGCGAATGCGGCT
>DASWVJ010000400.1:0-6032 GCA_036406295.1 Bradyrhizobium sp.
CGCCGCGCTCGGGCCGCATCCTCGAGCTCCTGACCGATCAGCCCGGTTTGCAGGTCTATTCGGGCAACTACCTCGACGGTTCGATCTGCGGCAAGCGCGGCCGGCTCTACCGGCAGTCGGACGCCATCTGTCTGGAGCCGCATATCTGGCCCGACGCGCCAAACCGGCCGGATTTCCCGAGCCCACGCCTTGTCCTCGGCGGGATCTACCGCCACCGCACCGTCTATCGTTTCTCACGGGCGACAGGAGGCGCGCGGCCGGCATGATCGAGCACGTGCCGACAACGGTTCTCAGCACGGAGCCTTGCCAGCTTGGCGAGGGCGTAACCTATGACGTGGCAACCGATACCGCGTGGTGGTTCGACATTGTCGAGGGGCGGCTGTTCGAGGCTCACCTCGCAAGCGGCCGGATCAGCGTACATCGGCTCGGCCGAATGGCGAGCGCGCTCGCCCGCATCGATGCCGAGCGCCAGCTGATTGCCGCGGAGGACGGCCTTTATGTTCGCAACATCGCCGATGGCGCGATGGCGCTTTATCATGAGCTGGAAGCGGACAATCCCCTCACCCGGTCCAATGATGCCCGGGTGCATCTGTCTGGCACGTTCTGGATCAGCACGATGGGACGCCATGCTCAATCCGGCGCCGGCACGATCTATGCCCTCTATCGAGGGGAGATTTTGCAGCTATTCCCCGGCATCACCGTTCCGAACGCGATATGCTTTTCGCCGGATGGCAGCATCGGCTACTTTTCCGACACTCACGAGAAAGCGGTGTATCGAGTGTCGCTTGATCCCCAGACCGGGCTGCCGCGCGGTTCGCCGGAAACGCTGTTGTATCATTCCGGCACCGGTGGCCCCGACGGCGCGGTGGTCGACGCCGACGGCCTGATCTGGAACGCACGCTGGGGCGGCGGCTGCGTCGATGTCTATAGTCCGGATGGTGCGCACCTGCGCAGCCTGCAGGTTCCAGCGCGCCAGACGAGCTGCCCGGCCTTTGCCGGGCGCGACCTGTCGCGCCTACTGGTCACCACGGCCTGGCAAGGCATGGACGAGGCCGCGCGGGCCGCCGATCCGCAAGCCGGTTTCACCTTCCTCCTTGATGTCGCGGCGCACGGCCGCAGCGAGCCTGACGTCAGGCTTGCAAGCGCGTGAGCGAGGTGCCAAGCCAATGAAAATCCGCAAATGGCAGGGCAATATCCCATTCCGGAAGCAGCCAAGGGAGCGAAGCATGCTGAAGCTGAAAACCACCATCACCGCGCTCGTGCTGGCGGGCTTTTCCACCGCCGCTCTCTCCGGCGATGCGCTGGCACAGAAAAAGCCGACGATCGGGATCGCGATGCCGACCAAATCGTCCGCACGCTGGATCGATGACGGCAACAACATGGTCAAGGCGCTGAAGGAGCGCGGCTATAACACCGACCTGCAATATGCCGAGGACGACATTCCAAACCAGCTCTCGCAGGTGGAGAACATGGTGACCAAGGGCGTGAAGGCCCTCGTGATCGCCGCCATCGACGGCACGACTCTGTCTGATGTGCTCAAGCAGGCCAAGGCCGCCGGCATCACCGTGATCGCCTATGACCGCCTGATCCGCGACACGCCCGACGTCGACTATTACGCGACGTTCGACAATTTCCAGGTCGGCGTGCTGCAGGCTCAGTCGATCGAACAGGGACTGGGGCTGAAGGAAGGCAAGGGACCGTTCAACATCGAGCTGTTCGGCGGCTCGCCGGACGACAACAACGCCTACTTCTTCTACAACGGCTCGATGTCGGTGCTGCAGCCCTATATCGACAGCAAGAAGCTCGTCGTGGCGAGCGGCCAGACTGGCATGGACAAGGTCGCGACGCTGCGCTGGGACGGCGCGACCGCACAGGCGCGCATGGACAATCTGCTCAGCGCCTTCTACGGCAACAAGCGCGTCGATGCAGTGCTGTCGCCCTATGACGGTCTCTCCATCGGCATCATCTCCTCGCTGAAGGGCGTCGGCTATGGCAGCGCCAGCCAGCCGATGCCCGTCATCAGCGGCCAGGACGCGGAAGTCCCTTCGATCAAGGCGATGCTGCGCGGCGACCAATACTCGACCATCTTCAAGGACACGCGCGATCTTGCCAAGGTGGCGGCCGACATGGTCGATGCGGCGATCGAGGGCAAACAGGTGACCGTCAACGACACCAAGACCTACAACAACGGCGTCAAGGTGGTGCCCTCCTATCTGCTCAAGCCGGTCGTGGTCTACAAGAGCAATTGGGAGAAGGTTTTGATTGACTCCGGCTACTACAAGCGCTCGCAATTCGACTGATCGAATTTCGCGGGCGGGCACGAACGGCGTGCCGGCCGCCGGATGGCTGCGGAATGATGCAATGACGGCAATGCTTGAGATGCGCGGGGTCAGCAAGGCCTTTGCCGGCGTGCAGGCACTCCGCGACGTCAATTTCACGGTCGAGGCCGGCCAGATCCACGCCCTGGTCGGCGAGAACGGCGCGGGCAAGTCGACATTGATGCGGGTGCTCAGCGGCGTCTATCGCCACGGCAGCTATGAAGGCAGTATCTTCTTCGACGGCGAGGAGCGGCGCTTTCGCGACGTCAACGACTCGGAGGCGCTTGGCATCATCATCATCCACCAGGAGCTCGCGCTGATCCCGCTGATGTCGATTGCCGAGAACATCTTCCTGTCACACCCTCCTGCCCGGTTCGGCGTCATCGATCGCGACGCCGCCTGGCGGCGCACCCGGGAGCTCCTGGCCCAGGTCGGCCTGCGCGAGCAGCCGGATACGCTCGTCACCGACCTCGGCATCGGCAAGCAGCAGCTGGTGGAAATCGCAAAAGCGCTCTCCAAGCGCGTGCGCCTGTTGATCCTGGACGAGCCGACGGCGAGCCTGAACGAAGCCGACAGCGCTGCCCTGCTCGACCGCCTGATCGCGTTTCGCGACCAGGGCATCGCCTCGATCCTGATTTCCCACAAGCTGAGCGAAGTCGCCCGTGTCGCCGATCGCATCACAGTGCTGCGCGACGGGCTCACCGTCGACAGCCTCGATTGCCGCACCGAGCCGGTGGAGGAGCAGCGGATCATCCGCAGCATGGTCAATCGTGACCTCGCCCACCGCTTTCCCGACCGCGATGCGCGCATTGCAGATACGGTGCTGGAGGTCAGCAACTGGTCCGCGCATCATCCGCTGCACCCGGAGCGGAAGGTCGTCAAGAATGTCGACTTCCAACTGCGCCGCGGCGAGATCGCCGGCATTGCCGGCCTGATGGGCGCCGGCCGCACTGAATTCGCCATGAGCCTGTTCGGCCGCGCCTGGGGCACCGCAATCAGCGGACGCCTTGCCATCGACGGGCGCGAAGTTACCCTTTCCAGCGTGCCGGCGGCGATCGAGGCGGGACTTGCCTATGTCACCGAAGACCGCAAGCAGCTCGGCCTGATCCTGGCCGACGACGTGCGCAAGAACGTTACGCTCGCCAGCCTCGACCAGGTGGCGCGGCGCTGGGTGATCGATGATTTCAGGGAATTGAAGGCAGCCACCGACTACCGCAACCGGATGCACATCCGTTGCTCCGACGTCTATCAGGAGACCGCGACGCTGTCCGGCGGCAACCAGCAGAAGGTCGTGCTGTCGAAATGGCTGATGACGGACCCCAAAATCCTGATCCTCGACGAGCCGACGCGCGGTATCGACGTCGGCGCGAAATACGAGATCTACCGCATCATCAACGAGCTTGCCGCGGCGGGAAAGGGCATCGTAGTGATCTCGTCCGAGATGCCGGAACTGCTCGGCATCTGCGACCGCATCTATGTGATGAACGACGGCGCCTTCGTCGGCGAGTTCGCCAAGGCCGATGCCACCCAGGAAAAGATCATGCATGCCATCATGCGCAACAAGAGCCTGAGGAACGGCATGGGCGCGAGCGATGCGCAGGCGGGAGGAGCGCCGCTATGAGCGACAAGACGGTTTTGCTTGCCGAGGAGCGCCGGCAGGCGAGCTTCATCAAGAACAACTTGCGAAACTACGGCATGCTGCTGTCGCTGCTTGCGATCATGCTGTTCTTCGAGTTCGCGACCGACGGCACGCTGCTGCAGCCGCTCAACATGACCAACCTGGTCCTGCAGAACAGCTACATCGTCATCATGGCGCTCGGCATGCTGCTGGTGATCGTCACCGGCCATATCGACCTTTCGGTCGGCTCGGTCTCGGGCTTCGTCGGCGCGGTCGCCGCGGTTCTGATGGTGCGCTATCGCATCGACCCGGCGCTCGCCTTCGTCGCCTGCCTGCTGCTCGGTGCGGCGATCGGCGCAGCTCAAGGCTACTGGGTGGCCTATTTCGGAATCCCCTCCTTCATCGTCACGCTGGCGGGCATGCTGGTGTTCAAGGGACTGGCGCTGGCGGTGCTGCAGGGCCAGTCGGTGGGACCGTTCCCACCGACCTTCCAGAAACTCTCATCGGGCTTCATTCCCGAGCTGTTTCCTGCCACAGGCTCTCTGCATCCGACCTCGCTCCTGATCGGGGTCGTGCTGGCGTTTGCGCTTGTCTATGCCAGCGCGAGAAGCCGCGCGCGCGAGCTCTCGCATGGCATCGAGGTCGAGCCCTATGCCTTCTTCGCCGGAAAGAGCGTGGCGCTGGCCTGCGTCGTGCTCTACTTCACCTACCTGATCGCCTCGCATCGCGGCCTGCCCAATGTGCTCGTCGTCATGATGGCGCTGATCGCGCTATATGCCTTCGTGACGCGGCGCACGGTGATCGGCCGTCACATCTACGCCGTCGGCGGCAATGCCAAGGCGGCAAAACTGTCCGGCATCAAGACCGAGCGCCTCACCTTCCTGACCTTCGTCAACATGGGAGTGCTGGCGGCGCTGGCCGGGCTCGTGTTCGCCGCGCGCCTCAACACGGCGACACCGAAGGCCGGGACCGGGTTCGAGCTCGACGTCATCGCGGCCTGCTTCATCGGCGGCGCCTCCGCTTATGGCGGTGTGGGGAGGGTCAGCGGTGCCGTGGTCGGCGCCATGATCATGGGCGTGATGAACAACGGCATGTCCATTCTGGGTATCGGCATCGACTACCAGCAGGTGATCAAGGGACTTGTGTTGCTGGGCGCGGTGTGCATCGACGTCTACAACCAGCGCAGGTAGCGAACGCCATCCAGCCCGACGTCCACGCGTCCCGATCGCGGCGTCTTTCCGCTCGCGCCGACAAAACCACAGTTGACGTATTACTTGAGGTCAGGAAACCGGCTCAACAACGCGGCCCGCATGAACTTCATGTGGGCGATCATCGTCGATAGCTCCTTAAGTCGCCGCTGACCGTTGGCTACTTCCGTATCAAAGAGAGTCTGATGATGGCTCAGGTGCGGTTCACGATCCAGATATTCGTCCGTAGCCGTTCCGATCGTAACTGCTGCTCTGGCCAGCACGTCGTCGACCCGGCCGCTGAGGCCCGCATGCTCGTCCTCCGAGGCCCGTAGAGTTCCATCTATCGCTGCGAGTACAGACTCAACACGCCCGCGGTCAGTCTCGGCATCTCGTTCCGCGGACCGGGCTCTGAATTCATCACCGCCAAGGCGGCGCCGCACGAACTGGTAGGTACGAGCGCGCAAGAACAGCTGAAACATGGCCGACATCTCCGGCTCGGGATGCGCAATGATGGAGAATCAGCCAATTAGAAGCTGATTAATCCCGATGATCAACCCGGTTTGCTACCACGCTCGTCTTATCGGCTTGCCCCGAGTTGCAGCCGGTCGGTGGACAGCACGTCCGCCTCTGCCTTAGCCAGAGAACCGAACCGAGCCAGTCGCGTTCGTGTTCGAGGGCGCCCCGCGCATGCTTTCCTGCCCGACATTGCCCGGTATCGAGCCCTGTGATTCCGACCAGACACGCGCCTACAAGTGCTGGAAAAACCCGTTGGACACAGCCCACGGGCGATTGGACGATCGCCGGAATCAGATCATAGTGGGCGCACAGCCGGGGGGCTGATCCGTTTGTTGCTATGTTCGATATCTAACCGCGTTCTCATTGCCGAGCGAAATTTCACTGCGCGCT
>DASWVJ010000401.1:0-5210 GCA_036406295.1 Bradyrhizobium sp.
TACTTTGCGGAGATCGGCGCGGACGAGCTGAAATTCCCTTAAATCAAAAAAGAGCGACAGCCGGAGGAAACACGACATGGCAAACATCGCATTCATTGGCCTCGGCAATATGGGCGGGCCGATGGTGGCCAATCTGGTCAAGGCCGGCCACAAGGTGACCGCGTTCGACCTGGTCGCCGCCTCGCGTGATCAGGCCAAGGCCGATGGCGCAGCGATCGGCGAGAGCGCGGCGGCGACCGTGAAGGGCGCGGAGATCGTGATCACCATGCTGCCGGCCGGCAAGCATGTCCTCTCGGTCTGGAACGAGGTGGTGCCCGCCATGAAGAAGGGCACGCTGATCATCGACTGCTCGACCATCGACGTCGAGAGCGCCAAGCAGGCGCATGCGCTGGCCGCGAAGAACGGTATGGGCTCGGTCGATGCGCCGGTCTCCGGCGGCACCGGCGGCGCCAAGGGCGCGACGCTCACCTTCATGTGCGGCGGCGACGAAAAGTCCTTTGCGGCGGCCAAGCCCGTGCTGGAGAACATGGGCAAGAAGATCGTGCATTGCGGTGCCGCCGGCGCAGGGCAGGGCGTCAAGATCTGCAACAACATGGTACTTGCCATATCCATGATCGCGGTCGGCGAGGCCTTCGCGCTGGCCGAGAAACTCGGGCTGTCGCGCCAGGCGGTGTTCGATGTGGTGTCGACCTCGTCGGGACAGTGCTGGGCGCTGACAACCTATTGCCCGGTGCCGGGACCGGTGCCGACCTCGCCCGCCAACAATGACTACAAGCCGGGCTTTGCGACCGCGCTGATGGTGAAGGACCTCACTTTGGCGCAGGACGCTGCCAAGGCGTCGGGAGCCGCGACGCCGCTCGGCAAGCAAGCGCAGGAGCTCTACAAGGCGTTCGATGCCGCCGGCCACGGCGGGGTCGACTTTTCCGGAATTATCCAGCACGTTAGGAGCCTTGCGGGGAAGTCTTGATGGTCACGTTCAAGGAAGCGCGCGCCTTTCTGCTACAGCATCGCACCGACTACGATGCCGCGGTGAAGGGATTCCGCTGGCCCGATCCCGCGCCCTTCAACTGGGCACTGGACTGGTTTGATGCGGAATTGGCGCGCAACCCTGAAAGCCGCGACCGCGCGGCGCTGTGGATCGTCGATGCCGGCAGCGAGCGCGAGACAAAGCTCTCGTTTGCCGAACTGTCGCAGCGTTCGAACCGTGTGGCGAATTTTCTCCGCGCGCAGGGGCTGAAGCGCGGCGATCATCTGCTGCTATTGCTCGGCAATGTCGTGCCGCTGTGGGAGACCATGCTGGCAGCGATGAAACTCGGCGTGGTCGTGATCCCCGCCACCACGCTGCTGACAGCAGACGAATTGCGTGACCGGCTCGACCGAGGCCGGGCGCGGGCGGTGGTGGCTACCCAGGACCAGGTCGCGAAATTTACCGGGCTTGGCGATGACAAGCTGGTCCGCATCGTCATTGGTGGTGCGGGCGGCGATGGCTGGCATCCGTTCGAGGAGGCCGCGAAGGCCTCGGATACATTCACGCCCGATGGTCCGACCAACGCCGACGACCCGATGCTGCTCTATTTCACCTCGGGCACGACGGCAAAACCGAAACTGGTGCGGCACAGCCAGCGCAGTTATCCCGTTGGGCATCTGTCGACGATGTACTGGCTGGGACTGCAGCCCGGCGACGTCCATCTCAATATCTCTTCGCCCGGCTGGGCCAAGCACGCCTGGAGCTGCTTCTTCGCGCCATGGAATGCCGGGGCGACGATCTTCATCGTCAACCAGCCGCGCTTCGAGGCAAAGGGCTTGCTCGCGATCATCGGCCGCTGCGGCGTCACCACGCTGTGCGCGCCGCCAACGGTGTGGCGGCTGTTCATCCAGGAGAAGCTGTCGGACTTCAAGGTGAGCTTGCGCGAGGTTTGCGGCGCGGGCGAGCCGCTCAATCCCGAAGTGATTGACCAGGTGCGCGCGGCCTGGGGCCTTACCATCCGCGACGGCTACGGCCAGACCGAGACCGCGGCGCTGGCCGGCAATTCACCGGGCCAGAAGGTGAAGGTCGGCTCGATGGGCCGCCCGCTGCCCGGCTATCGTGTGCGCATCACCGATCACGATGGACATGAGACCAAAGAGGGCGAGGTGACGCTGGTGCTCGGCGGCGATCGGCCTGCCGGCCTGATGCAGGGTTATCAGGGCGAAGACGGACGGCTCTCCGGTACGGACGGCGATCTCTATCGCAGCGGCGACGTCGTGTTCGTCGATGATGAGGGTTGTTTTACCTTTGTCGGCCGCTCCGACGATGTGTTCAAATCCTCCGACTATCGCATCAGCCCGTTCGAGCTCGAGAGTGTGCTTCTGGAGCACGAGCAGGTGGCGGAAGCGGCTGTCGTGCCGAGTCCCGATCCGATCAGGCTGGCCATTCCCAAGGCCTATGTGCTGCTCATTGCGGGCGTCGAGCGTTCGCCGGAGACGGCGCTGTCGATCTTCAAGCACCTGCACACCCGTCTTGCGCCGTTCAAGCGCATCCGCAAGCTCGAGCTGGTGACGGAATTGCCCAAGACCATCTCCGGAAAAATCCGCCGCGTGCAGTTGCGCCGTCTCGAGCATGACAATAATCGTGACGACGCGCTACGCGGATTGGAGTTCAGCGAAGAAGAATTCCCGGAGCTGCGCAATGTGCGCACGGCCGGTCTGGAGACGAGCCAGTAATGAACGAGGTCTGGAAGAAGCCACCGGTCACGCTCGAGACCTATCAGGCCATGGTGGGTAAGGAGGTCGGCGTGTCGTCCTGGCACCTGATCGACCAGAGCCGGATCAACGTCTATGCCGACGTAATCGAGGACCATCAGTTCATCCATGTCGACCCCGAAAGGGCGAAGAAGGAAACCGCGTTCGGCAATACCGTGGCGCACGGCTTTCTCACAATGTCGCTGATGTCGATCATGTCCTATGAGGTGATGCCGGTCATCCAGGGCACCACGATGGGCGTCAACTACGGCTTCGACAAGCTGCGCTTCATCTCGCCGGTACGCGCCGGCTCGCGGGTGCGTGGCCGTTTCGTGCTGACCGAGGCGACGCTGCGCAAGCCGAAGGAATTGCAGAGCCGCACCAATGTCACGGTGGAGATCGAGGGCGAGGACAAGCCGGCGATCGTCGCCGACTGGCTCGGGTTGATCTACTTCGCCTGAGACGCCAGCCCGTCACTGCCGGGCTTGACCCGGCAATCTATCCTCTTAAGAAAGACCATCTCTTTTGGATGCCCGGGGCATTTGAGCGAAGACGCGCTTCGCACTTTTGCCCGGGCACGGTGAGCAGCGGGAATTTACGCATGACAATCAGGTTTGACGGACGCGTCGCCATCGTTACCGGCGCGGGCAATGGTCTGGGGCGGTCGCATGCACTGGGGCTCGCCAGCCGCGGCGCGAAGGTCGTCGTCAACGATTTTGGTGGCGCGCGCGACGGCACCGGCGGTTCGCTGTCGCCGGCGGAAGCCGTGGTCGAGGAGATCCGCAAGGCCGGGGGCACGGCCATGGCCGACGGCGCCGACGTCTCGAACTTCACCCAGGTGAAGGGGATGGTGGATCGCGCGACAAAGGAGTGGGGCAGCGTCGACCTGCTGGTCGCCAATGCCGGCATCCTGCGCGACAAGTCGTTCGGCAAGATGGAGGTGCAGGACTTCGCCAAGGTGCTGGACGTGCATCTCGTCGGCACCTTCTACTGCTGCAAGGCGGTGTGGGACGGCATGCGTGAGCGCAATTACGGCCGCATCGTGCTGACGACCTCCTCATCCGGCCTGTTCGGCAATTTCGGCCAGGCCAATTACGGTGCGGCCAAGGCCGGCATCGTCGGCCTGATGAACGTGCTCGCCCAGGAAGGCCGCAAGAACAATATCCGCGTCAACACGATCTCGCCGACCGCGGCGACGCGCATGACGGAAGAACTGTTGCCGCCGCAGGCGCTGGCGCTGATGAAGGCCGAGGCGATCACGCCCGCGGTGGAATATCTGCTGAGCGAGGATGCGCCGACGCGCACCATCATGGGCGCGGGCGCCGGCTCCTTTGCCGTGATCAAGATCATGGAGACCGAGGGCATCAACCTGCCGCAGTCCGAGTGGACGCCGGACGCAATATCAGCGCATTTCAACGAGATTGCCGACATGTCCACGGCAAAGGCGCTGGAGGGCGCCTTCGAGCAGACGCAGAAATATATCGGCCATGCCGCCAAGCGCGCGGGGGTGAAGCTGTAATCTCACCGTCATTCCGGGGCGCCTCGAAGAGGCGAACCCGGAATCTCGAGATTCCCCGATGCGCGGTTGCGCATCTGTGGTCTGGTCCTTCGGACCATCCCGGAATGACAGTGGTTATCGTGGTTGCCAAACTTGGCTCAAACTCGCGCCATGACACCAGCTCCCACCCACGACGCCGCCGTCATCGGGGCCGGTCCCGCCGGCCTGATGGCGGCTGAGGTGCTGGCGCGGGGTGGCGCCCGCGTCACCGTCTATGACGCCATGCCGTCCGCCGGCCGCAAGTTCCTGATGGCGGGGCGCGGCGGCCTCAATCTCACCCACAGCGAGCCGCTGCCGGCATTTCTTTCGCGCTATCGTGAGGCGGCGCCGCGGCTGGCTGCGGCCATCGAGGCGTTTCCGCCGCAGGCGTTGCGCGACTGGAGCGAAGCGCTCGGGCAAGAAACGTTTGTAGGCACCAGCGGGCGGGTGTTTCCAAGAGCGTTCAAGGCGTCGCCACTGCTGCGCGCCTGGCTTCGCCGGCTCGATTCCGAAGGCGTGACGTTCGCCTTCCGCCATCGCTGGGCCGGATGGGACGAAGAAGGCCGCCTGAAATTCCTGACGCCGGAAGGGCCGCGCGCGGTCGTGGCGCGTGCGACGATGCTCGCGCTTGGCGGCGCAAGCTGGCCGCGGCTGGGTTCCAATGGCGGCTGGGTCGAGATGCTTGTGGCAAAGGGCGTTGTGATATCGCCGCTTAAGCCCGCAAATTCCGGCTTCACTGTCGCTTGGTCCGACATTTTTCGCGACCGGTTTGAGGGGCAGCCGCTCAAGGGCGTTCAACTGGCGATCGGACCCCACGTTGCGCGCGGCGAGGCCATCGTCACCCGCAGCGGCATCGAGGGTGGCGCAGTCTATCCGCTGTCGGCCGAGCTGCGCGACGCAATTCTCCGCGACGGGGAGGCGACTGTGAATATCGCGCTGCGGCCCGATCTCG
>DASWVJ010000402.1:0-9580 GCA_036406295.1 Bradyrhizobium sp.
GGCAATCGGCCCGGTCGAGCGGCTGCTCAACATGCTTGGCCACCAGCACATCTGCGCGCTGGCCTATGCGCTCGCCTTCGTGATGAACGTCGTGCTGTGCGTGGCGCTGGTGCCGCGCTGGGGCGGCCACGGCGCAGCGGCTGCGACTTCCATCTCGCTCGCGTTCGAAACCGTGCTGCTGTTCGTCATCGTCCGCCGCCGCCTCGGCCTGCACGTGCTGGCGTTCGGGAAGCGCTGATCCAATTACTCGGAATGTCATCCACCTGCGAGTGCGGTGACGTCCAGAGACATCCAAATTCAACTCAGAGGCCGCGGCGTACTGGATGCCCCGCCTGCGCGGGGCATGACAGCGTCTGACGTTGAAAGAAGGCACCGCAGCTCCCACAAGCGCTTCATTTTCCTTCCATTTTGGCCGTTTGTAGCGCGGAAGGGGTTACCTCCCCGCGCACCCGAACTGGGGAAAATCACCATCCGGTTCCATTGCGCGCACGAAATATTCTTATTTCGGCCGCTCCGTTGCGGTGATAGGCCCCGCATCGTTACATGTCTGAAACGTAATCAGAAAACGCTTGGAAATGATCGATCCGCTCTACGTCGCGTCGGGATTCGGCGTCGGCCTGCTTGTGGGAATGACCGGTGTCGGCGGCGGCTCGCTGATGACGCCGCTGCTGATCCTGCTGTTCGGCATTCACCCGACGACGGCCGTCGGCACCGACCTGCTTTACGCCGCGGCCACCAAGACCGGCGGCAGCCTGGTCCATGGAATCGGGCGCAGCATTCACTGGCCGGCCGTGATGCGGCTTGCCAGCGGCAGCCTGCCCGCAAGCGCCGCGACTCTGCTTGTGATGTGGCAGCTCAACCTCGATGCTTCGGCGCAGCGCAGTGTGGTCAACCTGGTGCTGTGCTTTGCGCTTCTGCTCACCGCCGTCTCGCTGATCTTCCGCAAGGCGATCATGGAGCGCTATCGCAGGCGGCTGGAGCGCATCGACGAGAAGACTACGGCCGCCGCAACGGTGGCGACGGGTGCAGCCCTCGGCATCCTCGTTACGATTTCCTCGGTCGGCGCCGGCGCCGTCGGCGTGACCGTGCTGCTGCTGCTCTACCCGCGCCTGCCGATGGCAACCATCGTTGGTTCCGACATCGCGCATGCGGTGCCGCTGACCCTGGTGGCAGGCGCCGGGCACTGGGCCCTCGGCGCGGTCGACTGGTCGCTGATGGGCGTACTATTGATGGGGTCCCTGCCCGGTATCGTGGTCGGCAGCTACAGCGCGCTGCGCGTACCGGAGACGGTATTACGCCTGACGCTTGCCACCGTGCTGATCCTGGTCGCCGGCAAGCTCGGCGTGCAGGAATTGCAGCTGTCGTCGTCGACCGTCACGGCGCTGACAAGCTCAAGCCACTAGCTCGGACCGCCGTCACCCGCGCATGCGGGTGACCCAGCATTCCAGAGACAGCAGTTCAGAATCGATAAGCCGCAGCGTACTGGATGCCCCGCTTTCGCGGGGCATGACAGCCCGTTGCGTTGAAAGAGCGGCGGCCCTACTCCGCGGTCCAGCCGCCGTCGATCGAGAGGTTGGCGCCGGTGATCTGCGCCGCATCGTTGCCGCACAAGAAAAGCGCCAGCGCTGCGACCTGCTCGACGGTGACGAACTCCTTCGTCGGCTGCGCTTCCAGCAACACGTCCTTGATGACCTGGTCCTTGGTCATGTTGCGCGCCTTCATGGTGTCGGGGATCTGCCTCTCGACCAGCGGCGTCCAGACATAGCCGGGACTGATGCAGTTGCAGGTGATCTTGAACGTCGCTAGCTCCAGCGCGACCGTCTTGGTCAGGCCGGCAATGCCGTGCTTGGCCGCGACATAGGCCGACTTGAAGGGTGAGGCCACCAGCGAGTGTGCCGAGGCCGTATTGATGATGCGGCCCCAGCCCTTTTTCTTCATATGGGGCACCGCGGCGTGGATGGCGTGAAACGCCGCCGACAGGTTGATGGCGATGATGGCGTCCCACTTCTCGATCGGGAATTCCTCGACCGGGGAAACGAACTGGATGCCGGCATTGTTGACGAGAATGTCGACACTGCCGAAGCTCTTGTCGCCAAGCGCGATCATCTCGGCGATTTCGGCGGGTCTGGTCATGTCGGCCGGCGAATGCACCGCACGGACCTTGAAATCGGTCTCGATGCCGGAGCGCTCGCGCTCGATGTCGGCTGGCGCGCCCATGCCGTTGAGAACGATGTTGGCGCCGGCGCTGGCGAAGCCGCGCGCGATCGCAAGCCCGATGCCGCTGGTCGAACCGGTCACCACTGCCGTCTTGCCTGTCAACGAACCCATATTGTTCACTCCTTTTTTGCGGGGGCGCCTTCGCCGTCCCGTGTGAGATCGTAAGTAACCATGGTCTCGCCGGACTGCGGCCGATCGAGCCAATCCTTGTGCTTCATCGACTGATGCACGTCACGCACGCCGGCGTTCCAGTGCTCGACCACGCCGATGTGGGAGAAGTCGTAATCCTTCGAACTGGATTCGTGGTTCTTGCTGCGATAGATCAGGTGCACCACCGTGACCGTATTCTCCTTCGCAGCCTCGCGCAGATACTCGACCGAGGGATCGTTCTTCAGGTAGTCCGGCAGCTTGCCAATCAGATCCCGCACCGCCATGCGGGCGTTGTGGAGTTGCCTGTTCTTGTCGGTGTTCATCCGCGTGCGGCTGGAATAGCGGATGTCCTTTTCGCGCTCGGCAGCTTCCAGCAGCGTCCCCGGCAGGTCGCCGCGCGCGGAAAACAGATCGACCTGGAAGATCAGGAGATCGCGGCTCCTCTCCTCGTCCAGGACGTAGTCGAGCGGGGTGTTGGAGGCGATGCCGCCGTCCCAGTAATGCTCGCCCTCGATCAGGACGGAGGGAAAGCCGGGCGGCAGCGCACCGGAGGCCATGACGTGCTCGGGCCCCATCTTCTTGCCGAGTTTCTTGAACTCGTAATTGTCGAAGTATTTGAAATTGCCCGAGGTGACGCTGACCGCTCCGACCGAGAGCCGCGTCTTCAGATCGTTGATGCGGTCGAAATCGACAAGCCGCTCCAGCGTCTTCTTCAGGGGCGTGGTGTCGTAATAGCTCAGCGCCGAGGCGGTGCCGGCGGGCCACAGCGGCGCCGGCGGGAAGCGCGGGGTGAAGAAACCGGGCACGCCGAAGGTCGCAATGATCGCCGCACTGGTCTCGTTAAACAGCGAGCGGGCGCGGTCGCCGGGCACGACTGGATTCCAGGACACCGGCTGGGACACCATGTCCCAGAATTCCTTCAGCCGTTCGACGCGCTTTTCACGCTCGTTGCCGGCGACGATCGCGGCGTTGATGGCGCCGATCGAGATACCGGCGATCCATTCAGGCTCAAAATCGTGGTGGCAGAGCGCCTGGTAGGCCCCCGCCTGGTAGGAACCGAGCGCGCCGCCGCCCTGCAGGACCAGCACGCGCTGCGCCTTTGCGGGCGTTGTCGCCGGCAAGGAAGTAGAGCTATCCATGGTGACCCGCCGATGAGAGAGCCATGCAGGCCGCACGGTGGCGGCTGTTCGCAATTGCGTCAATCAACGAGAGCGGAACCGAAATCAAGACTGATTTATCGGGCATCCGTCGATGCAAGAATGAGCGTCCAGAATACCTTGTATTTGGTATTCGGAGCATAGCTCGCGGCGATGCCGAGTTTTGTGACGTCGCGGCTGAGCATATTGGCCCGGTGCGGCGGGGAATCGCGCCAGCCGGAAAAGGCCTCCGCCAGGGTGTGGTATCCCGCGGAGACATTCTCGACCGCCGTGGTGGCCGGATAGCCGGAGCCGCTGAGCCGCTTGGCCAGCGGCCCTTTGACGTCGTGGTCGAGCTTGTTGCGGCTCGCCATGGCCATGGCCTGGGCCTCCGCGACCTTCATGAGATCGGGATCGATCATGACTTTGCCGAGGCCGTTGTTCTGGCGGTATTGCGAGATGATGGAGGCTGCGGCCTGCGGATCGAGCGTGGCCCCGCCATTGGCCATGGACAGGTACATGGCCGGCTGGTCCGGCTGGCTGTCGGACGTGCAGCCGGAAAGCGCCAGAAGCGCCGCTATGGCGAGAACCCCCCGCATGACTGAAGAACACCCCCGAGGTAAGGGAGCCGTTGTTGCATACCAACAGTGGCTGAATAGTGAACGGCGGGGCACTTCGGCGTCATTCCGGGGCGCGAAGCGAACCCGGAATCTCGAGATTCCGGGTTCGGCTCTGCGAGCCGCCCCGGAATGACAGCCTCCCCTACTCCTGTGCCGCAAAAATCCGGTAGCGCCTCGGCTGCAGGCTCACGGCATCGCCGGGCTGCAGTTCCCGGTCGCGCGGGGCGTCAATCTCGATCACGGTCTTGCCCTCGCTGCCGCAAAGCGCGATTTCGGCGCGCTGGATCGGCCCAAAGGTACGCACATGCCTTACCGAGCCTTCCAGCGAGCCGCTGCCGGCCGGACCGACCTGCATGTCATGGCGGCGGACGAACAGCCGTGCCGCGCCGGGCGCCGATCCATTGGCCCTGATGTTGAGCGCCTTGCCGCCGAGTTGCACGCCGCCGTCGCGGACTTCCACGGGCAGCACGATGGACTCGCCGATGAAGCCGTGCACGAAGGCGGTGGCGGGGTTGTCATAGACGTCGCCGGGCGTGCCGACCTGCTCGATGCGGCCCTTGTCCATCACCACGACGCGATTGGCGACTTCCAGCGCCTCCTCCTGATCGTGGGTGACGAAGAGCGAAGTGACATGGATTTCCGAATGCAGCGAGCGCAGCCATTGCCGCAGCTCCTTGCGCACTTTTGCGTCGAGCGCGCCAAAGGGCTCGTCAAGCAGCAGGATGCGCGGCTCGATGGCGAGCGCGCGCGCCAATGCGATGCGCTGGCGCTGGCCGCCGGAGAGCTGGCTCGGATAGCGATCGGACAGCCAGTCGAGCTGGACGAGATCGAGCAGCTCTTTCACGCGCGCGCGGATCGCGGCCTCGTCCTTGCGGATGCCGCGCGGCTGCACGCGCAGGCCGAAGGCGACGTTCTCGAATACCGTCATGTGGCGGAACAGCGCGTAATGCTGGAACACGAAGCCGACATGGCGCTCGCCGGCGCCGCGCGAGAGTGCATTTTCGCCGTCGAAGGAGACTTCGCCGGAGTCCGGCCAGTCGAGGCCGGCGATGATGCGGAGCAGCGTGGTCTTGCCGGAGCCGGACGGCCCGAGCAACGCAAGCAGCTCGCCGTCGGCGACCTTGAGGTCGACATTGTCGAGCGCGGCGAAATCGCCGAACTTCTTGGTGAGGTTCTTGACTTCAATCGTCACTCGGCACCTGTCTTTCGTCCAGCCTCCGTTCGAGGATCGTCTTGGCCATCAGCGTAATCAACGCCAGCATGGCAAGTAACGATGCAATCGCGAACGACGCCACGAATTGATATTCATTGTAGAGAATCTCGACGAGCAGCGGCATGGTGTTGGTCTCGCCGCGGATATGGCCCGACACAACCGACACCGCGCCGAATTCACCCATCGCGCGCGCGTTGCATAACAACACGCCATAGAGCAGGCCCCATTTGATATTGGGCAAAGTGACGCGGAAAAAGGTCTGCAGTCCTGACGCGCCGAGCGAGATCGCGGCTTCCTCCTCCTGCGTGCCCTGCTCCTGCATCAAGGGGATCAGCGCGCGCGCCACGAAGGGAAAAGTGACAAAGATCGTCGCCAATGCCATGCCGGGAACCGCGAAGAGGATCCGGATGTCATGCGCGTGCAGCCAGGGACCGAGGAACCCCTGCGCGCCGAACAGCAGCACGAAGACGAGGCCCGAAATCACGGGGCTGACCGAGAACGGCAGGTCGATCAGCGTGACCAGGAAGGTCTTGCCGGCGAAATCGAACTTTGCGATCGCCCAGGCCGCGATGATGCCGAAGACGAGGTTGAGGCTGACGGAGATCGCGGCAATCAGGAGCGTCAGCCTGATCGCGGCCAGCGCTTCCGGCTCGGCGAGAGCGGCGAAATAGGCCGTCACGCCGCGCGAAAAGGCCGAGGTGAACACCACGGCCAGGGGCAGCACGACGAAGATCAGCAGGAACAGCACCGCAAGCGCGACGATCACGAAACGGATCACTCCGGGCTCGGTGTGCACGCCGTCGCGCGGCGGCGCGCTGGCGAGTGCTTGCGGTGTGCTCATCGGCCTGCCTCAATGCACGGGGATTCGCGTCTGCGCCCAGCGCTGCAGGCGGTTGACGGCAAAGATGATGATGAACGATGCCAGCAGCATGACGACCGCAATCGCTGTGGCATCGGCATAGCGGAATTCGGACAGGCGGATCACGATCAACAGCGGCGCGATTTCGGAGACGTTGGGCAGATTTCCGGCGATGAAGATCACCGAGCCGTATTCGCCGACTGCGCGCGCAAACGCCAGCGCGAAGCCCGTGAGCAGCGCCGGGATCAGGCTCGGCAGAATGACGCGAAACACCGTGTGCCAGCGGCTGGCGCCGAGCGAGGCGGCCGCCTCCTCGATCTCGACGTCGAGGTCGAGCAGCACCGGCTGCACGGTGCGCACGACGAAGGGAATGCCGATGAAGATCATGGCGATGAAGATGCCGATCGGCGTGAACGCGACCTTGATGCCGAGCTCGGCGAGCGGCGCTCCCAACCAGCCCTTCTGCGCAAACAGCTGCGTCAGCGCGACGCCCGCAACCGCGGTCGGCAGCGCAAAGGGAATGTCGACAATGGCGTCGAACAGCCGCCTGCCCGGAAAGCGGTAGCGCACCAGCGCCCACACCACGATCGTCCCCATCACGAGGTTGACGCAGGCGGCCGCAAACGACAGGCCGAAGGAAATCCTCAGCGCATTGAGGGTGCGGCGGCTGGTGACAATGCCCCAGAACTGCTCGAAGGAGAGATCGAGCGTCTTGAGGAAGAGACCGGCGAGCGGAATCAGGATAATGACGGAGAGCCATGTCAGGGTCAGTCCCATGGTGAGACCGAACCCTGGCAAAGTGCTGCGCCGTTGCGGCACTCCGTTCACGACATCTCCCGCTGCACCCGAACCGGTCTAGGGAATCAGTTCTTGTAGATCTGGTCGAAAATTCCGCCCTCGGCGAAATGTTCCTTTTGCGCCCTGGTCCAGCCTCCGAACACATCATCGATGCTGAACAGTTCGACCTTGGCGAAAGATTTCTCGTATTCCTTCGCGATCTCGCCGTCGCGCGGACGGTAGGAATTGCGTGCGGCAATTTCCTGACCTTCCCTGGTATACCAATACTTGAGATATGCCTCGGCAACCGCACGCGTGCCTTTCCTGTCGGCGACCTTGTCGACGATGGCGAGCGGCGGCTCGGCGAGGATCGACAGCGGCGGCGCAACGATCTCAAACTTGTCCTTGCCGAATTCGCGCTGGGCGAGGAACGCCTCATTCTCCCAGGCGAGCAGCACGTCGCCAACGCCGCGCTCCACGAAGGTAACGGTAGAGCCCCGCGCGCCGGTGTCCAGCACCGGCACATGCTTGAACAGTTCGGCTACGAACTGCTTTGCCTTGTCGGCGGAGCCCTGCTTCCTCAGGGCATAGCCCCACGCCGCCAGATAGTTCCAGCGCGCGCCGCCCGAGGTCTTCGGGTTGGGCGTAATGACGTCGACGCCAGGCTTGATCAGATCGTCCCAGTCCTTGATGCCCTTGGGATTGCCCTTGCGCACCAGGAACACGATAGTCGACGTGTAGGGGGAAGCATTGAGCGGCAGGCGCTTCTGCCAGTCGCCGGCAATGAGACCCTTGCTAGCGACGGCATCGATGTCATAGGCAAGCGCCAGCGTCACGACATCAGCCTGCAGCCCGTCGATTACGGCGCGCGCCTGCGAGCCGGAGCCGCCATGCGACTGCTTGATCTCGACGGTCTTGCCGGTTTCTTTCTGATAGGCCGCGGCAAAGGCCTTGTTGAATTCGGCGTAGAGTTCGCGCGTCGGATCGTAGGACACGTTGAGCAGGGAGAAGTCGGCGGCATAGGCGGAGCCTGCAAACAGCAGGCCCATGGCGGCGGCGAGAACAGGGCGGACCATCTCAATCTCCATTCGGCATGTCGGCGATACGCCGAGCCGTGCGAACAAATTCGTGGGGAGCCAGCCTTAAGTCAACGAAACCGCTTTTCGTTGTTTCCGACGCCGCAACTTCATTTTGCTACGAGGTCGGCATCGTGTGAATGCCGCATTCTGTCTTCGTCCGGCCACGCCAGCGGCCGGCGCGCGTGTCCTCGTCCGGCGACGTCCGGCTGGTGCAGGGCATGCAGCCGACCGACGAGAATCCCTTGGTGACGAGCGGATGCGGCGGCAGATCGGCGGATCTGTAGATCTGTTCGATCTCCTCGCGTGACACGTTGGCGAAGGGATTGAATTTCAGCCGCGCACCGTCCTGCTCGACAACGGCAATGTCAGCGCGGACACCGCCCTGGAAGCGCTTGCGTCCGTTGATCCAGGCCGAGAACGGTTGCAGCGCGCGCGCCAGCGGCTCCACTTTGCGGATGCGGCAGCACGCGTCAGGGTCGCTGAACCACAATTCACGGTCCGGATCCTGGTGCGACAGCGTCTCCTCGAGCGGCCTGATCGAACGCACGTCGGCAAGGCCGAGCAGCCTGATCAGCGTGTCGCGATAGTCCAGCGTCTCCTGGAACAGCCAGCCGGTATCGAGGAACACCACGGGGATCGCCGGATCGACATCCGCCATCACCTTGAGCAGCGCCGCCGATTCCGTGCCGAACGAGGACACCAACGCGAGCCGTTCGCGGCCGACGATCTTCAGCGCCGCCGCGATCACTTCCGCAGGCGAGGCATGACGCAGCACGTCATCGAGCGCCGCGGCCGGTAGCGGCTCTGTGACGCCGAGAGCTTGCTGACGCGCAACTATGCTCACTGCCGTGCGCTCTCCGAATGATGCGACCGGCCGCGCCGGTGCAGCGCCGAGAGACGGCCGTCGCCGGTCGGCTGGTAGAACACGCTGTAGCGCCGCGCCGCCTCGCCGAACGCTTCCGCATCGGCCTGCTTCCTGACGTCGAAGGCATCGAAGCCGGCGCGCAGCATGAAGACGAACTGGTCGCGCAGCACCTGACCGGTGGCACGCAGCTCGCCCTCATAGCCGTGCCGCTCGCGCAGGAGGCGGGCCTGGCTGTAGGCGCGGCCGTCGCGAAAGGTCGGGAACACCAGCGCGACCAGCGCGAGGCGATCGAGCCAGGGCACGAGGTCATCGAGATCGCGGTTGTTCGGCCAGATCACGCCGACTTTGCCGCTGCGCCTGAGCAGCGCCTCGGGATCTCCGAGAAAGCGCGCGGCAGAGACCAGCACCGGACCGTCGCCGGGCGGCTCGGCGCCGTCGGCGGCATGGAAGAAGACGTCGGTTGCGATGTGTCCGTTCTTAACGAGTGGCATAGACCCGCTCCTTGAAAGGTTCGACCCCGAGCCGCTTCACCGTGTCGATGAACAGCTCCTCCTTTGAATCGCGCAGTGCGAGATAGGCTTCGACGATGTCCTCGACGACATCGGCGACTTCGGCATAGGGCACCGCGGGGCCGATCAGCGTGCCCATCTGGGCCTGCTCGTCG
>DASWVJ010000403.1:0-14867 GCA_036406295.1 Bradyrhizobium sp.
TGATCGACGAGGCGCAGGACACCAGCCCCCGGCAATGGGACATCATCGCGCATATCATCTCGGAATTCACCACGGGCGCAGGCGCGCGCGACGGCGTGGCGCGCACGGTGTTCGCGGTCGGCGACGAGAAGCAGTCGATCTTCTCCTTCCAGGGCGCCGCACCGCGGGAGTTCGATGCGCGCCGATGGGAGCTGAAGAAGAAATTCGAGGACGCCGAGCTGAAATTCGAGTCCATCCCCTTCACCTATTCGTTCCGCTCCGGACAGGCGATCCTGAAATCCGTCGACCACGTGTTCCGCGACGAAGCGATCTACCGCAGCATCCACGCTGAAAAGACCTATCCGTTGCACGAAGCGTTGCCCGATGCCGGCCCAGGCCAGATCGATCTCTGGGAACTGTCGGTCGCGGACGACAAGCAGGACATCGAAGGTTGGCGCGCGCCGTTCGACGGCGTCCCGGTGACGAGCGCCGAGGTCAAGCTGTCAAAACGCATCCAGGCCGAGATCAGGCGGCTCGTCACCGGCAATACCATGACCGGACGCGTTGGCGATCGCCGCCGCCTCACCTATGGCGACGTGCTGGTGCTGGTGCGCCGGCGCGGCAATCTGTTCGACGCGGTCATACAGGCGCTGAAACACGCCGGCATCCCCGTCGCCGGCGCCGACCGGCTCAAGCTCACCGAGCACATCGCGATCATCGACCTGATGAATCTCGCTGACGCCCTGCTGCTGCCGCGGGACGATCTCGCGCTCGCCGTCGCGCTGAAGAGTCCTCTGTTCAACCTCACCGAGGAGGAGCTGTTCACGCTCGCCTGGAATCGCAAGGGATCGTTGCGCGCGGCCCTGGCTGCGCACGCAGCCGGAAGCGGCAGGTTCAGCGACGCGCTCGACCGTCTCGAGCAATGCGAGCAGCGCTCCCGCACCGGGACGCCGTTTGCGTTCTATGCCTGGCTGCTCGGCGGCGATGGCGGGCGGGCGCGTATTCTGCGCCGGCTCGGGCATGAGGCCAATGACGCGCTCGACGAGTTCCTCGAATTGGCGCTCGCCTACGAGAAGAAGGCGCCGGCGTCGCTGCAGGGCTTCATGGCCTGGCTGCGCGCCGCCGACACCGAGGTGAAGCGCGACATGGAAATCTCGCGCGACGAAGTGCGCGTGATGACGGTGCACGGCGCCAAGGGGCTGGAAGCCTCCGTGGTGATCATGGCCGACACCACGACATCGCCATCGGACACTCAGCGCCTGCGGCTCGTGCGCTTGCCGCGGGGAAATGGCGGCGAGGTCATGGTGTGGGCCGGACGCAAGGCGGATGATCCGCTTTGCGTGGCCACCGCGCGGAACGCGATGCTGGAAGAGACCGAACATGAGTATCGGCGCCTGCTTTATGTCGCAATGACGCGCGCGGCCGATCGGCTGATCATCGCCGGCTGCATGCCCGGCAACCGGAACAGCGTCCGCGAGCATTCCTGGTACGATTTGGTCAAGCGTGGTCTTGCGAACTCCGATCTGGCCTTCGAGGAAGTTCCGGCTGGTGACGGAGTGGTGAGAAGCTACAGGCGAACCGAGGACGCCCAGCCTGCGGCGGACACTGCCGTCGGTGCGGCGGCAAACGCGCCGCTATCGCTGCCGGAATGGCTGCGCACGCCGGCCGCATCGGAGCAAAGTGCCGACATCAGGCTACGTCCGTCCGATCCCGGCGAGGACGACGGCAAGCGTTTCTCCCGTGGCGAAACGATCGCCCAGCGCGCCCGTGCGCTGCAACGCGGCGTGTTGGTGCACCGCCTGCTGCAGTCGCTGCCCGACCTTGCCGCGGAGCGCCGGCGCGACCTCGCGCTGAATTATCTCGCCCGCAACGCGCAGAACTGGACCGAGGCCGAACGTGAGGCATTGGCCGCAAAGGTGCTGGCGCTGATCTCCGAGCCGCGCTTCGCACCCGTCTTCGCGCCCGGCAGCCGGGCCGAGGTGCCGGTCGTCGGCCGGCACGAGGGGCGGCTGGTGTCCGGCCAGATCGACCGGCTGGTGGTGACGCCGGCCGAAATCCTGATCGTGGACTACAAGACCAACCACGCCCCGCCGGTTGCCGCCGCCGAGGCCCCCCAGGGCTATGTCCGCCAGCTCGCCCTCTACCGGGCGGTGCTGACAAAGCTTTATCCCCAGCGCCCCGTCCGGGCCGCGCTGCTATGGACCGAAACCCCTGATTTGATGGAGATTTCTACCCCCGCGCTGGACGCTGGCCTAGCATCTGCATCATCTCGGCGTGAGCCTGCTTGACCCGGCAAGGAGCCGTTCATAGGTTGATCGCATGCTGTTTGGGCGCGATTCCCCGCGCCCTTTATCGTGTAACCGAACGAGGTATCCCATGGCCGTTGGCAAGGTTTCTGACGCCGATTTCGAAGCCGAAGTGCTCAAGGCGAGCGGCCCTGTCGTGGTCGACTTCTGGGCGGAATGGTGCGGCCCCTGTCGCATGATCGCGCCCGCGCTCGACGAGATCGCAGGCTCAATGGGCGACAAGGTCAAGATCGTGAAGCTCAACGTCGATGAGAGCCCGAAAACGGCGTCGAAGTACGGCGTGATGTCGATCCCGACCCTGATGATCTTCAAGGGTGGCGAGATGGCTTCCCGCCAGGTCGGCGCCGCGCCAAAGGCGAAGCTGCAGCAGTGGATCTCCGCTGCCGTCTGATCGGTGATCAAGATTCTTGACGAAGCGGCCGGCGATTTGTCGGCCGTTTGCGTTGATAGGGCATGCCTGGCGTTGAAATTGTCGCCCCAGCCTCCCCTCGCCGAAAACGGCCGGCGGGCGGCCTCGTCGCGATGGAAGCCCGCTCGGTCGATACGATCCCGCGCGGCGAGGAATGGCAGTACGAGCCGAAGTGGGACGGTTTTCGCTGCCTGATGTTCCGCGAGGGAAGCAAGGTCGATCTCCGCTCCAAATCCGGCGAGGATCTCACCCGCTATTTTCCGGAGCTGGTGCAGGCGGCGCTGAAGCTGAAGGCCACGACCTTCCTGCTGGATGGCGAGATCGTCGTACCGCATGGCAGGACGTTTTCGTTCGACGATCTGCTGCAGCGGATTCATCCGGCCGCGAGCCGCATCAGGAAATTGTCGCTGGAGACGCCGGCGCTATATGTCGCGTTCGATCTGCTGGCGACGGCTGCCGACAAGAAGCTCGCCAACCAACCGCTCGCCAAGCGTCGACCGGCCCTGGAGGCCTTTGCCAAGGCGCAGTTCAGGACGACGAAAACATTCCGTCTGTCGCCTGTCACAACCAGCTACGCCGTTGCGAAGAAGTGGCTGATGCAGGCGGGCGGCGGCTCGGACGGCGTGATCGCCAAACGGCTCGACCTGTCCTACCAGGCGGGCAATCGCGATGGCATGCAGAAGATCAAGAAATTCCGCAGCGCCGATTGCGTGATTGGCGGCTTCCGCTACGCCAGCAACAAGCTCCTCGGCAAGAAGGTTGTCGGCTCCCTGCTGCTTGGCCTCTACGACAACAAAGGGCTCTTGCACCATGTCGGCTTTACTTCTGCGATCAAGCGGCCGGAGAAGCCGGCGCTGACGGCAAAGCTCGAGGCGCTGATCGAGCCGCCTGGCTTCACCGGCAACGCTCCGGGCGGGCCGAGCCGCTGGAGCACCGAGCGGTCGGCGCAATGGTGCCCGCTGGAACCCAAGCTCGTGATCGAGGTCTGCTACGACCATTTCAGCGGCGACCGCTTTCGCCACGGAACGTCCATCTTGCGCTGGCGTCCCGACAAGGCGCCGAAGCAATGCAAGCTCGATCAGCTGAAGCAGAAAGCCGCCGATCCGATGAAGCTGCTGGGGTAGCGCAGCTCGCAGTTCCTCATGGTGAGAAGCGCGAACGCGCGTCTCCCGACGACGCTTCGCATCGCCGGGAGAACCATGAGGCCGCTGTCTCGCCCGTGGCAGGTTTATTCGAGTGCTAACCCGGCGGCGTGCCGTTCAGTGCCAGGACATGGCCGGCGAGATAGAGCGAGCCAGTGATCAAGATTCGCGGCGGCGTCTCATAGGCGAGCCTCGCCAGCGATCGTAGCGCGGCCTCAACGCCATCGGCGATCTCGACGCGCATACCGAGCTGCCGCGCAGCGTCGGCCAGGCGGTCCGGCGACATCGCGTTGTCCGTATCCGGAATGGGAACCGCGATGATGTGGCGCGTTTGTCCGGCAAAGTTGGCGAGGAAGCCGTTCGCATCCTTGTTGCCCATCATGCCCGCAATGATGACCAGCTGGCGCGGCACGCGCTCCTCGAGATCCCCGAGCGCGGCTGCCGTCACGCGGCCGCCTTCGGCATTGTGGCCGCCGTCGAGCCAGATTTCGGAGCCCGCAGGCGCCCGTTCGATCAGCCGTCCCGATGAAAGCCGCTGCATCCGCGCCGGCCATTCCGCATTGATGATGCCGGCCTCAAAGGCGGCATGGCTGATCCTGAACGCGTCCGTCGCGCGCAGCGTCGCGATCGCAAGCCCGGCATTGTCGAACTGGTGGCGGCCGAACAATCTTGGCGCCGCGAGATCCATCAAGCCGCGCTCATCCTGATAGACGAGGCGTCCGCGCTCGACGCCGACATGCCATTGCTGGCCGGCGGCAAACAGCGGCGCGCGCATCCGTTGCGCCTGCGCTTCGATCACGGCCATCGCCTCATCGGCCTGCTCGGCGCAAACCACGGGGACGCCACGCTTGATGATCGCGGCCTTCTCGCCGGCAATCGAAGTCAGCGTGGTGCCCAGGAATTCCATGTGATCCATGCCGATGGGCGCGATCACGCATGCCAGCGGTTTCTCGACCATATTGGTGGCATCGAGCCGTCCGCCGAGGCCGGTTTCCAGCAAGACGACATCGGCCGGATGGTCGGCAAACAGGCAGAAGGCAGCCGCGGTCTTGCTCTCGAATACCGTGATCGGCTCGCCGGCATTGGCCGCCTCGCAGCGCTCCAGCGCGGCCCGCAGCTCGTCATCGCTGACCAGCACGCCGCCACCGGCGCGGCCCAGGCGGTAGCATTCATTGGCCCGCACCAGATAAGGCGAGGTGTAGGTGTGGACACGCTGGCCCGCGGCTTCCAGCGTCGCGCGCAGATAGGCGATGGTCGAGCCCTTGCCATTGGTGCCGGCGACATGGATTACCGGCGGCAGCCTGCGCTCGGGATGGCCGAGCCGTTCCAGCAACCGGCTGATGCGATCGAGGCTGAGGTCGATCTTGACCGGGTGCAGCGCCGACAGCCGCGCGATCACTTCGCCGAGCGGTGAGGCGGGATTGGCCGCAGGCGCGTTCACGCGTGCGGCGCAGCCGGCACCGATTCCGGAGCCGTTACGATTTGCGCAGGGTCGGTGACCTCACGCACAGGCTCCGACTCGGTCTCCGGCGGCGGGGACTTCATCAGCAGGCGGCAGAGCCGCGCCAGCGTCGGGCGCATCTCATGGCGGTGCACCACCATGTCGACCATGCCATGGTCGCGCAGATATTCGGCGCGCTGGAAACCTTCCGGCAGCTTCTCGCGGATGGTCTGCTCGATGACGCGCGCACCCGCGAAACCAATCAGTGCGCCGGGCTCGGCAATATGGACGTCGCCGAGCATGGCGTAGGACGCCGTAACGCCGCCGGTGGTCGGGTTGGTCAGCACCACGATGTAGGGCAGTTTAGCCTCGCGCAGCATCTGGACCGCGACGGTCGTGCGCGGCATCTGCATCAGCGACAGGATACCTTCCTGCATGCGCGCGCCGCCGGACGCGGCGAACACGATGAAGGGCGATTTCTTCTCCAGCGCAAGCTCCATGCCGCGCACCATCGCTTCACCGGCGGCCATGCCGAGCGAGCCGCCCATGAAGTCGAAATCCTGCACCGCGATGACGACGGCCGCGCCCTCGAGCTTGCCGTAGCCGACCTTGATCGCGTCGTTCAGCCCGGTCTTGGCGCGGGCATCCTTCAGGCGGTCGACATATTTGCGCTCGTCGCGAAACTTCAGCGGATCGGCCGTCACTTCCGGCAACGCGATGTCGTACCAGGTCTCGTTGTCGAAGACCGACTTAAGCCGCGCCACCGCGCCCATACGCATGTGGTAGTTGGAGCCGGGAATGACGAACTGGTTGGCCTCGACGTCCTTGTAGAAAACGAGCTGCCCGGAATCCGGACACTTGATCCAGAGATTCTCCGGCGTCTCACGCCGCAGCATGTTGCGGATCTTCGGCCGGACGACGTTGGTGAGCCAGTTCATGGTTCGCTCCGAAATGCGGGTGGCTACGCACTCGCCTGGATTATATGGCGTCCCGGACCAACCCGGGCAAGCCGCCTCTTAACGCCCGATTTGCAGGCAATCATGGCCTATTCAGCCGCCTGCTTCGCGCCCCGGACACCCTGCGCCAGCGACGCCGCGAGATCGGCCACTGCCGCTACGGTCTTGGTCGTCGCCCGTCCCTCGGCATCGAGGCTGTCGCGCAGCGCATCGACCAGCGCTGTGCCCACCACTGCGCCATTGGCTTTCTCGGCAATGGCGCGTGCTGTCTGCGGGGTACGGATGCCGAAGCCGACGCATACCGGCAGCTTGGTGTGGCGCTTGATACGCGCGACGGCGTCACCGACAACCTTGGAATCAGCGGCGGCCGCGCCGGTGATGCCGGTGATCGAGACGTAATAGACAAAGCCGGAGGTGTTCGCGAGCACTGCGGGCAGGCGCTTGTCGTCGGTAGTCGGCGTTGCCAGTCGGATGAAATTGAGCCCGGCCTTCAGCGCGGGAATGCACAGTTCATCGTCTTCCTCCGGCGGCAGGTCGACGATGATCAGGCCATCGACACCGGCGGTCCTGGCGTCGTCGAGGAACTTGTCGACGCCGTAGATATAGATCGGATTGTAGTAACCCATCAGCACCAGCGGCGTGGTGTTGTCATCCTTGCGGAAGCCGCGCACCAACTCCAGCGTCTTCCGCAGCGTCATGCCGCCCTTGAGCGCGCGCAGGCCGGCCGCCTGGATCGACGGCCCGTCCGCCATCGGATCGGTGAAGGGCATGCCGATCTCGATGATGTCTGCCCCCGCCCTCGGTAGCGCCTTGATGATGTCAAGCGAGGTTACGGGATCGGGATCGCCGGCCATCAGGAAGGTGACGAATGCCGAGCGTCCTTCCCTGGCGAGTTCGGCAAAGCGCGCATCGATACGGGTGGTCATGGTGTGGCATTCGCTGTGCTATACCTCTCCCCTCCGGGGAGAGGTCGGCTGCGAAGCAGCCGGGTGAGGGGGATGGAGCGGTTCAGGACAAGAGCGAGAAGCCTCCGCGCGTCGCAGACCAGCGCCGAGGCGAAGCTTTGGCAAGCGCTGCGCAACCGAAGGCTGGCGCGCTGGAAATTTCGCCGCCAGCATCCAATCGACCGGTACATCGTCGATTTCGTGACGCTTGACGGGAAGCTGATCGTCGAAGTCGATGGCGTGACGCACTCCACGCCATCCGAGATTAAGCGTGACAAAGCGCGAACGGAAGTCCTTGAGGCCTGCGGCTTTCTGGTGGTCCGCGTCTCGAATACCGACGTGTACGAAAACCTGGAGGGTGTGCTCGAGATGATCGAAACCTCACTGCGGTTCGAGTGAGCGGAGAGACCCCTCACCCGGCTGCTGCGCAGCCGACCTCTCCCCGACGGGGAGAGGTGAAGAGAGACGCGGCGCGAGTTGGTCACTGCTTCCTGCCTTTCAAGATCTCCGTAATCTGCGGAATGTCCTTGTCGCCGCGGCCGGACAGGTTGATTACCATCAGATGATCCCTGGGCCGCTTCGGCGCGAGCTCGGTGACTTTCGCGATCGCATGTGCGGATTCCAGCGCCGGCGGAATGCCTTCCAGCCGCGACAGCAGCATGAAGGCATCGAGCGCTTCGTTGTCGGTTGCCGACAGATAGGTGACGCGCCCGGTCTCGTGCAGCCAGGAATGCTCCGGGCCGATGCCGGGATAGTCGAGACCGGCCGAGATCGAGTGCGCATCCTGGATCTGGCCGTCATCGTCCATCAGCAAGTAGGTGCGGTTGCCGTGCAGCACGCCGGGCCTGCCGCCGGCGATCGATGCCGCATGCAGCTGCGTCAGGCCATGACCTGCGGCCTCGACGCCGAAAATTTCGACCGAGGGCTCGTCGAGGAAGGGATGAAACAGACCCATCGCATTGGAGCCGCCGCCGATGCAGGCAATCAGCGAATTCGGCAGGCGTCCTTCGGCCTCCATCATCTGCTTGCGTGTCTCCTCGCCGATGATGGACTGGAAGTCGCGCACCATCATCGGATAGGGATGCGGGCCCGCCACCGTGCCGATGCAATAGAAGGTGTTGTGCACATTGGTGACCCAGTCACGCAGCGCCTCGTTCATGGCGTCCTTCAGCGTGCGCGTTCCCGACTGCACCGGCACGACCTTGGCGCCCAGCATCTCCATGCGGAACACGTTGGGCGCCTGACGGGCGACGTCGACCGCGCCCATATAGACCACGCATTCCAGGCCAAAGCGCGCGCACAGAGTCGCGGTGGCGACGCCATGCTGGCCGGCGCCGGTCTCGGCAATGATCCGCTTCTTGCCCATACGCCGCGCGACCATGATCTGGCCGAGCACATTATTCACCTTGTGCGAGCCGGTGTGGTTAAGCTCTTCGCGCTTCAGGTAAATCTTCGCGCCGCCGAGATGCTCGGTGAGGCGCTCGGCGAAATACAGCGGCGACGGCCGGCCGACATAGTCCTTCAGATAGCCACTCATCTCGGCATGGAACGACGGATCGACCTTGGCTGCGGCATAGGCCTTTTCCAGATCGAGGATCAGCGGCATCAGCGTTTCCGCGACAAAGCGGCCGCCGAAATTGCCGAAATGCCCGCGCTCGTCGGGACCGGTGCGGAATGAGTTGGGAAGGTTTTGATTCATCGAACCGTCAGTTCCGTTCTTCTTTCTTCCACCCTCTTGTCCGTCGAAGCCTCGGCGAAGGCGATGCGCGGAGAGGGTTGGGGCAAGAGCTAGCGCCGCAAGTTCGTTGAAAGTTGGGGTCGTGGAGACGCCCCCTCACCCGGATCGCTGATGCGATCCGACTTCTCCCCGTATGCGGGGAGAGGCGAGGAAAGCTGGGTAACGCGTGCAGCACGGATAAAATCGCGGATCATGTCGGGATCCTTGACGCCGGGCGTGCGCTCGACACCCGAGGAAACGTCGACGCCCCCCGCCCGCGTCACGCGAATAGCTTCCGCAACATTGCCGGCATGCAGTCCGCCCGAGACCATGTAGGGCAGCTCGAGGTCGAGATTTTCCAGCACATGCCAGTCGAAGGTCGCGCCCAGCCCGCCCGGCCGCGTCGCATCCCTGGGCGCGCGGGCGTCGAACAGGATGCGGTCGGCGACCGCGGCATAACCGGGGAGACCTAAGAGATCGGCTGACGTTTCGACCGGCAGCGCCTTCATCACGGGCAGGCCGAACTTCTGCTTGATGTCGCGCACGCGCGCCGTGGTTTCCTTGCCATGGATTTGCAGGATGTCGGGATGCAGCGCGTCGATGATGTTCTCCAAGGTCGCATCGTCAGCATCGACGGTCAGCGCCACCTTGGTCGCGCGGCCCTTCACCGCCCGGCCGAGCTCGCGCGCCTTCTCCAGGAACAGGTGCCGCGGCGATGGCGGGAAGAACACGAAGCCTACCATGTCCGCGCCAGAATCCAGCGCGACGTCGAGCGTCTCGCGCGTGGACAGGCCGCAAATCTTGACGAGCAGGGACATGGTTCCTTCGAGCCGCAAAAAAGACTGAATTTTGGCCGGCTGACGGGGCGGGTTCTACAACGTCGCGCCCTGCTTGTCTCGCCCGGCGGACCCGTAAATGCCGCTCTGCGAAAGCGCCGGATAGCGCTGTTCGCGGCCGGTCTGGCTGCGCAAATCGGCCAGTTGGCGCCGCGCCTGGCGGGCCTCGGCCTCGTGCTGGCGGGCGGCGCGGCGGAAGCGCCCCTGCCGGAACCAGGTCGCCATGCCGCCGGCCAGAACGCCGAGCATTGCGACCGCAATGATCACCACGAACAGAGGCAGCGTCACCGCGACCGTCGGCGTCTTCGAATTGAAGGGATCGAAAGAAACCGTCACCAGATGGTGGTTGGCGACCGCGAAGATCACGAAGAAGAGGCCGAGGGGAATGACGACCAGCGCGGTAAGGAATTTTCGCATGACCATCTCCGGTCTGAATCGAGGCCGGGAGTCATCCCTTTTTTGCGGGCCCGGCGCAACTACCGCTCGGTCAGGCCGAGTCCGCGGAAAAGCGCTTAACTGCCGACCTCGGGCTCGCGGTTCAGCCGCTCTCGCATTTCCTTACCCGTCTTGAAGAACGGCACGCTCTTCTGATCGACCGGGACGTGGGCGCCGGTGCGCGGATTACGCCCCGCACGCGCCGGGCGGTGCTTGACCGAGAAGGCGCCGAAGCCCCGCAGCTCGACCCGATCGCCGCGCGCCAGGGCAGCCACGATCTCATCGAGGATCGCGTTGACGATGTTCTCGACATCCCTCTGGTAGAGATGCGGGTTGTGCTCGGCAATGCGCTGAACGAGTTCGGATTTGATCATCGAGGAATAGACCCGGGACCGTTTAGGTCCGCCATTTCCGTGAAAATGCCTTGAACTGTCAAGACGCTAAATCAATTTTGGGCGGCGCGAAAAGGCGTGACAAAGGGCCCGGGGCGGTCCTGTCACAATACAAGTTATGCGAGTGCAGCGCGGGAGGAGGCCCTTTTGTCCCCTCAATTGGAGGTGGCGGGCTGCCAGAGCGCCAGCATGCCGTCCATCGCGAGGCGATCCACCGCCTGGCCGACACCGGACTGCTCGACCTGGCGCGCGATGTTGGACAGGCCGATCGCATCGAGGGTAACGGAGGTGACCGTCCGCAAGAAAGTCAGGTCGCCAAAGCGCGGCGCCAGCTTGTAGTCGCGTACCGGCAGGCCCTTTTTGACGTTCTTGTTCGTCTCGAGCCAGCTGACCGCGGCCTTTTCGTCGCCGAGCGCGTCGATGAGCTTCAGCTCGACCGCCTGGCGGCCGGTGAAGACGCGGCCATCGGCGACTTTTTCGATCTGGGCGTCATCCATGCCGCGGCGCTCCTTCACGAGACCGCGGAACCAGGCGTAGGAATCCTTCACCAGCGCGTCGATCGCGGCGCGCGCCTCGGGACTCGTCGGCTCAAAGCCGTTGGGCGCGGCCTTCAGCGGCGAGGACTTGATCTCCTCGACCTTGACGCCGACCGTCTTCATCAGTTCCGTGAAATTCGGAAACTGAAACAGCACGCCGATCGAGCCTACCAGCGAGCTCTGCTGCGCGATGATGTGGTCTGCCGCGATTGCCGTGATGTAGCCGCCGGAGGCGGCGAGCCCTTCGACGACGACCACCAGCGGCTTCTTCGCCTTCAGCCGCATCAGCGAGTCGTAGAGCTGCTCGGATCCGGCGGTGGTGCCGCCGGGCGAATTGATGTGCACGATGACGGCGGCGCTCTGCGACTTCTCCAGGCGCTCCAGCGCCTCCACGCGATCGGAATCGCTGCGGATCAGGCCGTCGATTTTCACGCGTGCGATCGAACCGGTCGTCGTCAGCGAACTGCGGCCGCCCGGCGTCGCGATCACGCCAACCGCGACCACGGCGAGGATTACGACCACGGCGGCGAATACGCGCCAGAAGGTCAGCTTGCGGCGGATCCTGCGGCGATCGACGATGACGTCCGAATCCAGCGACATCGAAATTCTCCTGAAAACTCCTGCGCAGTTGTGCCTGCGCAGCGTAACTATCGGCTTATCTGATTACACCAATTGCGGTGCAATTTGAAGAAAACAAGGCCCGTTCCACCCTCATCGTCGTCATGGCCGGGCATGACGACGGTTAGATTTGCACGCAATAAAAAAGACCCCGGTCGAAACCGGGGCCTGTGTTTGCAACGATGCAGATGAACCGCCTCGCTTACTTGTCGGTGGCGCGGTTCTTGAGCGCGGTGCCGAGGATGTCGCCCAGCGTTGCGCCCGAATCGGAGGAGCCGTACTGCGCGATGGCTTCCTTCTCCTCGGCCACTTCCAGCGCCTTGATCGACACCTGGACCTTGCGAGCCTTCTTGTCGAACTGGATGACGCGGGCATCGACCTTTTCGCCGACGGCGAAGCGCTCGGGGCGCTGGTCGTTGCGGTCGCGCGCCAGTTCCGAGCGCTTGATGAAGGTGGTGAAGTCGGTGCCGGCGATCTTCACGTCGATGCCGCCTTCCTTCACGTCGGTGACCTCGCAGGTCACGACCGCGCCCTTCTTGACGTCGCCGGGTTCTGCGAAGGGATCGCCTTCGAGCTGCTTGATGCCGAGCGAGATGCGCTCCTTCTCGACATCCACGTCGAGCACCACGGCCCTCACCACGTCGCCCTTCTTGTAGTTGTCGATGACCTGCTCGCCCGGAAGCTTCCAGTCGAGATCGGACAGGTGCACCATGCCGTCGACGTCGCCATCGAGGCCCAGGAACAGGCCGAACTCGGTCTTGTTCTTGACCTCGCCCTCGACGGTCGAACCGACCGGGAATTTCTCGACGAAGACTTCCCAGGGGTTGCGCATGGTCTGCTTGAGACCAAGCGAGATGCGGCGCTTGACGGAATCGACTTCCAGCACCTGCACCTCGACTTCCTGCGAGGTCGAGACGATCTTGCCGGGGTGCATGTTCTTCTTGGTCCACGACATCTCCGAGACGTGGATCAGGCCTTCGATGCCCGGCTCCAGTTCGACGAAGGCGCCGTAGTCCGTGATGTTGGTGACGCGGCCGGTGAAGCGCGCGTTCAGCGGATACTTCGCCTCGATGCCCTGCCACGGATCATCCAGCAGCTGCTTCATGCCGAGCGAGATGCGGTGGGTCTCGTGGTTGATCTTGATGATCTTGACCTTCACCGTCTGGCCGATGGTGAGCACCTCGGTCGGGTGGTTGACGCGGCGCCAGGCGATATCGGTGACGTGCAACAGGCCGTCGATGCCGCCGAGGTCGACGAACGCACCGTAGTCGGTGATGTTCTTGACGACGCCGTCGATCACCTGACCTTCTTCGAGGTTCTGCACCAACTCCTGGCGCTGCTCGGCGCGGGTCTCTTCCAGAACCGTGCGGCGCGACACCACGATGTTGCCGCGGCGGCGATCCATCTTGAGGATCTGGAACGGCTGCGTGTTGTTCATCAGCGGCGCGACGTCGCGGATCGGACGGATGTCCACCTGCGAGCGCGGCAGGAAGGCCACGGCGCCGTCGAGGTCGACGGTGAAGCCGCCCTTGACCTGGTTGAAGATGATGCCGCTGACCTTCTCGTTGTTCTGGAACGCCTTCTCCAGCTTGCCCCAGCTCTCTTCGCGGCGCGCCTTGTCGCGCGACAGCACGGCCTCGCCAAGAGCGTTTTCGATGCGGTCGAGGAACACCTCGACTTCGTCACCGACCTTGAGATCGCTTTCGCGGCCGGGGCCGGAGAATTCGCGCAGCGCTACGCGGCCTTCGGTCTTCAGGCCGACGTCGATGACGGCCATGTCCTTTTCAATTGCGACGACCTTGCCCTTGACGACGGAGCTTTCCTGCAGGTTTCCGCCGCCGAAGGATTCGTCGAGCATCGCCGCGAAATCGTCGCGGGTGGGGTTGAGGGAAGAAGCGGTATTCGAAGCCATTTGTTCTCCAGATGCGGGGTACTTGCCGGCCGTGGGGGTTGATGGACGCATCGGAGGGCAGTGCCGGGCTCCGCAAAACCCGGCGGCCGCTCGTTGCGGAGGCGCAAAAGCGGGCCGGCAGCAGGGCTGCCAATACGATACGTTGAATTCTCCGGGGCCCTGGACGTGCCGGCACAATGCCGGCGTGCAAGACGGGGAGCGGGCTTCCTCCAGATCACGGCAGGGGTGTTGAAATCCCTGACCGGCCCGCTCGGACGGCCCTGATCGCATCGGGGGCAGCCCGGACGCGCTGATATAGCCCCCGGGCCTCGTGGCGGCAAGCGAAAACGGCCCGTTCACGGGTCCTTAACGCTCGCAACCCGCGAAAGCCGGACCACTACGTCAAGGGGTTGTTGACCGCATTCCGCAAAAGCCCGGCTACCCCGCCCCGGCTGGAACCCGCCCTTAAGCATGCGCCCCGCACGGTGGCGCCATTGCAAGCAGGGGAACCATTATGAAGAGCCTGATTGCGCTGGCCGCCATTTTTGCCTTCACGATTGCAGTGGGCGTCACCGGCAAGCCGTCCGCTTCCGCGACCGACCAGGCCGTCGCCAATGCCAGGGCCGCCAGGCAGCCGATCACGCTGGCCGAGCAGGAGCTGGCGTTCGATCGTTACCGGCCGAAGAATTGAGCTTTACGGCGCCGGATTCTTGCCCGCGCGGACAGCCTCGACGATCGCGATGGCGGCGCGAACGCCCGCCTCGATATCGAGATTGGTATTGTCGAGCGTGTGCGCGTCCGGGGCCGCCCTCAAGGGCGCAACGGGCCGGTTCCGGTCGCGCTCGTCGCGCTTGAGAATATCCGCCAGCACCGCGGCTTCATCCGCCGCTTCGCCCCGCGCGCGGGCTTCCAGCGTCCGCCGCCGCGCCCGCACCTGCGGGTCCGCCACCACAAAGATCTTCACGTCGGCATGCGGGCAGATCACGGTGCCGATGTCGCGTCCGTCGAGTACGGCGCCGGGCGGATCGGCGGCGAACTGCCGCTGGAAATTGACCAGCGCTTCGCGCACCATCGGGATAGCCGACACTACCGAAGCGGCTTCGCCGACCTTTTGCGTCTTCAGAACCGGATTGCCGAATTTCTCGGGATCGAGCTCCAGCGCCGCGGCGACCGCCAGCAGTTCATCGCCGGGATCGGCGCCAGCCTGCATCAACGCCCAGGCCACCGCGCGATAGATCACGCCGGTGTCGAGGTGGCGGTAGCCG
>DASWVJ010000404.1:0-6133 GCA_036406295.1 Bradyrhizobium sp.
GCCGCGGGCGATGCGATCCGCGGCAAGCTGCAACCGGGCTGGGTCACGGTCGGCACCGAGGTCAATGTCCGTCATCTCGCTGCTGCGCCGGTCGGCGCCACCGTGCGAACCACGGCGAGGGTGATCGCGGTGGAGCGCCGCGTCATCCGCTTCGAGGTCGCCGCCTTCGAAGGCGAGCGCAAGCTCGGCGAGGGCCAGCATGCGCGCGGCCTGATCAACGTGGCGAAGTTCAATAGGCGGCTGGGTGCGACTTAGCCGCTCGTTCCGACCCTCATCCTGAGGAGCGCGCATTGCGCGCGTCTCGAAGGATGGCCACGGGCGACAGCGGGGCCTCATGGTTCGAGACGCCTGCTTCGCAGGCTCCTCACCATGAGGAGCTGCTACTTCGCGAGTTCGATCGAGCGCTTTGTCGCCGCGGCGATGGCGCGGATCATCAGCGGCTGCAATCCGTCCTTGGCCATCAGCACCTCCAGCGCGGCGGCCGTGGTGCCGCCGGGCGAGGTGACGTTCTGGCGCAAGGTGGCGGCCGGCAGATCGGAGCGATGCAGCAGTTCGCCGGAGCCCGCCACTGTCTCGCGCGCCAGTTTGGTCGCAAGCTCGGGCGGCAGGCCGGCCTCGACACCGGCGCGCGCGAGCTCTTCCGCGAGCAGGAAGACATAGGCCGGGCCTGAGCCGGAGACCGCGGTTACTGCGTCCATCAGCTTCTCGTCCTCGACCCACTCCACCGACCCGGTGGCGCGCAGCAGCGCGTCGGCTGTAGTGCGTTGCGCGGCGCTGACGTTCCTTGCCGGCACCGCCACGGTGATGCCGCGGCCGATTGCGGCGGGTGTATTCGGCATCGCGCGCACTACCATGCCGCCGCAGATCTGCTCGAGCGCGGCGATCTTGGTGCCGGCCATGATCGAGACGACCAGCGTGGATGCGCCGACGAAAGGCTTCAGCGTGGGGCCGGCTTCGCGGAATGTCTGCGGCTTCACCGCCATCACCAGCGTTTCGGCCGCGATCGGCTCCTCGGGATTGAGGCGAACGCCTCTTTGCGCCAGCGCCTTGATCTCGTCGGATGGATGAGGCTCGACCACCGCGACGTGACGGGCGTCGAGCCCGCCGGCAAGCCAGCCCGTCAGCATCGCGCCGCCCATCTTGCCCGCGCCCGCCAGCACGATGGTGCCGGTGATGTTTTTCAAAGTGTCTGTGTTGCTCACGCTGTCACCACAAATGAGCTGTCGTCCCTGCGCACGCTGGGACCCGTAACCACAGGCGGTTCTAGTGGATTGAGGTGTCGGCAACAAGCACTGTGCGATGCTACCACCGCCGCGACGGTCCCTGTGTGCGCAGGGACGACATCGAATTTGTGGCGACGCTGCCGGCTAAGCCTTACGCCTCACCCTCGGTGTCGAACATCGCCGCGTTCATCGCTTCCTGTGCCGACTTGCCGGCCCAGACCACGAACTGGAACGCGGGGTAGTAGCGCTCGCAGCCGTGGATGGCGCCGGCGACCATCGCCTCGCATTGCGCGGTGGAGGCGGTCAGACCATTCGGCAGCACCAGCGCCTGGCGGTGCATGATCATGCCGGTGTGGGTCCACAGATCGAAATGGCCGATCCAGAGTTGCTCGTTGATCGCGGCGATCAGCCGCTGAACCTCGGCGAGCCGCGCCTGCGGAATCTTCATGTCGAAGGCGCAGGCCAGGTGCAGCGCCTCGATCTCGCTCATCCAGGTAAAGGAGAGCTGGTAGTCGATCCACTGGCCCTTGGCGACGATCGTCACCTCGTCCTCGCCGGAACGCTCGAACGCCCAGTTGTTGTCGGACGCAATGTCTTCGACGACCGCAAGCGGGTTGCTTCTGGAATCAACGATGCCTTCGAGGAGGGACATTTCCGTCTCGACCTTGTCTTCTTGTTGGTTGCTACGCACGTGGGGACCGGCTCGCGCGCGACGCCGCTTGTCGCCGCCGACTGCAATCCCCCGATCGGCTCGAGGCATCATTGGGGCCTGCGCGGATCAAGTGATGTGATTTGCGGAATCCGCGCAACCATGGCAGGAGTCCGTCCACAGGCTGGGTCCCGATATTCCACAGTTCACTGCGGTCACAATCGTTAATTTGAGAACAAACCGGAATCGCAGTCGCCGCGTTTGCAGATCGTTAACGATTTCACGGGGCCGGTTTCGGGCAAATCGGGCCGGATTGAGATTCGATTTCCGGGCATGGGACATGCCCTCCGGGCGCAACTACGGGCCTTGCCCGCCCCGGAGTGCGCTTTATAGTTCCGCCCAGGCCGTTCATTCCGGGCGGCCGATGTTCTCAGGGCGGGGTGAAAGTCCCCACCGGCGGTAAGGGCGAAAGCCCAAGCCCGCGAGCGCCTTCCTCTCCGAAAGGTGGGAAGGGTCAGCAGATTCGGTGCAAATCCGAAGCCGACGGTCACAGTCCGGATGAAAGAGAACGGTTTGCGGCGCTTCACGCGGGGTCCCTTCGCGTGGGCTCCGACGTTCCGTGTGCCCTGATTCTGGTCCTGAAAGAGGAAAACCATGAATCAGACCTTGCTTGAAGCAGACACCGAATCCCAAATCCCCGACACCCCGGAACCGCCGGAGCATCCGCCCGCGCCGGCGCATCCGCGCTTTGCCAAGCCGCAGCGCATCGCCTTCGTGCAGGCCTGCTGGCATCGCGAAGTGGTGCAGGAGGCGCGCATCGCCTTCCTTGCCGAGATCGAGGCGCGGCATGTGCCGCGCTCGGCGGTCGACCTGTTCGAGGTGCCTGGCTCGTTCGAAATCCCGCTGCATGCGCAGATCCTCGCCAAGACGCGGCGCTACACCGCGATCGTCGCGGCGGGTCTTGTCGTCGATGGCGGCATCTATCGGCACGAATTCGTCGCCGACACCGTGATCAAGGCGTTGATGGATGTGCAGCTGCGCACGGAAGTGCCGGTGTTCTCGGCGGTGCTGACGCCACAGCAATTCCACGAGAGCACGGTGCATTACGAGTTCTTCCGCAAGCACTTCGCGATCAAGGGAATCGAGGTCGCGGAAGCCTGCGCCGACACACTGCACAGTCTCGAAAGGCTGCGCGGCCAGGTCGCGGCGGGGATCGTGTAGCGGCAGCGACAGGGTCGTCCCATTGTCTCTCCCGTCGCCGCGTCGATGACTCGGCGGCGGGCTGGTCGGCCGCTCCTCAGCTGTCTGCCAGTTCGCTCTTCTGATCCCGCGGTTCGCTGACGGAAGCGGCCGGCGGCAAGAGGCTGTGATCCTTCGCGCGGCCTTCTCGATTGAGACGTGCGCGCTCGAGTTCTGCCCTCGTTACAAATCTTATGACTTCGCCCATGTTCGTTCTCCAAAATCCGCGTCGGGTTTCGTGCCGGCGATGAACTGACGAACGTCACTCCATGCCATCACTATCGAAGTACGTTCCTTCGTCGGGTTTGCATCACCGGCGGGCGATAACGGAGCAATAAAAAGCTTGTGAGCCCTCTGTTTGCGAACAGGCGGAGGAACTACGTGAAGTTGGCGACGAAACCATTTTGGAGTCGTGACGAAATCATTCTGAAACAGATCGATGCCTATCGATTAGAGATGTCATCAGTGCGGGCTGGGCGTAAGGATGCGTGCCATGGTTGAGCTTGCAGCACTATTGATGGGACTTTTCAGCGCCGGCATCTTTGTGGCGCATGCCGTTGACGCCTATCACGCGCAATAGGCGCAGCTTTCGTCCAGCGGACTGACGGTCCTCGCCGTCACTCGCCGTTGAAGTAAAGCGCGCGTGCCGTCTCGCCGAAGATTTTCCCGCGCGCATTTGCATCGGGAATGGCGTCGATCAGCCAATCGATCGTCGCCTGGTACGGAAACTGCCGCTCATGGCCGACGAAGGGGCAATCGCTCGCCCACACCAGGCGGTCGGGACCGGCGAGGCGCAGCAGCTCGCGCGCATAGTCCTTTGACTGCGGCCCGAGCCGGTAGCCGCCGGAAACCTTCACCCAGGTGCGGCCCTTGTCGATCGACTGCAGCAGCCGCTTGAAGCCCCCGCTGTTGATGCCGGCTTTCGCGTCGGGCCGTCCGAGATGATCGACCACGATTTTGACGCCGGAGGCTTCCAGCGTCGGCAAAATCCTTGGCAGATCCTCGCCGTCGACATGGGGGTGCACATGCCAGTCGAGATCGGCGAGGCGGCGGAACAGCGCCCGGTAATCGAACGTGGTGATGTCGGGGAGCCTCGGCAGGCCGATGAACGGCAGCCTGATGCCGACAAAGCCGTCGCGGCTCATCGCTTCCAGAGCCGAACGCTCCACGGGACGATGGAAGATCGCGGTGCCGCGCAACCGCTTGCCATGCGCGCGCAGCGCCGTCCAGGTGTAGTCGTTGTAATCGCCCCAGGGACTGGCAGCCGCGATCACCGCGCGCTCGACGCCATTGGCATCGAGCGTCGCGACGAGCTCGTCATGGGTGAAGCTGTATTTCGGCGCATGACGCGGATTGTCGATCAGCGGCATGTCCGTGGTGAAGACGTGCACATGGGCGTCGATCTTGAAACTGTCGGACATGGCGTTCCTCAGTTGGGCGACAGCCCGGATTTCTTCACCACGGCGGCCCACATGTCGACGTCGGATTTCAGCCGCGCCTCCAGTTCCTCCGGTGAACAGCTCGCGGGCTCGCCGCCAAGCTCGATCATGCGCTTGCGGAACTCGCCGTCGGCGACGACGGCGCGGACGTGACCGCTCAGATAGTCGATCACCTCGCGCGGCGTGCCCGCCGGCGCCACCAGCGAATTCCAGCCGTCGACCACGGCGTCGACGCCGAGCTCCCGCATCGTCGGCACATCCGGCTGCTGCGGCGAGCGCTTGCTCCCGGAGGAGGCGATGGCGCGGATCTGCTTTTCGTCGACCGCGGCCTTCAGCGGAGCAAGGGCATCGATCGCGAGCTGGGTGTCGCCGCGGAGCAGCGAGGTCAGCACCTCGCCCGTGGTCCGGTGCGGCACGACGGTCATGGGAATGCCGGTCACCGAGCGCAACAGTTCGCCGGTGACATTCTGCGTAGAGCCGGGATTGATGGTACCGACGTTGAACTTCTGCGGATCGCGGCGGGCGGCGTCGAGCGCGTCCTTCAGCGTCTTGACCGGCGAGTCCGCTTTCACCAGCAGCAGGAGGTCGAACTGCGCCATGGTCGAGATCGGCGCAAAGGCCGTCACCGGATCGAACGGCATGGACTTCAGCAGCGACTTCGACAGCGCAATGCCGCTGGAGAACACGAATAGGGTGTAGCCGTCCGGCGGTGAGGAGAGCACGGAGGAGGCCGCGACAATGCCGCCCGCGCCGGGACGGTTCTCGATCACGACCTGCGCGCCGGTACGCTCGGTGAGCTTCTGTGCCAGCAGGCGCACCGTGATGTCGGCAAAGCCGCCCGGCCCGAACGGGATCACGATGCGGATCGGACGGTTGGGGTAGGGGGCCTGCGCATGGGCAGGGATCGATGCAAGGCCGATCGCGAGCGCGACCAGAAGGCTCGCCATTCTCTGCAGCAAATTCAGTCTCCCTGAATGTCCTCGCCGCCCATGTCGGATTCCCGGCCCGTCGGCCGGCTATCGCATATAGCAGCTGCGCAGGCCGCGTTTATAGTGCGATCAGACATGACAGGATGGGAGAAAACGATGGCAGCGCCCGCACAAGATTCCTCCGATTGGCTTGGCCTGTCCGGCCGCGTTGCTGTCGTCACCGGCGGGGGCGGCGGCATCGGCCGCGCGACCGCCGCGAGTTTCGCCAGAGCGGGCGCCAAAGTCGCGGTCGTCGATCGCGACGAAAAGGGCCTGGAGACGACGCGGAGCGAATTGCGGGCGCTGGGCGCCGAGCCAGTCGTGGCGGCTTGCGACACGGCCGATGCCGCGAGCGTCACCGCTGTGGCGGAGCGGATCGAAAATTCGCTCGGCCCGTGCAGCATCGTGGTCAACACCGCGGCGATCCTGCGCGCGGGCGGACTGGACGCGCTGTCGCTCGCCGAATGGAATGCGACGCTCGCGGTCAACCTCACCGGCTATTTCCTCTGCGCGCAAATCTTCGGCCGGCAGATGCGCAAGCTCGGGCGCGGCAGTCTCGTCCATGTCGCTTCGGTCGCCGCCTCCAATGCGCAGGGTTTTTCGGGGGCCTACAGC
>DASWVJ010000405.1:0-10087 GCA_036406295.1 Bradyrhizobium sp.
GGCCGGCACGCTGATGGGGCCGGCGGCGCTGCGCACCGCGGGCATCGCCCGGCTGCTGGAAGAGCTCGAATTTTCCGTCGAAGATCGCGGCGACCTGGCGCGACCCAATGTCGTCTCGGACGGCCCGCCGCCGGCGAACGCCAAATATTACGACGAGGTGAAGAGCTGGATCCGAGTGCTCAGCGAGCATGCCTTCACTATTGCGCGAACCGGTGCGATCCCGATCTTCATGGGCGGCGATCACTCGCTTTCAATGGGTTCGGTCAACGGCGTCGCGCGTTACTGGCAGGAGATGGGTCGACCCCTGTTCGTTCTGTGGTTAGATGCGCATGCCGACTACAACACGCCGGCCACCACCATCACCGGCAACATGCACGGCATGTCGGCCGCATTTTTGTGCGGCGAGCCCGGCCTCGACCAGCTGCTCGGCAACCAGGTCCGCGCTTCCATCACGCCGGACCAGCTCGACCTGTTCGGCATCCGCTCGATCGATCCCTTGGAGAAGAAGCTCGTCCACGAGCGGCGCATTGCGATTGCCGACATGCGCGCGATCGACGAGCACGGCGTCGCGGTGCTGATTCGCCGCGTCATCGAGCGCGTAAGAGCGAGGAATGGCGTGCTGCACCTGTCCTTCGATGTCGATTTTCTCGATCCGGGCGTGGCGCCCGGCGTCGGCACCACGGTGCCGGGCGGCGCCACCTATCGCGAAGCGCATCTCATCATGGAGCTCTTGCACGATTCTGGCATCGTGCGCTCGGTCGACATCGTCGAGCTCAATCCCTTCCTCGACGAGCGCGGCCGCACCGCGCGCACCGCCGTTGAACTGCTCGGCAGCCTGTTCGGCTTGCAGATCACGGATCGGCGCACGCCGACTAACGCAATGCTGCAGGGACGGTAGACAGCAAAAGGGCGGCCCGAGGGGCCGCCCTTTTTGTCATTCCGGACGGTCCGCCTTCGGACCGACCCGGAATCCACTGGTTGGTTTACTCATATCGAGATTCTCGGATGCGCAAGAGCGCATCAGAGTTCGCGCTTCGCACGCCCGGCATGACTCTCTAGTTTACTCCGCCGCGAGCTTGGCCTCGGGCGCGGCGGCGCGGACGTCGGCGTCGACCTGGGCTTCGAACTTGGCAAAGTTCTTCTGGAACATGCCGACCAGCGCGCGCGCCGTCTTGTCGAACTCGGCCTTGTCCTTCCAGGTGTTGACGGGATCGAGGATTTCGCTCGGCACGCCCGGCAGCGCGGTCGGCACGGCGAAGCCGAAATACTTGTCGGTGCGGAATTCGACGTTACGCAGCGAGCCGTCGAGCGCCGCCGTCAGCAGCGCGCGTGTCACCTTGATCGGCATACGCGAGCCTACGCCATACTTGCCGCCGGTCCAGCCGGTGTTGACCAGCCAGCAGTCGACATTGTGCCTGGCGATCAGCTCGCGCAGCATGTTGCCGTAGACAGACGGGTCGAGCGGCAGGAACGGCGAGCCGAAGCAGGTGGAGAATTCCGGCTGCGGCTCGCTGCCGAGACCGCGCTCGGTGCCGGCGACCTTGGCGGTATAGCCGGAGAGGAAGTGATACATCGCCTGCGCCGGCGAGAGTTTTGCGATCGGCGGCAGCACGCCGAAGGCGTCGGCGGCCAGCATCACCACGTTCTTGGGCTGGCCGGCGCGGCCGGTGCGCGAAGCGTTCGGGATGAAATCCAGTGGGTAGGCCGAGCGGGTATTTTCCGTCTTCGAGCCGTTGTCGAAATCGACCACGCGGGTGTCTTCGTCGAGCACGCAATTCTCGAGCACGGCGCCGAAGCGGGTGGAGGCGGCGAAGATCTGCGGCTCGGCTTCCTTCGAGAGCTTAATGCACTTGGCGTAGCAACCGCCCTCGAAATTGAAGACGCCGTCATTGCCCCAGCCGTGCTCGTCGTCGCCGATCAGCGTGCGGTTGGGGTCGGCCGACAGCGTGGTCTTGCCGGTGCCGGACAGGCCGAAGAAGATCGCGGTGTCGCCCTTGGGCCCGACATTGGCCGAACAGTGCATCGGCATCACGCCCTTCTCGGGCAGATAGTAGTTCAGCGTGGTGAAGACCGACTTCTTCATCTCGCCGGCATAATAAGACCCGCCGATCAGGACGATCTTGCGGGCGAAATCGATGGCGACGACGTTCTCCGAGCGTACGCCGTGACGTTTCGGGTCGGCGCGGAAGCTCGGCATGTCGATGATGGTCAGCTCAGGCACGAACGCCGACAGTTCGATCGCCTCGGGGCGGATCAGCAGCGTGCGGATGAACAGCGAGTGCCAGGCGAGTTCGGTGAATACGCGGGTCTTGATGCGGTAGTTCGGATCGGCGCCGCCATAGAGATCCTGCGCGAACAGCGTCTTGCCTTCGGCATGCTTGAGGAAATCGGCATAGAGCGCGGCGAACTGCTCCGAAGTGATCGACTGGTTGCCGGCCCACCACATCTTCTTGTCGGTGGTGGCGTCGCGCACCGTGAACTTGTCCTTCGGACTGCGGCCGGTGAATTCACCAGTGTCCGCGCAAAGCGCACCATCGGCCGACAACACCGCCTCACCCGCGGACAGCGAGTACTGGTAGAGCTGGGGCGCTCCCAGATTCCAGTGCACTGTCTTGAGATTTTTTAAGCCGAATTTGTCGGCGCCAAAGGCACCGTTGCGCACGCCCGTCTCTTTCACGAAGGAATCCTCCTCGAAGTCCGCGTATATCAGGCGCACTTGCTGCCAAGGCGCCGCTCGCGGTGACCTCCAAATTGTAGCCGTCAAGCCCCGGTCCGGCGACCTATTACTTTGCAACGCACGGCTTGCCAAGCCGATCCCGCCATATTTGGTTTATTCGATGGCATGCTGATGTGTCACACATCTTCACCGCCAAACGCGGCCGTTTTCGGCCTGTAAAATCACGCGGCGAAGCGTCGCGCCGCAATGCTTTTTGCGGTGCAAAATACTGCAACAAATATCCGGTTCAGCAGCCACCCCCCTTACCGATCAGCGCAAAAGGTCCCCAGAACGCCAACAGCAGCACTCGCGCACCGGTGAAGAAGAATGACCGCGCAAGGGCCCGAGAGCGCTTCCGCGCGCGGCTTGGCGCCGACGGTGGTATTGCGGGCAGAGAGCACGACCCGGTCGGCATTGAGCTTGAGCTGTGCGACTTCGCTCGCGGCAAGCAGCCCGTCATCGAACTCTGTCGGCGTAGTGTCGCCGGCGTCACTGCCGAGATGAATGTCATCGACGGCAACGCCGAGCTCTTTTGTGACGGCATTGAACTCGTCGGCGGTATCGGGCAGTTGCGGCAGCGCCTACGCCAGCCTGGCGCGATCAACGCCCGCGCCGCACCGCAATTCGGTGTCGGCCGCGCTCGGAATGCTGCACGAGGCAGGTCGCCGGGCCTATTGCCTGGCCCGGGCCTCGCCTGCCAGCTGCACCAGAATCTTGCGCAATTCCGCACCCGTCCTGACCCGCTCCGGGAATTCCAGCCGCAGCGTTCGCCCCTCCGCCTGCATGTCCATGCCTTCGGGATCGCAGCCGGTGCAGCGCCATTCGGCGGCCTCGGAGTCCAGGAGCTTCGTCGCATACAGATTCATCGTCTCGCGATGATCTTCATTCATATGCTCAACCGCGCTGGCCTCGGCTTCGAGCAGGTCGGCGGCATCGGAAATGTCGGTCAAGAATCGTGCTGGCTTCAGGTCGATGATGCGGCCGAAACCGGCGACGAGATGCAGCCCCGATGCGGCGATCCGGAAAAAGGCAAAGTCCTTGAAATCGACGAACGCTTCCGCAGACGGATGCGCGGCGAGATAGCGGCGACGCGCAAGGGCGACGGCGTCGCCGGAAAGCTCCTCGGCACGTCCCGCCACCATGATGCGGGCACCCTCGAGCGGATCGCCTGCGACGCGCTCATCGAGCATCAGCGAGACCCGTGCGTCGGCAAGGATATTCCTGGTGTGCACGGCAAGCCGCGAGATCAACAGCAATGGCGATGCATCGGGGTTCGTGGCCACATTGACCAGCGAGCAATAGGGGTCGCCGCCATCAACCATCAGGGTCGCGAGGGCCCCTTGTCGGCTCCTCCGAAGGAGGGATTTGGCTGATCCGGAAGGGTTAAAGTCAGGGGTAGGCTGCATCAGGAATTTCCTGCCATGTTATTGCAATTGGTCTCTTTTTTGGGCTAAACGGGACTCAGATGGGTTGGAACGCGGTTCCCTCGGGAAAGCGTTTTAAAGGAACTCGGTCACACTTCAGCCCAGCTTGCATTGCTCGTTTGACTGAGTTCAAAGCCCATTTGTGCGGCGGACCGCTGGATTGCGCGCCGTTTAAGCCACTCTCAATACTGAAAGCAGGCTCATGCCCACAATCGCCCTGGTCGATGACGACCGCAACATTCTCACATCCGTGTCGATCGCGCTCGAAGCCGAGGGCTATCGCATCATGACCTATACGGATGGCGCATCGGCGCTTGACGGCTTCCGCACCAGTCAGCCGGACCTCGCCATCCTCGACATCAAGATGCCGCGTATGGACGGCATGGAGACCCTGCGGCGGCTTCGCCAGAAGTCCGACCTGCCGGTGATCTTCCTGACATCCAAGGATGAAGAGATCGACGAATTGTTCGGTCTCAAGATGGGTGCCGACGATTTCATCCGCAAGCCGTTCTCGCAGCGGCTGCTGGTGGAGCGGGTGAAGGCCGTGCTGCGCCGCTCGCAGCCGAAGGATCCGACCGCCGCACCCAAGGAGCCCGATGCCCGCGCGCTCGACCGCGGCCTGTTGCGCATGGATCCGGAGCGCCACACCTGCACCTGGAAGAACGAGCCAGTGACGCTGACGGTGACCGAGTTCCTGATCCTGCAGGCGCTGGCCACCCGCCCTGGCGTGGTGAAGAGCCGCAATGCGCTGATGGATGCGGCCTATGACGACCAGGTCTATGTCGACGACCGCACCATCGACAGCCACATCAAGCGGCTGCGCAAGAAGTTCAAGATGGTGGACGACGAGTTCGAGATGATCGAAACGCTGTACGGCGTGGGCTATCGTTTCAAGGAAACCTGACGCGCGCCTGACGCGTGCCTGTATCGACTGACATCGGCCGCGCATCCGGGGTAAGGTGCGGCCGCGAATTGCATCGCGGGACCAGGGTAACAACCGGCAGCTTTGCCTGTGCTTGATCGAACGCCGCTCCATCAGAGTCTGCACACCGAGGACGCCGCGCCGTCGCTCGATCAACACGCGTCTGCCGCAAAAACCACGACGGACAAGGACCGGTGGCGGCCGCTGGGCTGGCTCAGCCGCGCCTGGCAGTTCTTCTTTGCGCTGTCGTTCTCGAGCCTCACGCGCCGCATCGTCTCGCTCAACCTTGCCGGCCTCGTCGCACTGGTGGCGAGCATCCTCTATCTCTCGCAATTCCGCGCCGGCCTGATCGAGGCGCGCGCGCAGAGCCTGGTGGTGCAGGCGGAAATCATCGCGGTCGCGATCGCGGCCTCCGCCACGGTGGAGACCAACACGCCGACCATCGATGTCGACAAGCTGCTCGATCTCAAGCCCGGCGAGAGCTACGGCATCCCGGACGAATATTCCGACTTCCCGATCAATCCCGAGCGCGTCGCGCCGATCCTGCGCCGCCTGATCTCGCCCACGAAGACCCGCGCCCGCATCTACGACCGCGACGGCGGGCTGATCGTCGACAGCCGCAATTTGTTCGGCCGCGGCGACGTGCTGCGCATCGAGCTGCCGCCGCCGTCGGCTGAAAAGCCGAATATGGTCGAGCGCGGCCTCAGCGCAGTCCGCACATGGCTCAATCGCGGCGACCTGCCGGTCTATCGCGAGCTCGATAACGGCAAGGGTTACTCCGAAGTCGCCCATTCGCTGGAAGGCCAGAAGAGCAGCATGGTGCGCGTCACCGAACGCGGCGCCGTCATTGTCTCGGTCTCCGTTCCGGTGCAGCGTTTCCGCGCGGTACATGGCGCGCTGCTGCTGTCGACGCAGGGCGACGACATCGATCAGATGGTGACCAATGAGCGGCTTGCGATTCTGAAGGTCGGCGGCGTCGCCTCCGCGGTCATGATCATGCTGTCGCTCCTGCTCGCCAGCACCATCGCCGGTCCCGTGCGGCGGCTGGCCGACAGCGCCGAGCGTGTTCGCCGCCGTATCCGCACCCGCGTGGAAATCCCCGACTTCACCCGCCGCCGCGACGAAATCGGCCATCTGTCCGGCGCGCTGCGCGACATGACGGACGCCCTCTACAACCGCATCGAGGCGATCGAGATGTTCGCCGCCGACGTCGCCCACGAATTGAAGAACCCGCTGACCTCGATGCGCTCGGCCGTGGAAACCCTGCCGCTGGCGCGCAGCGATGCCAGCCGTGCGCGGCTGCTCGAGGTGATCGAGCACGACGTGAAACGGCTCGATCGATTGATCTCGGATATTTCCGATGCCAGCCGCCTCGACGCCGAGCTGCAGCGGCAGGACATGACGCTGGTGGACCTGCGCCGGCTGCTGACGACCCTGGCCTCCGTCGCCAACGAAACCCGGCTCGGCCATGACGTCGCGGTCGAAGTCCGCTTCGAGGGCCGCAGCTCGTCCGATACGTTTGCGGTGCCCGGTCACGATTCGCGGCTGGGCCAGGTGATCTCGAACCTGCTCTCCAACGCGCAGTCCTTCTCCGAGCCGGGCAAGAAGGTGCGCATCACCTGCCGCCGCGTTCGCTCCGAGATCGAAATCGTCGTCGACGACGATGGCCCCGGTATCCGCGACGATGCGCTGGAGCGCATCTTCGAGCGCTTCTACACCGACCGGCCGCACCAGGGCTTTGGCCAGAATTCGGGGCTTGGGCTTTCGATCTCCAAGCAGATCATCGACGCGCACGGCGGACGCATCTGGGCGGAGAACCGTCCGGGCCCGGTCGATGAAGACGGCCAGCCGACGGTGGCCGGCGCGCGCTTCGTCGTCAGGCTGCCGGCGCAATGACCGACAAGCCCACGGTGCACGCCTCCGCCGTGCTGGTCGGCGAGCGCGCCGTGCTGATCCGCGGCCCCTCCGGCTCCGGCAAGTCGCGTCTCGCCTTCGACCTGATTCTCGCCGGCCGCTCGGGGCAGGTTCCGCGGGCCATTCTGATCGGGGACGATCGTGTCTACCTCGACACAAGCGCCGGAAATCTGATCGTCCGGCCGGTGCGGGAACTGGCCGGCCTGATCGAAATCCGGGGCCTCGGCATCCGGCGGATCGAGTATGTCGAGGAGGCCGTGGTCGGTCTCGTCGTCGATCTGGCGGCCGAGGATGCAGGACGACTGCCTGCGACCGAAGCACTCATCACCCAGATTGATGGTTTTAAAATACCTCGAATCCCCGTAAATCTACCGTTTTCACCATTGCCGCTGATTGTAGCCGCACTGACTACAACCGACGGCACAAACGCAGGCCGACCTTCGGCCGATTGTCGGAAAGGAATTGCTAACCATATAAGCCGCACTATCGCGACGGAATAAGACCGGCGCGTCCTCCCGAAGCGGCCCCATTTGTCCGGGACGAATCGCAACGAACCCCTCTTGCGCCGGGGCTCGGGATGGTCAAAGTGGCGCGTTCGTGCGGTGCACCAAATGCACCCGCGAGGAGTTTCCGGAATGATTGGTCTAGTGCTTGTGACCCATGGGCGCCTTGCCGACGAATTCAGGGCGGCGCTGGAGCATGTCATGGGTCCGCAAAAGCAAATCGAGGCCGTGACGATCGGCGCCGAGGACGATTCCGATCTGTGTCGGAACGACATCATCGAAGCGGTGAACCGCGTCGATAGCGGCGATGGCGTTGCCATCCTCACCGACATGTTCGGCGGTACGCCCTCCAACCTCGCCATTTCCTGCATGAGCCGTCCCAAGGTGGAAGTGCTCGCGGGCATCAATCTTCCCATGCTGGTCAAGCTCGCCAAGGTGCGCGAAGAGCGCTCGCTGCCCGATGCGATCGCCATGGCGCAGGAAGCCGGCCGCAAATACGTCACCATCGCCAGCCGCGTGCTTGCCGGCAAATGAGCGAGGAGGCGGCGCCCGCAAACAATGCCGGGGCGGCCGTGCCGCCCGATGCCATCTCCCGCGAACTGCTGATCGTCAACAAGCGCGGCCTGCATGCGCGCGCCTCCGCCAAGTTCGTGCAACTGGTCGAGAAGTTCGAAGCCGAAGTCTGGGTGACGCGCGGCGGCGAAACCGTCGGCGGCACCTCGATCATGGGACTGATGATGCTCTCGGCAGCACCGGGCACCACGATCCTGGTCTCCGCCAAAGGCCCCGAAGCGCAAGCCGCGCTCGACGCGATTGCCGCGCTGGTCGCCGACAAGTTCAACGAAGAAGGCACCTGAGCCCTTGTCCCGTCATGGCCGGGGCTTTGTCCCGGGCATGACGAGTGGATACTGCAAACAAGCCTCAAAACGGGTTGGTGACAATGCCGCCGTCGACGCGGAGCGCGGCGCCGTTCGTCGCACTCGATGCCTTCGAGCAGAGATAGCAGATCAGGTTGGCCACCTCCTCCGGCTTGGCGTAGCGCTGCAACAGCGAAGCCGGCCGGCGCTCGGAAAAAGTGCGAGCGACGAGATCGTCGACTGTCGTTGCCATGTCTTTGGCGCGCGCGGCAAGGCGCTCCGGCACCATCTCGACCCAGGTCGGGCCCGGCAGCACCGAATTCACGGTGACATTGGTGCCCTTGGTCTGCTCGGCCGCGCCGCGCGCAATGAAGAGCTGGGCGGCTTTGGAGAAGCCGTAATGCACCATCTCCTTCGGCACATACACGCCGGACTCGCTCGAGACGAACACCACGCGGCCCCAGTCCTTCTCCAGCATCCGCTTCAGATAGTGCCGCGTCATGCGCACGCCGCTCATGACATTGACCTCGAACATCCTCGACCAGTCGGCATCCTCGATCTCGAAAAACGGCTTTGGCTCGTAGATACCGAGATTGTTGACGAGGATGTCGACCGCGGGGAACTGCTTGGCGATCGCCGCGCAGCCCTCGGCGCCGCCGAGATCGAAGGCAGCTGCCTGCAGCCTGGCCGTCGGCGCGATCTTCCTGATTTGCGCGATGGCCTCATCCACCGCGGCGCGCTCGCGCCCGTTGACGATCACCTCGGCGCCCATCTCGGCCAGCCCTTTGGCAGACGCGAGCCCAATGCCGCGCGTCGAGCCGGTGACAAGCGCAAGCTTGCCTGAGAGATCGAGATCCATGCTTACCCTCTCCTGAGCCGCGGCATTATTTCGCCGGCGGCACGATATAGACTTTCCAGTTTCGCGAGGGCCCGGGATGTCCGCGATAGAACCGTTGCGACGTCATTACAAGCTGCTCGGCGTTACCTGCATTCCTGGCCATCCAGTCCTCGCACGCCGGCAGGTTCCACGTGGTTGCCGTGTCGCAGACGCCGATGAAGCCGAGCCGCCTGGCTTCCTCGAGCGACGTCAGGCCCGACGACCACTCCTCGCCCGGCGTGAAGGGTGTGGGATGGTCGGGGCTGTAAAACGCGAGCGGATTGCTGACGTCCATGTTGCCGACGACGACAGCCCAGCGTGTGCCGAAGCGCGAGCGCCAGGCCTGGGTCAATTCGCGCGCCAGTTCCGACCGCGCCACGTAGGTCCACGGCCCGCCGGAATTGGACACCATCTCCTGCTTCGCGATCCAGGGTGAGGCGATCAGCGCGCCAAGGCTGATCAGCAGCCAGATGACCGTGATGTTGAACAGCGCCAGACGCTGCACCCGCAGCACCGGAAGGGCCACGAGCGCCAGCGGGGTCAGGAAGAACAGCGATATTCCCCAATCGGTCTTCAGATAGACAACGAAGAACAGGGCGCCGAGCGGCGGACCGATCGCAACGATGAGCTGGATCATCCAGACATTGAATGCCTGCGAAATGTTGACGCCCGGATTCGGCCCGCGCGACCACGTGCGCGCCATGACAGCAGCGGGCGACCACCAGCGCGCGCCCAAGGTCAGCGCCAGCAGCGCAAGCACAACGGGCGCCGCTAGCAGCGCGAGATTGTGCAGGACGTAACCGATCACGAGAGACACAGTCATCTCGCGCGTGACGTGTGAATAGACGCCTCCGGCATAGCTGAAGGGGGCAAA
>DASWVJ010000406.1:0-1677 GCA_036406295.1 Bradyrhizobium sp.
GTTGCCCCATTCGATGCGGTTGGCGGGCGTCGACAACGACAGCGGCAATTGCTCGGCGAGTTTTGCGATCAGCGTCCCCAGGCCCTGCCGGCAGGCGATGGCGGAATTGCGGTCCTGTGCACGAGCCTTGTCGACGACGGAGATATCCTTGAGATCCTTGCCGGCAAAGCCGGCCCCGAGCACGAACTCGGCCGTGTTCGCCCAGTCGCCGAGCTCCTTTGGCATCACCGATGCGCAGGAGACGTCCGATCTGCGCGAGGCCTCGTCGATGGCCCGGTTGGCCTTGACCAGCGCAGCCAGAAACTCTTCCGTCTCACTCGCGCGTGCATTGCGGCGGCCGATGCGGATTTTCTGCCCCGAAGGAGCCGGCATGATCTCGAGCCCGGCGGCGCGGCCAAGCCTGATCATCGGATTGGTCTCGGGATTGTGGATCCAGCGAGCGCCGCGGTCGAACGGAATATCGAAGCTCGAAATATCCGTGATGCAGCGGCCGCCCACCTGGCTCGCCGCCTCCAGCACGACCACCTTGCGGTTGGCGGCGACGATGCGCCGCGCCGCAGCGATGCCGGCGGCGCCCGCGCCGATCACGACGATGTCGGCCTCCCGCGGCAGCGGCGCGGCCCAGCCGGGCCGGCCGAGCAATGGAGCCGTCGCCAAGACCGCGGACGCCGACAGGAAGTTGCGGCGCGTGATTGTCATGTCATGGTTTCCGGGCGCTTGAGACGGCAGAGAACATGTTGCGAACTTTGCCGCATTCGCAGGCGTGCAGCAACACTCATGGTGAATCAATCATGATTGATCGGCGCATGCGATGAACCGAATTGCAACAGCTTTCGACCATGATAAGGAGGGAAAAAGCGGTTCCAAACCGCTTGGGGGGAAGTTATGGGCGTAATGCTCGATACCATCGGCAAGTTGATCGCGAGCTACCTGCAAAAGGAAGTTCCGGGCTACGAGCCGTTCACGCCGAGCGATCCGGAGCATCTGCGCGGCATCGTCCAGCCAGGCGACGTGCTGCTGGTCGAAGGCAACAGCCGGATTTCCGGCATCATCAAATATCTGACGCAGTCGACCTGGTCGCATGCCGCGCTTTATGTTGGCTCCGTGGACGGCGCCTCCGAGCCTGATGGCGAGCCGCATGTGCTGATCGAGGCCAATGTTGGCGAGGGCGTCACCTCCGCGCCGCTGTCAAAATATTTTTCCTATCACACCCGCCTCTGCCGCCCGGTCGGCCTGTCCTATGAGGACCGCTACACCGTCTGCCGCTATGCCATCAACCGGATCGGCTTCGGCTACGACACCAAGAACATCGTCGATTTGATGCGCTATCTGATCCCGCTGCCGGTGCCGCAGCGCTGGCGGCGGCGCATGATTGCCTTCGGGTCGGGCGATCCCACCAAGATCATCTGCTCGGCGTTGATCGCGCAGGCCTTCGACGCCGTGCGCTATCCGATCCTGCCGAAGATCACCAAGGCCGGCTCGCGGCGCGCCCGCAAGGAAATCCTGCACATCCGCGACTCCTCGCTCTACATGCCGCGCGATTTCGACATTTCGCCCTATTTCGAAATCGTCAAACCTACCATCGTGCACGGGTTCGACTACACCGCGCTGCACTGGGCCGACAAGCAGAAGCCGCTCGAGGAGGTGGCGGGCGAATTCAGTGTGTTTCAGGAAGAG